>NZ_QSUR01000002.1:0-383015 GCF_003439055.1 Bacteroides sp. OM05-10AA
ACTATTTATAAATCTAACATTACATAATCTCCAACTCTTCATAACCAGATTTATGTGCTGCTGCACATAAATTTGGGCGAACAAAATCCTGAAGGACTACCTGATTAAGGGTTACGATTAATCAGCAGGTCAAAGCTGCTCAACTGGAAGACCTGAAGAGCACCGTGCGCCTTCTTTCTAACGTTATCGAACACAAACAATTGACGCTGGATGAGGCCAATGGGCTCTTGCGTGTGATTACCGATTACACTTACGGTCTGGACACACTTGATAAATACGATTATCAACAACTGGATTTCCCTTTTTAATTTTTCTTTCTTTATATTGTATCCTTGTTTATAATAGCTTGGATAGTGGGATAAAGAAAAGTGACAAGTATATTATCATAAGTGCAAAATTTGCACTTATGGGGTATTGATAATGATTATCTTTTTGTTTTTGAGGAGCCATTTAGTTTCTTTTCTTCTCCTTTTAAACGTCTTTCTACTTTTTTAATATCTTCATTTGCAGAGATTTGTTCAGGAAATATGCCTCTGCCAACAAGCATATCTCTGACTGCGACATTATTGTCAACATGTTCATTTTCAATGGCAGTTTGTCCGTATAGGTCTTTTTGCTGAACATTCACAGAGGTCATTTCTGCGGCAAAGTCTTTAGCTTTTATGCTGATGGTCGGAAGAAAATCAGCTAATGGTCGGCTATCAGGTACGCCAAGTTTACGCTTTAACATTTTGGTGTCCATGTGAAACAGTGCTTTATCTCCTTTGGAACGTATAATGGCGAATCCTTGATTGTCAACTCCTCTTTCATATAAAACACCCGAGAGAAGTTTCTCTGTCTCGGCTAGTTTGGTGCGTGCTTGGACACGTTCATATTCTATTAAACGTTGCTCTACTAATTCTGCACGGCGGGTTTGTATTGCAAAATAGTTTTGAGCAAAGGCAATTTCTTGCTTTCGGGAATCTCCATTTTGTGCTACCAGATAACAAGCATAGCGGGTAAGTAGAATATCATCTATCTCTCTTTCAGCACTTTTGGCTAATATTATCATTTTGCTGACGTCAGCAAAATGATAAGTAATATTTTCTCCGGCATTTTTACATGCAGCTTTTGCTTTTTCTATGATAGACAGGAAGTTACGCCATTGAGAATATCCCAACAGTGGATAAAGTTCTCTCGCACTCCAACATTCCACTTTGTTGTATTCGCAAACAATGCTCTCAAACTGCTTAAATAGTCCTTTTATTTCTTCTGATTTCATTTTATTTCTGTATAATGTTTGTTCCTTTTATTCATCTGTCTTTATCTCCGCCTTGCCATAATATCCCGGCATCGGCATGTAAATCGGATGATAATAAGTATTGATATTCTTCAACTTCTTCTCCTCCTCTTTCAGCCGTTTGATTTGCCGTGCGGCAGTGGTAGGGGTAAAGCCACACAGTCTTTGAAAGTCGCGACGGGTTAATACAGGGTTGCTCTTGAAGTAGTTTGTCAGCAATTTGTCTATCTCGTCATTTGAAAGGACAGCCGAATGGGGTTTCAGTTTACTTCGCTCCACATGAACAACACTGACTGACCTTTTCAGTTTGGCATCCGCTTTAAAGCTGATGTTGGCTTTGAGTTTTATCTGATTCGCTTTTAGTTTGGGCGAGGTGATAGGTTCTTGACTATTCAGCTTTATCTGGAAATAACCGATGCCATCCAGATGGACGCTTTGTCCTTCCCGAAGACGATCCCCCATAAAATGACTTAGAGATTCGAGAACAGACTTTACATCCCCTTCAGTTAGAGAAGTGGCTATCTGGATTTCTTTTGCCAGATAGTCTGTGTCAATGTGTTGGAAGTTGACTACACGTGCGTGGTACGTTTCTTTGTCTTCCTCATCCTTGGGACGGGGAGTCTTGTACAATTCAAATTGTATTGCCATTATTAATTTGTTTTCGCCTTATACATTACTACGTATTTTAAATTTATCGTTGTAAGCCTATAAGGACATTGTTTTTTTTGTTGCGAAGCTAATCGATCATCTTCGGACTTAGGGGGAGGGTGTTATATAGCTGTTGTTTGTTTGCTATCAAGCGGCTTTTATAAGTTATCCTGCCTTTATTCTTGGACTAAGGCATAGGGATAGTTATCTTCCGGTGCCTTTATCATTAGTTTCCCACGGCCGTGGAGAGATCTCGTCATGGCTGTGGTAGTATCTTTTCACGGCCGTGGTAGGAATTCGCCACGGCCATGAAGAATGAACTATATCGGTAGCAAAGATAAACTATATCAGGGAGAAAAGCAAAGTATTCCTACTTGTTGTAGGTATTTATATGCCTTGTTCTATTTGATAGATATAGGGCAAGGGAGAATTAAACTATTTTACTGTGATAACAGTGGCATTGTCTGAAAAATATAGTTATATTTGTAGCGTGTCTTCAGAGAGAAGATACGTTTACTTTTGAATTGGAGAAAGTGTTTTTATTATCTGCTCCGTAAATCTGGTAAATTTAACACCTGCAGATAATAAGTGACCGGTCTCCACGTCCATGTTGTATATATATTTGTTATATATCTCAACGGGCGTGGAGCTATTGCTTATTATTCAGGTGTAGGCTTACCAGAGCCGTCGGAGGATAGTACAGTAATAGTTTCCGCGCCTTTTTTATTGGCAAACGGGAACACATAATTAAAAAATGATAGTTATGAGTGACCTTACTTGTTCCTGTTCCTGCCTGATGAAGCACGATTTAGAACGCTCCGTCGACAAGCTTAGTTTTATGAAAGAAAACTGGCCTAGCTTTGCAAATATTGAAAGCGTAGACCAATTGTCAAAAGCTGAATTGCAGTGTTCTCTCTGTTTATTGAATATAGTGATAGACGGGCTGTCAAAAGATGAACTCTCATGTTCGAATAAAGAACTCATCCATTTGGTCATCATGTATGTGTATATACAGGAAAGGTTCGATTTATATGAGATCAGAGAACTGCATACTAAATTGGTGATGGCTCCTGTGAAGAAAAGAAAGAAATGGCTCTCTAAGTCATAGCTATTCAGGTTGTCTTTGCAAAAATGTGATGAAAGTAGTGTTTTTTTGCGGTGATAGGTGACAGATGTGGTGATAGGTTGAAAAACAACCTATCACCGCCGGAAACCTCGATGAATAAGGTATTTGATTGCCGTCGGTGATAGGTGATAGAGAAAAGTGATTTTTTATATATGAGAAGAAGCTTGTTAATGAAGAGTATTTTTATTCGGAGTATTCCACACTTTCGTCTGATCGCATACAATATCAATCCATTGGTCACCGCATTTGATCTTGAAATCTCCTTTTTCCAGTCTCCACTTACCGTCATACCCGACAAATGCCAAATCGCTTCCTTTTAGCTTCAACGTAACAGTCTTTGTTTCTCCCGGTTTCAGAGAGATCTTTTCAAAGTTCCGCAGACGGATATTGTCCGGTGTACTGCTTGCCACCAAGTCTTTAGAGAATAACAACACACTTTCTTTTCCGGCAACTTTGCCCGTATTGGTTACATCAATCGTGAATATCAGCTCATCATCGGCATTGAAAGTCGGTTTGTCTACTTTTAGGTTATTATATTTATAATTGGTATAGCTTAATCCGAAGCCGAACGGCCATTGAATATCCATCACCGAATCATAATTGTAGTTACCTCCCATTTGCCCCATATTTTCACAAGGTTTGTAGTCATAAGTTGCCAAAGCGTTGATTAGGCGGGGATAAGTAAACGGCATTTTTCCACTGAAGTTGGCATCACCGGCCAATAAGTTAGCAAGTGCATCGCCACCATAATTGCTTGGCAGCATGATGTTGACGACAGCTTTTGCCAAAGGCTCTATGTCATTGATAATACGCGGACGTCCCTGGTTCAGAACCAAAACGATAGGTTTACCCGTAGCGGCCAGAGCCTTTACCAGATTGCGCTGATTTTCCGATAAGGTAAGATCCGTCAGGTTACCGGGAGTTTCGCAATAAGAGTTTTCGCCAATGCAGGCGATGATAATATCTGCCTGTGCTGCCGCTGCTACCGGTTTTTCAATTTCCGGTTTGTTTTCTTCCCACCAGTTATCGTTTTTGTAAGGAGCATAGGTGACTCCCGGTTCGTAGATAATATTCTCTTTTCCGTATTTCTCACACAAAGCCTCGTAGATTGTATGATATGCCTGCGTGTAATCATCGGCAACGTGTCCCTGCCAGCTATACGACCATCCGCCATTCAGGCAACGCATGGAGTTTGCGTTCGGCCCGGTCAGCAGAATCTTTTTGCCTTTCGCTATCGGCAGGGTATGTGCGTCATTCTTCAATAACACTTCCGATTCTTCGGCAGCCTGGAGGGCAACGGCCGCAAATTCCTTAGAACCGAACTTGTCATACTTCTTAATGTCCCAATACGGATGGTCGAATAATCCCAGACGATATTTCAAACGCAACACACGGGCTACTGCATCGTCGATGCGTTCCATAGATACCTCTCCTTCTTCAACCAACTCTTTCAGATAATCGCAGAAACTCACTTCATAAGGAACCATTGACATGTCGATTCCGGCATTGATGGCAATCTTGATGGCTTCTTTCTTGGTGGCAGCAATATGATCCCGTGTGCAGAGATTGTTTATGTCCGCCCAGTCTGTTACAATCAGACCGTCCCAGTTCAAGTCTTCTTTCAGCCATTCGGTCAGTAATTCACGGTTGGCATGAAAAGGCAGGCCGTTGTCAACGCCAGAATTCACCATCACGCTCAATGCACCATGACGCACGGCAGCCAGGAAAGGAGCGAAGTGTTTTTCACGCATATCGCTGCGTGAGATGGAAGAAGGAGTACGGTCTTTCCCGGAAACGGGTACACCATAACCCATATAGTGCTTCATACAGGCAGCTACATGGTATGCTCCGATGCGGTTCGGATCTTCTCCCTGAAATCCCTTTACGGCCGACACGCCCATTTCTGCATTTACATAACAATCTTCTCCATAGTTCTCCCACATACGTGCCCAGCGCGGGTCACGACCTAAATCGACAACGGGGGCAAACGTCCAGGGGATGCATCCTGCTTTGGTTTCATAGGCAGATATTTCGGCACTTTTCCTTGTCAGTTCCCGGTTGAAAGTGGCTCCCATGTTGATGCCTTGCGGAAACATCGTTCCGTCCAGCGTGTAGGTCGTTCCATGAATCTGGTCTACTCCATAGATGCACGGGATGCCGATTTCTTTCATTGATTTCTCCTGTATTTGCTTGATGGCTTCCGCCCACTTCTCCTTCTTCTGTGCTACTCCCAGAGGGACATTCAGTAGTGAGCCTACCTTATATTTACCGATAACCGTGTCGAGCATCGCCTCGCTTAGACAGAATCCTTTCTCACGGCTGGTTTCAAGGTCAGACACCACATCAATGGTGATTTCACACATCTGACCGATCTTCTGTTCGAGGGTCATTCTCTGAAGCCATTGCCGGATGTTAGCTTCAATAGCCGGATCGGCTGGGATGGCGGGAGGGGTAGCCTGCGCGTGAGTTGTAAGGCAGGTACCGGCAAAGGCTGATACTAATACCATTTTCTTAATGCTTTTCATGAGTTGATATTTTTAGAGTGAGACTTAAATTCTACCACAAATGTAGAAAGATTTGCAGTCACTCGAAAGGGCGAAATGCAATTGAATACATATGATGCCCCAATAAGATACATTCTATTCTCTTGCTCGAAACATAACACACCTTGTTTTTGCCGGATTATGGTGAACTTTGCCATCAGTACAAACTTTAAAAATAAGAATGATGAAGAACAGTTGCAGACTTTTATTAATCTTAATCGGATTATGGATGGCTAATAATGTCTCTATCGCACAGGAGACATTCAGGAATCCTATTATTACAGGAATGAATCCCGATCCGAGTATTTGCAGGGTGGGAGATGATTTTTATTTGGTTACGTCTACCTTTGAGTATTTTCCCGGTCTACCGGTTTATCATAGTAAAGACCTTGTTCATTGGAAACTGATCGGGCATGCCCTGTCCCGTCCGGAAAATAATCCGTTGATGGGATGCAGTGCCTCCACCGGCGGACAGTATGCTCCGACGTTGCGCTATCATGAGGGTACATTCTATGTGATTGGCACGAATTATGGCGGGAAAGGTTCGCAAGGAGTATTCTATGTGACGGCCAAGAATCCTGCGGGTCCCTGGTCTGATCCGGTATGGGTGGGGAACTGGTATGTAGACCCGTCTATTGAGTTTATTGACGGAAAGATGTACTTTTTGAGTCCGGATAATCAAGGCAGCTTCCTTTTGGGAGTAATGGACCCGGAAACCGGGAAGTTTGTCGAACCCTTGCGGAAAGTGGCTGCCGGTCTGGGAGGTTCTTCACCGGAGGGACCTCACTTCTATAAAATGGGTGAATTCTATTATATCATGTCTGCCGAAGGAGGAACGGGTTATGAGCACCGGGAAGTCATATAACGGAGCAAATCCCCTTGGGGACCTTATGAACCCAGTCCTGTGAATCCGGTTCTTTCGAATATGAATTGCCCCGGACATCCTTTCCAGGCAATAGGGCATGCGGATCTTGTCCAACTGAAAGACGGAAGCTGGTGGGCAGTTTGTCTGGGAATAAGACCTGTGGATGGCAAGTTCCAGCATTTGGGACGTGAAACTTTCCTGGCACCTGTGACGTGGGATGCCGACGGTTGGCCTAAAGTGGGTAAAGATGGCGTCGTACAGGAAACATATCCCTTCCCTAACCTGCCGTCACATGTTTGGGCGAAACAACCGGTTCGTGATGATTTCGATGCGGAAACGCTGGGGTTGGACTGGACTTTTATCCGTAATCCTGCTCATTCGTTCTGGTCATTGACGGAGAAGCCGGGCTCGCTGCGTCTGAAAGGAACAGCAATCAACTTCACAACGAATGATTCTCCTTCTTTTATCGGCCGCCGGCAGGCTGCTTTCAATCTGACTGCATCTGCAAAAGTCAACTTTATTCCGAAAGTGGAAAATGAAGAGGCGGGACTGGTAGTAAGAGCGGATGATAAGAATCATTATGATTTGCTGATAACAAAGAGGAATGGTCAGCGGACCGCCATGCTTCGTAAGACTTTGAAAGATAAGGTTGTTGATACAATCTATAAAGAACTTCCTGCCACCGGAGATGTAATTTTATCCATCACTGCTACCAAGACGGCATATACGTTTGAGGTGAAAGCCGGTCACGCTGTTGAAGTGTTAGGGATGGCTTCCACGCGTGATGTCTCTAATGAAGTGGTAGGTGGATTTACCGGTGTATTTATAGGTATGTATGCTTCCGGTAATGGGCAGGCAAATACAAATCCGGCCGACTTTGACTGGTTCGATTTTCGCTGCTTGGACTAAGCTGAAGAGGGGTGAAAACAAATCATACGCAAAAGGGAAACATTCTGTGCGTATGGGTAAAACATTTAGCAGACCGGGTGTGAACGAAATACCATGTCTCCTTGGGGAAAAACATCTACTTTTGTATCGTCGGCTGGCAAAAGATGTTTAACTCTTAAATTATATGATATGCGAAACGCTTTATTCCTTATTTTCATCTCGCTTTGTTCTGTATGCAAATCATCGGCTCAAGGTTACAGTAATCCTGTAATTCCCGGTTTCCATCCCGATCCGAGTGTTTGCAAGGCAGGGGATGATTATTATTTAGTCAACAGCAGCTTTCAATATTTCCCCGGAGTGCCTTTGTTTCATAGCAAAGACCTTGTGCATTGGGAGCAGATAGGAAACTGTCTGACTCGTCCGTCCCAGCTTGATCTGACTAATGCCAATTCGGGAAGCGGTATTTTTGCTCCTACCATTCGTTACAATGATGGAGTGTTTTACATGATTACGACTAACGTTTCCGGTAAGGGGAATTTCCTGGTACATACTACTGATCCCCGTAGTGAATGGTCGGAACCTGTCTGGCTCGAACAAGGAGGCATCGATCCTTCGCTTTATTTTGAAGATGGCAAATGTTTTATGGTCAGTAATCCGGATGGATACATCAACCTGTGTGAGATTGACCCCATGACAGGCAAACAGCTTTTTTCTTCCAAACGAATATGGAACGGTACCGGAGGCAGATATGCCGAAGGTCCACACATTTATAAGAAAGACGGCTGGTACTATCTGCTGATTTCAGAGGGTGGTACGGAATTGGGACATAAAGTAACCATTGCCCGCAGTCGTTACATAGACGGTCCTTATCAGGGAAATCCGGCAAATCCTATTCTGACCCATGCCAATGAGTCGGGACAATCCAGTCCGATTCAGGGAACAGGGCATGCTGATCTGGTGGAAGGCACCGATGGTTCTTGGTGGATGGTGTGCTTGGCATACAGAATTATGCCGGGAACTCATCATACATTGGGACGTGAAACGTATCTGGCTCCGGTGCGTTGGGATAAGGATGCCTGGCCTGTGGTCAATGCCAACGGAACTATTTCTTTGGAGATGGATGTAACCACTCTGCCTCAACAGGAAATGAAAGGCAGACCGGAACGGATAGACTTTAAAGAAGGAAAACTTTCTCCCGAATGGATTCATTTGCAAAATCCGGAAGCAAAGAATTATACTTTTACCAAAGATGGCAAACTTCGTTTGACAGCAACTCCTGTTACGCTAAGTGACTGGAAAAGTCCTACCTTTGTCGCCTTGCGACAGGAACACTTTGATATGGAAGCATCCGCTCCGGTAGTCTTGCAGAAAGCGGGAGTAAATGATGAAGCGGGACTTTCCGTTTTTATGGAGTTTCATTCTCACTATGATTTATTTGTCCGTCAGGATAAGGATCAGAAACGTTCTGTTGGTTTGCGGTATAAACTGGGAGAGATTACTCATTATGCCAAAGAGGTTTCCTTGCCAACTAGTGGTGAAGTGGAACTGGTGGTGAAGTCGGATATCAATTACTATTATTTCGGTTATAAAGTGAATGGAATATATCATGATTTGGGTAAGATGAATACTCGTTATCTAAGCACTGAAACAGCAGGTGGATTTACCGGAGTCGTCTTGGGACTTTATGCTGTATCAGCTTCTAAAGAATCAAAGATGTGCGCTGATTTTGAGTGCTTTAAGTATAAAGGGGAATAGGAAGAAAACAAATGAATCCCCTTTATAAAACAAATCCACCCCATCGTTTCCAAAACGCTCCCTATATGAATAACATTACAGAAGCGAAGTTACGTGTCGAATACTTAATTTTGTGGTGTGGAAAACAAATATGTTTTGATAAGACGAAGTTAACGGTTTTAAATTTAATCTAATAGTATAGAAGAATATGGAAAAACAGTCATTTAGTGATGGATTATTTGGTCCATTGGGTATTAAACGAGTCATATTTATGCTGGTGTTGCTGACCACCTCTTTTATATCATGTAGCAACAGTGATGAAAAAGGAGGAAGTCTGGAAGTGGCACAGGAATATCGCAATCTGGAATTTGATGCTCGTGGAAGCAGGCAGACTATTCAGATCAACGGTCCGTCCGAATGGCATATCAGCACTTCGGAAAGTTGGTGTAAAAGTTCCCACGCAATCGGGGAAGGGAAACAATATGTAAATATCACAGTAGAGGCGAATGATACGCAGAAAGACAGGACGGCTACCGTCACTGTTTCGGCTAGTGGTGCTCCTGATATTATTATCAATGTCAAACAGTCTATGTATAGCGTGCCTCCATACGATGAATATATTGATCCTGATAATACAGGAATGCGTGATTTGACTTCTATGCAACTGTCGGCATTGATGAAAGCCGGAGTAAATATAGGTAATACATTCGAAGCGGTGATTGTGGGGGAAGACGGAAGTCTTTCCGGTGATGAGACGTGTTGGGGAAATCCTACACCGAATAAGGCTCTTTTCGAGGGAATCAAGGCAGCAGGCTTTGATGTTGTACGTATGCCTGTTGCTTATTCTCATCAGTTTGAAGATGCATCAACGTATAAGATTAAGAGTGCATGGATGGATAAAGTAGAGACTGCGGTGAAAGCTGCGCTTGATGCTGGTCTTTATGTTATTATCAATATTCATTGGGAAGGTGGTTGGCTGAATCATCCGGTGGATGCCAATAAAGAGGCTTTGGATGAAAGACTGGAAGCGATGTGGAAACAGATTGCCTTAAAATTCAGGGATTATGACGACCGTTTGCTTTTTGCCGGAACCAATGAGGTCAATAATGATGATGCTGACGGTGCACAACCTACAGAGGAGAATTACAGAGTGCAGAATGGTTTCAATCAGGTATTCGTCAATACGGTTAGAGCTACCGGAGGACGTAACCACTACCGTCATCTGATTGTGCAGGCATACAATACGGATGTAGCGAAAGCAGTGGCGCATTTCACAATGCCGCTCGATATTGTTCAAAACCGTATTTTCCTGGAATGTCATTACTACGATCCTTATGATTTCACGATCATGCCTAATGATGAAGATTTCAAGAGTCAATGGGGAGCTGCGTTTGCAGGTGGAGATGTGTCTTCTACCGGACAGGAAGCGGATATAGAAGCTACATTAGGTTCGCTGAATGTATTTATTAATGATAATGTGCCTGTAATCATCGGTGAATATGGACCGACGTTAAGAGATCAGTTGACCGGAGAGGCATTGGAAAACCATTTGAAATCACGTAATGACTATATCGAATATGTAGTAAAGACCTGCGTGAAAAATAAACTCGTTCCCTTGTACTGGGATGCCGGCTATACCGAAAAGCTGTTCGACCGCACTACCGGACAACCGCATAATGCAGCGTCTATAGCAGCTATTATGGAAGGATTAAATTGAATATTAACCATTTAAATAAGGTACAATGAATAAACACTTTCTTGGAAAATGTACATTTGTACATTGGTACTGTCTTGCATTGGCAATATTACTTTGGTTGCCGATAACGATATTGAAGGCTGCCCCTTCACAGGACTTAAAGGTGTCCGGAATAGTAACTTCTGCAACTGACGGAGAACCGTTGATTGGGGTAAGCGTACAAGTGAAAGGAACGACGACAGGGACAATTACAGACCTGAACGGTAAGTATACGCTGAATGTATCTACCGGACAGACGCTGGTATTCTCTTACATCGGTTTCATGGAACAGCAAGTGGTGGCAACAAAACCTGTCATTAACGTAGTCTTGAAAGAAGACACTAAAACGTTGGATGAGGTGGTAGTTGTCGGCTATGGAACCATGAAACGAAGCGACCTTACGGGTTCGGTTGTTTCCGTGACTGGAGACGAACTGAAAAAGTCTGTTGTTACTTCGTTAGACCAAGCTTTGCAGGGACGTGCAGCGGGTGTTTCCGTTACACAAAATTCGGGAGCTCCGGGTGGAGGTATCTCTGTGAGTATTCGTGGTATCAACTCTCTGAATGGTAACGAACCTCTATATGTGATTGATGGTGTAGCGATTTCTGGTAATACAGACGGTAACTCCAGTGTATTGTCTTCTATTAATCCATCGGATATCGTTTCCATGGAAATTTTGAAAGATGCTTCGGCCACAGCTATTTATGGTTCGAGAGCCTCTAATGGTGTGGTACTTATTACCACTAATCAGGGGAAAGCTGGTAAAACGAAAGTTTCCTACGAAGGATATTATGGTCTACAACAGTTGCCTAAGAAGTTGGATGTTTTAAATCTACGCGAATATGCGGAATATCAGAATCTGCGCGCTCAAGTGCTGGGCTTTGGAGATCGTGAGGAGTTTAAAGATCCCAATTTATTGGGAGAGGGAACGAACTGGCAGGATGAAATTTTCCGCAATGCCTCCATGCACAATCATCAGATTAATATCTCCGGAGGAAATGAAGGGACTACTTATTCGCTTTCGGGTGGTTATTTAAGCCAGGATGGTATTGGGATCGGTTCTAGTTTTGAACGTTTTTCTGCCCGTGTCAATATGGATAATAAGATAACGAACTGGCTCTCTACCGGATTGCGTGCCTCTATTGCCAAGACACAACAGAACAATACGATTGACAATGGTAATATTATCCGCACAGCAATACAACAGTTACCCGAAGTGCCGGCGAAAAATCCTGACGGCTCGTGGGGAATGCAGTCGGAAAACATGTACGGTACTTATTTTACGAATCCGGTAGCGGAAGCATTGATGCGTGAGAATTATGACAAGGGGCTGCAACTCTATGTAGACTTCTTTGCTGATATTACGCTCTACAAAGGCTTGGTCTTTCGGGCAGAATATGCAGGTAATTACTATTATAACAACAGTTACAAGTATACACCGTCTTATGACTATGGTCTTTATACCCAAGAGTCATTGGGTAGCCGTAGTGCCAGTAACGGTAGTAACTGGACGTTAAAGACTTATCTGACTTATACTAATACTTTTGGTCGACACCAAATTACTGCCATGGCGGGACATGAAGCGCAGGAGAATAATTGGGAGTCACTTTCCGGTACTCGGAGCGACTATTTCCTCAACTCTGTTCACGAACTGGATGCAGGTAGTTCACTCACAGCAAAGAACAGTAGTTCCAAAGGTTCTTCTGCTATCGAATCTTACTTCGGTCGTGTTAATTACGGATTTGATGACCGTTATTTGTTAACACTTACCGTACGTGGTGACGGCTCTTCCACGTTTGCTCCGAAAAACCGTTGGGGTATATTTCCATCGGCAGCTCTTGCTTGGAAGTTGAAAAATGAGAAATTCTTGAAGAACGTCTCTTGGTTGGATAATTTGAAGCTGCGTCTTGGCTGGGGATTGGTTGGTAATCAAGCGGCAGACAACTATGCTTATGGCGTAAAGATGAGAACGGTGGCAACTATTTGGGGAAGCGGATATTATGCGGAGAACTATGGAAACGAAAACTTGAAATGGGAAGAGACTGAAGCATGGAATGCCGGACTAGACATTAATCTTTTTGGTAACCGGGTTGAGCTGATTATCGATGGATATTACAAGAATACTGATAATCTGTTGATGAAAGCATCGCTTCCCTCTTACGTTAACGGTGTTATTTCTTCACCGTGGGTAAATGCGGGTGCCATGACCAATAAAGGTTTGGAATTCACGTTGAATACGGTTAATATCAATAAAAAAGATTTCATGTGGAGATCAGGACTGACTATTTCATTCAACAGGAATGAGATTACAAAACTTTATACGGAAACAGCAGGACTTTCCGGTACTATCAATAGTGAAACTTACACTTACTCGGAAGTAGGACAGCCGATAGGACAGTTCTACGGATATAACGTGATAGGTATGTTTGCAAAAGAAGATGACTTTTACAAACGGGATTCTTATGGCAATTATATCCTCGATAAAAATGGCGAGCGTGCGAAAGTGGCCATTCCAAAAGGAAAAAACATCTCTGAAAGTGAGATATGGGTAGGGGATTATATTTATGAGGATATTGACGACAATGGTGTTATTGATGAGAAAGACCGTACCTATTTAGGTAATCCCGAACCAAAGTTCTCTTACGGTTTTAATAACTCTTTTTCTTATAAAGGCTTTGATCTGAATGTTTTCATCAATGGTGTATACGGTAATAAAGTGGTGAATATGTTGCGTAAAGAATTTACCAATCCGATGAATAACAGTGGCATGCTGAAAGAGGCTGTTAATATTGCCCGTGTGGAACTGATTGATCCGTCACAGCCGGCGACACTTTCCAATGTCTATGTTTCGAATGCCGGTTCTGCACAAGTGCAGCGCATCACTGCTGCCAATGCCAATGATAACAACCGTATGAGCAGCCGCTTTGTGGAAGACGGTTCATATCTTCGTATCAAGAATATTTCGTTAGGTTATACTTTCCCTAAAAAGTGGATAAGTAAGCTCAATATTGATAATCTGCGGGTGTATATGAATATCCAGAATGCATTCACCTTTACAAAGTACAAAGGATATGATCCGGAAGTGGGTGCTTACAATTATGACGTGTTGACGCGTGGTATCGATAATGCCCGTTATCCTTCACAACGGATTTATACTTTCGGACTTAACCTTAGTTTCTAACCAGACAAATAACGAGAACATTTATGAAAAGGAAATTATTAGCAATAGCAACTACCGCACTGCTGCTTGTAGCATGTAGTGACAGTTTTCTGGACAGAGCACCAGAGGGAAGCTATGTAGACGCTACGTTCTATACTTCCGATGAAGCGTTGGAAGCAGCCACTGCTCCACTTTACAATCGGGCATGGTTTGATTACAATCAACGTTCCATAGTTCCTATCGGTAGCGGGCGTGCCAATGATATGTACAGCCCGTGGAACTATCCGCAGTTTGTTACTTTCCAAGTGACAGCATTAGACGAAAATCTATCGGGTGCATGGAGCGGATTTTACTCGGTAGTAACGATGGCTAACTCTGTAATCAATGCGGTAGAGACACAGACACAGGGTAGTGTGAGCGAAGCGGCCAAGACAAAAGCAATTGCTGAAGCCCGGCTGATGCGTGCATGTGCATATTTCTATATGTTGCGTATTTGGGGGCCGGTGATTCTCATAGAAGACAATCAGAAATTGGTTGACAATCCCGTTCGTCCACTCAATCGGGAAGAGGATGTGTTCCAGTTTATTATCAACGACCTGAACTATGCCGTTACTCATCTGCCGGAACAGAGCGATAAAGGACGAGCTACGTCGTGGGCAGCAAAAGGAATATTGGCAAAGGTTTATCTGGCACGTTCGGGATGGAACAACGGTGGTACACGCAATGAAGATGATTTGGAACTTGCCCGCCAATACGCCGGTGATGTTTGCGAGAATAGCGGGCTGGGTCTGATGACAAACTACGAAGATCTATTCAAGTATAAGAATAATAACAATCAGGAATCCCTACTCGCCATGCAGTGGGTGCCATTGGGTGAGTGGTACGAATGTAATACACTGCTGTCCGATTTGGCATTCTCTACCGAAGTGACGGGTGGTGTCAATTGCTGGAGCAGCTATAATGGAAGTATTGATATGTTGCAGCAGTACGAGCTGGCAGATACGTTGCGCCGGAACGCTACCTTCTTTACTAAAGGTTCTTATTATTCTTACATTGCCATGAAGGACGGAGGCTATACTTATAAGGGCACTGCTTCTCCTATCAAAAAAGGTGTTCCGGGAGGACCGGATGATGATAATGATGGCAAAGTAAAACAAATGAACTCACCGCTTAATACCTATATCTTGCGTTTGGCAGATGTCTACCTGACATATGCGGAGGCTTGTTTGGGTAACAACTCTGTGTTGAGTGACGGACGCGGACTCTACTTTTTCAATCTGGTACGCGAGCGTGCAAAGGTTAACAAGAAATCTTCCATTACACTGGACGATATTATCCGCGAACGGCGTGTTGAGTTTGGCATGGAGTATTCAAACTGGTATGATATGGTGACTTGGTTCCGCTATTTGCCGGACAAGATGCTCAACTACTTTAATAATCAGTGGCGGGGATACCGGGCAGATGCTATTATCAAGGATGAGGATGGAAAGTTGCATTTCGGGAAATATGATACGGACGGAACTACCTTCCTTGAAGGTCCTGAAAATTATACGGCTCCGGAGTTTACTATCAACATTGAAGCAGAGGATATCTTCTTACCTTATCCGGAGTCTGATGTAATCCAGAATCCATTGCTGAATGAACCACCGGTTCCTTATACGTTTAACGAATAAATCAGACGAACTTATGAAATCAATATATAAGTATACAGATGCGCGGCTACTCTTGTTGTTTTGGCTGTTTCTGCCATTACTCGCGCTTATTTCTTGTCAGAACGACGATGACAGTATTCCTGTGATTCATTATATCCGGGTGACCGACCCTACCCGTGCAGACAGTACTTTCACCGATGTGAGTCCCGGTACGATGATTGTTGTGGTGGGAGAGCATCTGGGCGGTACGCAGAAAATATTTATCAATGATCAGGAGGTAAGTTTCAACCGAAACTATGTGACTTCTACTAATATCATACTGACGGTTCCCAATGAGCTGGAATTGACAGGGCAAAATCCTGAATTGAAAGGTGAAATTCGCTTGGAGACTGATCATGGAATAGCGACCTACAATATGCACGTGCTTTCGCCTGCACCTTACATCACCCGTATTTCCGCGACCTATCCTATTAAGCCGGGAGATCAGATGACTGTGATAGGCGGTAACTTTTACGAGGTACAGGCTGTTTATCTTTCTACAGAACAACCGGCAAAGGATGGAACACGCCCTGTTGACGTTCAGGAGATAACAAACTATGAAGTAAATAATAAATATAATCAAATTACTCTGACAGCTCCGGCAAATCTGCTTGAAGAGGGATATCTTGTGGTAGAGTGCTATACGAGTAGTGCGGTTACAGAGTTCAAGAAGAATGGTCCGAGACCGGTTGTTACTGCTGTCAGTTCGACAATGCCGGTTGTAGGAAGTACGGTTACTATCACCGGACAGAACTTTATTAAGGTATCACGTGTGAATATTAACGGTGAGTTCGACATTCCAGTGGAGGATATCACAACCTCAAACACTTTTGATGAGATTAGTTTTGTATTGCCACAGGCTCCTACCCAGTCCGGTCACATTTCTGTGACTGCGATTGGAGGAACGGTAGAATCTGCAGAAATATTCTATCCTTTAGAAAATGTGATACTGAACTACGATGGAATCGGTAGTCATGTTTGGGGCGATTGCAGTTTTGTAGTAGCAGACGGCTCATCGGCTCCTTATGTTTCTAATGGAACTTGTCTAGGTATTACTGGAACAGTGAGTGCATACAACTATTGGTGGAAACAAAGTTATTCCAACGCTCAATGGGTAGGTACAAGCATCATTCCGGGAAATACACCGATCAGTGACTTGAAATTACAGTTTGAATGTTTTGTGAAAGAAGTCTTTACCGGGCCTGTTTTCCAGATTGCAATGTGCGAAAACTTCGATGCTGCATTAAATGGCTATGTTCCGGTGAGCTCTTTTACAGGAGAAACGGAGACTGGAAAATGGATGCAATGTTCTGTATCTTTATCTTCTGTTGTCGCGGATGCTACATATCAAGAGTTCTTGAACAGGAATTCTGCTCACATAGGTGTATATGCAACAAATCCTGGTGGTAGTGAAGCTACTATAGAAGTTTATTTCGATAACTTCCGTATCGTGAAGAAGTAATGATTTAAATGAAGCAGGAGAAGGTAAACGATTCGTTCTACCCTCTCCTGTATTTTTAGTAAACAATGAGAAAGAATATTATTTATTTCGTCGTTTTTTCAATGGCAATAGTGGCAAGTATGGCATGTCATGCACAGGAACTTCAGATGCAGGATAGAATAGCGAATGGTAGTTCTACCCCCGTGATAATCATGCCGGAAGTCTCCCCAAAATTGTTGTCGGGAGATGCCAATCCACTGCTTGATTTTATATTTACTGCAGATCCTACAGCAGTAGAGTACGAAGGAAGACTTTATGTGTATGGCACAAATGATCATCAACAATATGAAGCAGTAGGAGGGAACGGCAAAAATTCTTACGAATACATTAAATCGTTGGTGATGATGTCTACCAATGATATGGTAAACTGGACGTATCATGGACTGATTCGGACAGATAGTATCGCACCATGGATTAAAGCATCATGGGCGCCTTCTGTCGTGAGTCGTAAAGAAGGCGATGGTAAAACGCATTTCTATCTTTATTTCTCTAATAGTGGAGATGGCAGTGCTGTATTGACAGCTACCTCGCCCGTAGGTCCGTGGGAAAGCCCTTTGAACCGCAGTGTGATAGATACACAGTCACCGGGCATCGGAGACTGTAAAGCCGCCTTCGATCCTGGAGCCGTTATCGACGAAGAAGGGACGGGGTGGCTTGCTGTGGGAGGTGGATGCGCACGTATCATACGTTTAGGAAAGGATATGATCAGTATAGACAGTCCGATAGTGCCGATTAATGCACCGCATCATTTCGAAGCCAATGAACTCAACTTTATTAATGGAACTTATGTATATACTTATAATATCGACTGGCAAAACTTTGATGATTGGCCACTACCAACAGAGAAACCGACCATCTGCTGTATGAGTTATATGACAAGTAAAACTCCGCTTGAGAGTGATAGTTGGCAATATCAGCATAATTATATGAAAAATCCCGGTGAATATGGGTTCGAGTTTGGAAACAATCACACGCACCTACACAAATATGGCGGGAAATGGTATGTGTTCTATCACACGATGAGCCTGCAGCGCAGTTTCAATACAACAGGAGGCTTCCGAAATATATGTGTAGACGAGATTGAAATAGACGAGGGAAATGTGAACATACACATGGGAAAACAAACCCTGAAAGGTGTCTCGCAGATAAAAGTACTAAATCTATTTATGCTCCAACAAGCTGAAACAACGGCTGCTACACAAGGTGTTAAGTTCTTGAATGGAAAAGATGTAGGCGATATGTATGCAGTGACTGTACCGGGCATGGAAGGTATTTTATCTGTCAGAGGTGTGGAATTCTGTAAGACTCCCTCACGTCTGGAGCTGCAAGCCGCAGGAGATGGTATTATTGAAGTACACCGTAATACTCCGGATGGAGAAATGATGGCTGCCATTCAGATAAATACCCCCAATATGAAACTCCTGAAAACTAAGATTCAGACACAATTTGAAGGTACAACAGATCTCTGCTTTGTATTGAAAGGGGAAGATATTGTTTTTGACCAATGGCAGTTTAAATGAAACTGTTTACCAAGAGTTTGTTAATAGTGGGACTTTTCATGAACTGAATGTGTATGAAAATAATAAAATATATTGCTCTGTTTGGGATGTTGAGTGGATTGGCGGTTGCATGTACCCCTTCAACAAGTGTGATATCAAACGACGTTGTTCGATTGAATCAGCTGGGCTATTACCCCAATCAGGAGAAAATAGCTGTGATAGACAGCGGAAAGGTTGAAGAGTTTGTAATATTAGATGCTGTTTCCGGCGAACAAGTGTTTGCCGGAAAATCTTTATATACAGCAAAATCTGCATGGTCGGATAAAACAAGAACAACACTGGATTTTAGTGCAATAACAACTCCGGGAGAATATATTCTGAAGGTGAACGGAGCATCGGTTGCTTTTCCTGTAAAGGACAGTGTATTATCTCCTTTGGCTGATGCGGCTTTGAAGTCTTTTTATTATCAACGTACCGCAATACCAATCGAGGAACAGTATGCAGGGCAGTGGAACAGACCGGCCGGACATCCGGATAATCACGTATTAATACATGCTAGTGCTGCTTCTCCCGGCCGTCCCTCGGGAACGATTGTCTCTTCTTCCAAAGGCTGGTATGATGCTGGCGATTATAATAAGTATATTGTGAATTCGGGCTATTCGATAGGTCTGATGCAGTCTATTTATCAGCTGTTTCCGGATTACTTCTCACGGCAAAAGATAAATATTCCGGAGAGCGATAATCACACTCCCGACTTACTGGACGAAATGCATTATAACTTGGATTGGATGTTAACAATGCAAGATCCCGCAGATGGAGGAGTGTATCACAAACTGACCACTCCCTTTTTTGAAGGCTTTGTGAAGCCTGTCGATTGTAAACAACAGCGTTATATCGTACAGAAATCGATCACTGCTGCCTTAGACTTTGCTGCTGTCATGGCACAGGCTTCCCGTCTGTTTGCCTCTTATGAGAAAGATTATCCGGGATTTTCCAAACGTGCTCTGCTGGCTGCGGAGAAGGCTTATGCTTGGGCGGAAAAACATCCGGAGGACTATTATAACCAGAATCTGCTCAATCAGAAGTTTCAACCGGAGATAGCTACGGGAGAATACGGTGATACACATGCAGACGATGAATTTTTCTGGGCGGCAACCGAACTCTATTTTTCAACCGGAAAAGAGATATACCGGGAAGAAGTAATAAAAAAGGCTCCCAAAGTATACACAGCTCCGGGATGGGGTAACACGTTTGCACTAGGCATATTTGCATGGCTTCAGCCGGACAGAAAATTGAATGAAGCCGATCGTCGTTTTGCCGGTTCATTGAAAACTGAACTTTTGAAATATGCTGATAAAGTAATACAAGGAGCCGAACAGACTCCATTTCATGCCCCTTATGGTAATGATGCCAAAGACTTCTTTTGGGGATGTCTTGCAGAGAAATGTCTTAATCAGGGTGTATCATTGATGTATGCTTATATTCTGACTGACAAAGAAACGTATTTGACTAATGCCTACAGAAATATGGATTATATATTGGGGCGAAACGCGACAGGTTTCTGCTATGTAACGGGACTTGGAACAAAAAGTCCGGAGCATCCGCATCATCGCCTTTCTGCATCAGATGATATAAAGGCTCCTATTCCGGGATTTCTTGTCGGAGGACCTAATCCGGGGCAACAAGACAAGGCATTTTATCCTACGGCCAGTCCGGATGAATCGTATGTGGATACGGAAGATTCTTATGCTTCCAATGAAGTGGCAATTAATTGGAATGCCGCTTTGGTGGCATTATCCTCTTCATTAGATGCGCTTGCTGTTGATTCTGTCAAATAATCCGCAGGCTCTTTTTCTTGGCTGTTTGATAATATTTTATTTCCTTTGTACAAATCTGAAAAACATGATAAGAAAGAGCCTTTTATTGTTAGCTTTACTTTTTACTTCATGGATTGTGCAAGCACAATCCTATTTATTCAAGCATCTGGAAGTGTCGGACGGATTGTCTAATAATTCTGTAAATACTATTTATAAGGATCGTGACGGATTCATGTGGTTTGGCACGACTACCGGATTGAATCGTTATGATGGATATACTTTTAAGGTTTATCAGCATGCCGAGGACGAGCCGGGATCTTTGCCGGATAATTATATCACTGATATTGTAGAAATGCCTGATGGACGGTTTTGGATAAATACTGCCCGGGGATATGTATTGTTTGACAAGGAACGGGATTGTTTTATCACCGATGTTACCGGATTTATGAAGACTCTCGAATCATGGGGAGTTCCGGAACAGGTTTTTGTAGACCGGGAAGGGAATACCTGGCTTAGTGTGGCAGGTGAGGGATGTTACCGTTACAAGGAAGGCGGAAAAAGACTTTTCTTCTCGTACATGGAACATTCGTTACCGGAATATGGAGTGACACAAATGGCAGAATGCAGTGACGGGATCTTGTTGATTTATAATACAGGACTACTTGTTTGCCTGGATCGTTCCACATTAGCAGTAAAATGGCAGTCTGATGAAATCAAAAAATATATTCCGGAAGGAAAGAAGATAGAGCTTTCGCTCTTTGTAGACAGAGACAATTGCATCTGGGCATATAGTCTTATGGGAATCTGGGCGTATGACAGCGGAACAAAAAGTTGGCGGACAGACTTAACCGGTATTTGGTCGTCACGTCCGGACGTAATCATTCATGCGGTGGCACAGGATATAGAAGGCAGAATCTGGGTTGGAAAGGATTATGACGGTATAGATGTGCTTGAGAAAGAAACTGGAAAAGTGACTTCTCTTGTTGCCCATGATGACAATGGACGGAGTTTGCCTCATAATACAATTTATGATTTATACGCTGATAGAGATGGTATCATGTGGGTGGGAACTTATAAGAAAGGAGTATCTTATTATAGTGAAAGTATCTTTAAGTTCAATATGTATGAATGGGGAGATATAACCTGCATAGAGCAGGCAGATGAAAATAGATTGTGGTTGGGAACGAATGACCATGGGATTCTTTTGTGGAACCGTTCTACAGGAAAGGCGGAACCTTTCTGGAGAGATGCCGAAGGACAGTTGCCGAATCCGGTTGTGTCTATGCTAAAGTCAAAAGACGGCAAATTATGGGTCGGAACATTTAATGGAGGGCTGTATTGTATGAATGGTTCTCAGGTGCGTTCTTATAAGGAGGGTGCCGGAAATGCTCTGGCAAGTAATAATGTCTGGGCATTGGTGGAAGATGATAAGGGGAGAATCTGGATTGCTTCCTTAGGAGGTGGTTTACAATGTTTGGAACCGTCGTCCGGTACTTTTGAGACTTATACGGGTAATAACTCGGCTCTGCTGGAAAATAATGTTACCTCTTTGTGTTGGGGAGATGATAATACATTGTTTTTTGGAACTGCCAGTCAGGGAGTAGGCATGATGGATATGCGTACTCGTGAAATAAAAAAAGTTCAAGGTCAGAGCGGTAGCACGAAAATGTCGAACGATGCGGTAAATCATGTGTACAAGGATAGTCGGGGACTGATATGGATTGCTACACGTGAGGGATTGAACGTATATGATGTAAGACGCCATCTGTTTCTTGATTTATCTCCTGTTGCAGAGGCCAAAGGAAGTTTTATTGCTGCGATTACGGAAGATCAGGAGCGTAATATGTGGGTATCGACCAGTAGGAAGGTAATCCGGGTGACAGTAGCTTCTGACGGAAAAGGGAGTTACCTTTTTGATTCCAGGGCTTATAATAGTGAGGACGGATTGCAGAATTGTGATTTTAACCAGCGTTCTATCAAAACCTTGCACAATGGAATCATTGCCATTGGAGGTTTATATGGGGTCAATGTTTTTGCTCCCGATCATATACGCTATAATAAAATGCTGCCTAATGTGATGTTTACAGGTCTTTCGTTGTTTGATGAGGCAGTAAAGGTGGGACAGTCGTATGGTGGAAGAGTATTGATAGAAAAGGAGTTGAACGATGTAGAAAATGTCGAGTTTGATTATAAGCAGAACATTTTCAGTGTATCTTTTGCTTCGGATAACTATAATCTGCCGGAGAAAACTCAATACATGTATAAGTTGGAAGGGTTTAATAATGACTGGCTAACCTTACCGTTAGGAGTACACAATGTCACTTTTACGAATCTTGCTCCGGGAAAGTATGTTTTGAGAGTGAAAGCGATAAATAGTGACGGTTATGTCGGCATGAAGGAAGCGACGCTGGGTATTGTAGTCAATCCTCCTTTCTGGATGTCATGGTGGGCCTATTTGTTGTATGCCATCGGTTTGGTGGTCGTGCTTTTCGTGGCACGCTACCGGATGCTGAAACGTGAACGTGAGAAGTTTCATCTTCAGCAGATAGAAAACGAGGTGGCGAAGAACGAAGAAATCAATAATATGAAATTCCGTTTCTTCACGAACGTCAGCCATGAATTGCGTACACCGCTTACATTGATTATTTCTCCTTTGGAGGGTATGCTGAAAGAAACAACCGATGAATTGCAAAGTACACGTTTGCAGTTGATGTATCGCAATGCGCAGCGGTTGTTGCACTTGGTCAATCAACTGCTCGATTTCCGTAAAGGGGAGATGAGTACTCATCAGTTGTCTCTGTCGGAAGGAGATATTATCTCGTATGTGCATAGTGTTTGCAACTCTTTCCTGTTGATGGCGGATAAGAAACACATTCAGTTCTCTTTCTTCTCGGGGATAGATACATTCTCAATGGCTTTTGATGCTGACAAGGTGGGAAAGATTGTCATGAATCTGCTTTCCAATGCCTTTAAGTTTACTCCCGAAGGAGGACGGGTGACGGTGATGATAGAGCATGTGGCTGGAACTCCTGATATGCTGGAGATCAAGATTGCCGATACCGGAATAGGAATAAGTGATGTGGATAAGGAACATATCTTCGAGCGTTTCTACCAGGCAGATCATAAGGGGGTAGAGGAAACTACCGGAAATGGTATCGGCTTGAGTTTGGTACGTGACTTTGTAACTCTGCATGAAGGAGAAGTGAAGGTCTTTGATAATATAGGAACAGGCTCCGTTTTCGTTATTCAGTTTCCGGTAAAGCATGTGGAGACACAGGTGCAATTGCCGCCAGAGACAGGTATATCGATCGGGGAGGAAGAAGATAAGGAGATAAAAGAGGAAACGGAACGCAAGGATTTCCCATTGTTGCTGATAGTAGATGATAATGAAGACTTCCGTATCTTTATGCGTTATAGTCTGGAATTGCAGTATCGTGTCAAACTGGCTGTGAATGGTAACGAAGCATGGGAGATGATGCAGGAAGAATTACCCGATCTGGTTATCAGTGATGTGATGATGCCTCAAATGGATGGTAATGAGTTGTGCCGTCTGATTAAGCAGGATAAGCGCACAGCGCATATCCCTGTGATTTTGCTGACAGCACGGCAGAATACCGAAGCGAAGCTGGAAGGATTGCAGACGGGAGCGGACGATTATGTAACGAAGCCGTTCAATATGACTATTCTTGTATTGCGTATCCGTAAACTGATAGAATTAAGCCGCTATCATCGTGTCACCCAGGGAATGATTGACCCTGCCCCCAGTGAGATTGTGATTACTTCATTGGATGAGAAGTTGATAGAGAAAGCAATCAAGTATGTGGAAGATAATATGTCGCGTACCGAACTCTCGGTAGAGGAGCTTAGCCGGGAACTGGGTATGAGCCGTGTGCATCTGTATAAGAAATTACTCCAGATCACAGGAAAGACGCCGATTGAGTTTATCCGTGTGATCCGCTTGAAACGGGCAGCGCAATTATTGCGTGAAAGCCAGCTTCATGTATCTGAGGTAGCCTTCGAAGTAGGCTTTAATAACCCTAAATATTTCAGTCGTTATTTCAAGGATGAATTTGGTGTTTTGCCCTCTGTTTACCAGGAAAAAGAAGGGAAATAACAAATGATACCTCTGAAAAAAACATATCGTCCGGTCACTGTTTAAAAGTTCCCCTTCTATAAAACATTAGAAGGGGAACTTTTCATTTATAGTACTTACTTTTGCGATATGAGAAAATATATTGTTGAACCCTAAAGGTAGGTATGATTATGAATATGAAAAACATTTTCTGTTGCCTGTTGCCGGGACTTCTTTTCGGAGCATGTGCCAATAAGGTCTATGAGGAAGCAGGCGACAGCGTGATAGTTAAAGTACAACAGGAAGTAACGGGAGGTCCCCGACTGGTTCGTCTGCAAGTGATGGGAGATAAATTAATCCGTGTTTCTGCTACTGCCGACAGCAAGTTTGCCGATCCGCAAAGTTTGATTGTTGTTCCGCAGGAAAAACAAATCCCATTTGCCGTCATGCAGAATGGCGATACGATTACAGTGTCTACAGAAGAAGTGAAAGCGTCCGTACTGGCCAGTACCGGAGAGGTGTGGTTTGTGGATAAAGACGGAAAGTTAATCCTGCAGGAAAACAAGGGAGGAGGAAAGAAGTTTACTCCAATCGAAGTAGAAGGGACAAAGGGATATACGATCTGTCAGGTTTTTGAATCTCCTGAAGATGAAGCGTTCTACGGATTGGGGCAGCATCAGGCGGATGAATTTAATTATAAGGGTAAGAACGAAGAACTGTTCCAATACAATACGAAAGTCTCTGTTCCATTCGTTGTTTCAAATAAGAATTATGGTATACTGCTGGATAGCTATTCATTGTGTCGTTTCGGTAATCCGAATGACTACTCCCAATTGAACCGGGTCTTTAAGCTTTATGATAAGACAGGTCGGGAAGGTGCGCTTACCGGTACTTATGTGCCGAAAAAAGGAGAGACGTTGGTTCGCCGGGAAGACTCCATTTATTTTGAGAATCTGAAAACGATTCAGAATCTTCCGGAGAAATTGCCGTTAATGGGGGCTAAGGTCACTTATGAAGGCGAAATAGAACCTGCTCAAACAGGAGAATTTAAGTTTATTCTTTATTACGCCGGATATGTCAAGGTCTATTTGAATAATGAACCGGTGGTGCCGGAACGTTGGCGGACTGCATGGAATCCTAATAGCTATAAGTTTGCTGTTCATCTGGAAGCAGGGAAACGTGTGCCGTTGAAAATCGAATGGCAGCCTGATGGTGGGCAGTCTTATTGCGGGCTGCGGGCATTGACTCCTGTAGATCCGGCAGAACAGGGAAAACAGTCATGGTGGAGCGAGATGGCAAAGCAGCTTGATTATTATTTTGTGGTTGGTGAGGATATGGATGAGGTAATCAGTGGCTATCGGACTCTGACCGGAAAGTCACCTGTTATGCCGAAATGGGCAATGGGTTTCTGGCAAAGTCGGGAGAAGTATAATACACAAGATGAAATGTTGGGCGCTCTGAAAGGTTTCCGTGATCGTAAAATCCCGGTGGATAATATCGTACTGGATTGGAATCACTGGCCGGAAAATGCCTGGGGGAGTCATGAGTTTGATAAGGCACGCTTTCCGGATCCCAAAGCAATGGTCGATTCCATTCATGCTATGCATGGGCGTATGATGATTTCGGTGTGGCCTAAGTTCTATGTTACTACCGAACATTTCAAGGAGTTCGACAAGAATGGGTGGATGTATCAGCAGTCTGTCAGGGATAGCTTGAAAGATTGGGTAGGTCCCGGTTACCATTATGGTTTTTATGACGCTTATGATCCGGATGCACGTAAACTGTTTTGGAAGCAGATGTATGAGCACTATTATCCGTTGGGTATCGATGCCTGGTGGATGGATGCCAGCGAACCGAATGTACGTGACTGTACCGACTTGGAATATCGGAAGGCTTTGTGCGGACCTACGGCGTTGGGTTCCTCTACGGAATTTTTCAATGCTTATGCACTGATGAATGCAGAAGCCATTTATGACGGTCAGCGCGGAGTGGATAATAATAAGCGTGTGTTCTTATTGACCCGTTCGGGATTTGCCGGGTTACAGCGTTATTCTACAGCTACATGGAGTGGAGATATCGGTACACGTTGGGAGGATATGAAGGCACAGATTTCTGCCGGACTGAATTTTGCCATGAGTGGAATACCTTACTGGACAATGGATATTGGCGGCTTTTGTGTAGAGAACCGTTATGTAGCGGGACAGAAGCAATGGAATGCGACAAAGACAGAAAATGCCGATTATAAAGAATGGCGTGAATTAAATGCCCGTTGGTATCAATTCGGTGCATTCGTTCCTCTGTATCGTGCACATGGACAATACCCGTTCCGTGAAATATGGGAGATTGCTCCGGAAGGGCATCCGGCCTATCAATCGGTTGTTTATTATACCAAGCTACGCTACAATATGATGCCGTATATTTATTCGTTGGCAGGCATGACCTGGTTTAATGATTATACAATCATGCGTCCATTAGTCATGGATTTTACAGCGGATACCCAAGTGAATAATATTGGTGACCAGTATATGTTCGGTCCTTCATTTATGGTATCTCCGGTTTATCGATATGGTGACCGTAGTCGTGAGATTTATTTCCCCCAGGCAGAAGGCTGGTATGATTTTTATTCCGGTAAATTCCAGCCCGGAGGAGAGAGAAAAGTAATAGAGGCTCCTTATGAGCGTATCCCGCTGTATGTGCGTGCAGGCGCTATCGTACCGTTCGGAGATGATATTCAGTATACGGATGAAAAACCGGCGGATCATATCCGTTTATATATTTATCAGGGGGCTGATGGAGAGTTTACGCTATACGAAGATGAGGGGGTGAATTATAACTATGAACAGGGTATGTACGCCATGATACCGATGAAGTATGATGAGGCTACTAAGACTTTAGTAATCGGTGAACGCCAGGGAGAATTTCCGGGTATGTTGAAGGAACGTACTTTCACTGTAGTTACGGTTAATAAGGAGAAAGCACAACCGTTTGATTTGAATGCGAAAGGAGTGACTGTGAAGTATAATGGCAGCGAGCAGACATTGAAACTGTAAGCTGAATGATAGGATTCGATGATGATTGGGAAACTGAAATATTTGATACTGGGGAGCTGTCTGATGCTGTTGGGAGCATGTAACAGTTCTTCTCCCATTTCTCCACGCGAGCGGTCTGACTTTAATGCGGATTGGCGTTTCCACTTGGGAGACGGACTACAAGCTGCACAACCCGGTTTTGCCGACAATGACTGGCGGGTATTGAATCTGCCTCATGATTGGGCGATTGAGGGAGACTTTAGCCGTGAAAATCCTTCCGGCACAGGGGGAGGGGCGCTTCCGGGTGGAGTTGGATGGTATCGCAAAACTTTTAGTGTAGACAAAGCTGATATAGGAAAGATCTTCCGCATTGAGTTTGACGGAGTATATATGAATTCGGAAGTATTCATCAACGGTGCTTCGTTAGGAGTGCGTCCTTATGGGTATATTAGTTTCAGCTATAATCTGACCCCTTATCTGAAATGGGATGAACCGAATGTGCTGGCTGTGCGTGTGGATAATGCCGAACAACCCAATTCACGTTGGTATTCGGGTTGTGGCATTTACCGGAATGTATGGCTAAGCAAGACTGGTCCGATACACGTAGCCGATTGGGGAACGTATGTCACGACATCATCGGTTGACAAGGGAGAGGCTGTACTGAATCTTGTTACTACCATTGTGAATGAAAGTGATACAAATGAAAATATCACGGTCTGCTCATCCTTGCAGGATGCTGAAGGCAGAGAAGTTGCCGGAACACGGTCGGCAGGAAAAACGGAAACTGGCAGAGAAGCTGTTTTCGCCCAGCAATTGACTGTAAAACAACCGGAGTTGTGGGATATTGATACTCCTTATTTGTATACATTGGTTACCGAGGTGATGCGAAACGAGGAATGTATGGATAGGTATACGACTCCTGTCGGTATCCGTACATTTAGTTTTGATGCCCGGAAAGGATTTACATTGAACGGTAGGCAAACCAAGATTAACGGGGTATGTATGCACCATGATCTGGGTTGTCTGGGGGCAGCTGTCAACACACGTGCCATTGAACGGCAATTGCAGATTCTGAAAGAAATGGGATGCAACGGCATACGTTGTTCCCATAATCCTCCCGCACCCGAACTGCTTGATCTCTGTGATCGTATGGGATTTATCGTGATGGATGAGGCTTTTGATATGTGGCGGAAGAAAAAAACAGCACATGATTATGCCCGTTACTTCAATGAATGGCACGAGCGCGATTTGAATGACTTTATTTTGCGTGACCGCAATCACCCTTCTGTCTTTATGTGGAGTATCGGTAATGAAGTCCTCGAACAGTGGAGTGATGCTAAAGCGGATACATTGAGTCTGGAAGAGGCCAATTTGATCCTGAATTTTGGGCATTCTTCTGAAATGTTGGCAAAAGAAGGAGAGGAGAGTGTCAACTCTTTGCTGACGAAGAAATTGGTAAGCTTTGTGAAAGGGCTTGATTCTACCCGTCCTGTCACTGCCGGATGCAATGAACCGAATTCCGGCAATCATTTATTCCGTTCCGGTGCACTGGATGTGATTGGCTATAATTATCATAATAAAGATATTCCTCATGTTCCGGCTAATTTTCCGGACAAGCCTTTTATCATTACTGAAAGTAATTCGGCATTGATGACACGTGGATACTACCGTATGCCCAGTGACCGGATGTTTATCTGGCCCGAGCGTTGGGATAAACCCTTTGCTGATTCTACTTTTGCCTGTTCATCTTATGAGAACTGTCATGTGCCTTGGGGAAACACTCATGAAGAAAGTCTGAAGTTAGTCAGAGACAACGACTTTATCAGCGGGCAATATGTGTGGACAGGATTTGATTATATCGGAGAACCGACTCCTTACGGATGGCCTGCACGTAGTTCATTCTTTGGTATTATCGATCTGGCAGGTTTCCCCAAAGATGTCTACTATCTATATCAGTCGGAATGGACAGATAAACAAGTGTTGCATCTTTTCCCGCATTGGAACTGGACTCCGGGGCAGGAGATCGATATGTGGTGCTATTATAATCAGGCTGATGAAGTGGAATTGTTTGTGAATGGAAAGTCGCAGGGAGTGAAATGTAAAGATGCTGATAACCTGCATGTTGTTTGGCGTGTAAAGTTTGAACCGGGAACGGTGAAGGTCGTTGCACGCAGAAAGGATGAAGTGATAGCAGAAAAGGAAATTCGTACAGCCGGAAAGCCTGCAGAAATTCGCCTGACTCCTGATCGTTCAGTTCTGGCTGCTGATGGAAAAGATTTGTGTTTCGTCACTGTAGAGGTGCTGGATGAAGAAGGGAATCTTTGTCCGAATGCAGATAATTTGGTGAATTTCACAGTGAAAGGTAATGGTTTCATCGCAGGAGTGGACAATGGAAACCCGGTATCGTTGGAACGCTTTAAGGATAAAAAGAGGAAAGCATTTTATGGAAAATGCCTTGTTGTAATTCAGAATGACGGGAAACCGGGAAAAACGGAGCTGACAGCTACTTCGGAAGGGCTTCGGCAAGCCGTGGTAAAGGTCTCGGCAAAAGATTGTAAACTGTAAATGATTATTGGAATAATGAAGATATTTTTATTGACTATATGTTTCCTGTCTGTTCAGACAGGCATGGTGGCGATTGCTCAAGACAAGAAACAAACACTGGTGTATCTGGATGATGCACAACCGATAGAGGTTAGGGTACAGGATGCGCTGAACCGTATGACTGTGGAGGAGAAAACTCGTCTTAGTTATGCACAAGGGAAGTTTAGCTCCCCTGGCTGTCCCCATTTGGGTATCCCTGAACTTTGGGTGAGTGACGGACCCCACGGCGTGCGTGCCGAAATTAACTGGAATGATTGGGGATATGCCGGATGGACGAACGATAGTTGCACTGCTTTTCCTGCACTGACCTGTCTGGCAGCTAGCTGGAATCCGCTATTGGCAGAGAAATATGGATATGCCATCGGTGAAGAAGCCCGTTATCGTGAAAAGGATGTTTTGTTGGGACCGGGTGTGAATATCTATCGTACCCCGCTCAACGGACGTAACTTTGAATATATGGGGGAAGACCCTTATTTAGCCTCGGAGCTTTGTGTGCCTTATATTCAGGGAGTGCAGAAGAATGGAGTAGCCGCCTGTGTGAAACATTACGCACTGAACAATCAGGAATTATGGCGGGGACATATCGATGTGCAACTAAGCGACCGTGCATTGTATGAAATATATCTGCCTGCTTTCAAGGCTGCTGTAGAAAGAGGTAAAACGTGGTCTGTTATGGGAGCTTATAATAAAGTGCGTGGAACCCATGCTACCCATCACAAATTGTTGAATAATGATATCTTGAAGGGGGAATGGAACTTCGACGGATGCGTCATCACGGACTGGGGAGCTGCACATGATACTTATGAAGCTGCCATGTACGGATTGGACATTGAAATGGGATCTTACACAAATGGTTTGACTTCGGAATCGGAATTTGGTTTTGATGATTATTATTTGGGTAAGTCTTATCTGAAAATGGTTCGCGAAGGTAAGATTCCGATGGAGGTAGTGAATGATAAGGCCGCACGTGTGTTACGTCTGATTTTCCGTACAGCGATGAATCGCCGGAAACCGTTCGGTGCACTGACCAGCGAAGAGCACTATCGTACAGCTTATGAGGTTGCAACAGAGGGCATTGTCTTGTTGAAAAATGGGACAGGTAAGAAACAGCCTGCATTATTACCTATTCCCCAGGGAAAATATAGACGTATTTTGGTTGTGGGAGATAATGCTACCCGTAATTTGATGTTAGGCGGCGGCTCTTCGGAGTTGAAGGTTCAGAGGGTGGTTTCACCATTGGAGGGTATAAAAGCGAAGTTTGGTGAGAATGTGGTTTATGCACAAGGCTATACAAGCGGTCGCCCGATGTATGGCCGGGCGGATGTTATTCCACAGACAACTGTAGATTCTTTACGTAATGACGCGGTGAAAAAAGCAATGAATGCGGACTTGGTGATCTTTGTCGGAGGACTGAATAAGAATCATTTTCAGGATTGTGAGGGTGGTGACCGTCTGTCGTATGGACTTCCTTTTGGACAGAATGAATTGATAGAAGCTCTGTTGAAAGTAAATAAGAATCTGGTAGCAGTGATTGTTAGTGGAAATGCAGTGGAAATGCCTTGGGTGAGGGAGGTACCCTCTATTATTCAGTCGTGGTATTTAGGCTCTGTCGGCGGAGAGGCACTGGCTGATGTGTTGAGCGGAGATGTGAATCCCAGCGGTAAGTTACCTTTTTCTTATCCGGTGAAACTGGAAGATTGTCCGGCACACTTCTTCGGTGAGATTAGTTACCCGGGTGATAGTATCCGTCAGGAATATAAAGAAGATATTTTGGTTGGTTATCGTTGGTATGATACGAAGAAGATTCGACCGCTCTTTCCTTTTGGCTATGGTATGAGTTATACCGCTTTCGAATATAGTAAGCCTGCAGTATCGGCTAAAACAATGAATGCTGATGGCAGTATTGATCTTACTGTAAAAATTAAGAATACAGGAGAAATGGTAGGGAAAGAGATCGTTCAGTTATATATTGGTGACGAAGAGTGTAGTGTTCTTCGCCCGGTAAAAGAGTTGAAGGACTTTCGGAAAGTACAGCTTCTTCCGAATGAAGAAAAAGAAGTGAAGTTTACGATTAAACCGGAAGCATTGCAATTCTTTGATGATAAACAGCATACTTGGGTGGCAGAACCTGGTAAATTTAAGGCATACATTGCCGCTTCTTCTTCTGATATTCGCGGTACGGTGACATTCGAGTATACCCAATGATGAAATTAACAGGTTAATATACAGTGTTTAGTGGACATATAGATACAGCGCGGTGGATATATATACTCACCATTGTGTATCTATATGTCCACTACGATAAGTATATGTGTCCACCGAACTGAAGGACGATGTCTTATGATTGTTTATTGAATACCCTATTTTAGTTTCTTCTGATACTCGTCCGAATTCAGTATTTCCAAAGCTTTTTGTATACTTTCATTCGTGGTATTCATTACCCGGAAATATTCGTTCATATCCCAAAGGTCACGGGCTATCAGTGCTTTGAGCTGGGTTTTGATAAGAGGAAGTGATTTCTGATATTGTTCTTCATTGAACTTCACCCCTTCTTTCTCTCCGATTTCCTTTAAAGTGGCGAGCATATCATCATCGACTACGAACTTCTCATCAAATGATTCGAACTTCTTGTATTTGTTTGCCAACTCTTTCCGGTGTCCTTCAATAAACTGCATGGTGAATTTAATCACGGCTCCTTTAGCTACCAGATTACGGTGATAATCCGTATAAAGAGTCGTGTCGATAGGCACGAAATAATCAGGCATGATACCACCTCCACCATAAACGGTACGTCCGAGTTTCTTGGTTTGTACTTTCAGTGAATCCGGGAAATGGATGCTGTCGGCATTCATCAGTTCACCGTGGTTGAAACGCTCTATCAGGTCTTTATTGTAATCGACAGTGCTGTCGTATGGTTTCTGGATCGAGCGCCCTGACGGGGTATAATAACGGGCGATAGTCAAACGAATCATGGAACCGTCCGGCAAGTCAATAGGACGTTGCACCAGTCCTTTACCGAAAGAACGGCGGCCTACAATAATTCCTCTGTCCCAGTCCTGTACTGCACCGCTGACAATTTCGCTGGCGGAAGCTGTATACTCGTCTACTAATATAATGAGGCGACCATTACGGAAGTCTCCATTACCTTTTGCATAGAAATCACTACGTTTGGCAGTCCGACCTTCGGTATATACAATCAGTTCCTTTTGTCCCAGGAATTCGTTAGCAAGGTCAATGGCTGCATTGAGATAACCACCTCCGTTTCCTTGCAGGTCAAGAATCATATCTTTCATACCTTGCTTCTGAAGGTCTATCATTGCTTTCTTGAACTCTTCAGCAGTTGTTGCTCCAAAGCGGTTGATGCGGATATAACCCGTTTTAGGTTGAATCATATAAGAAGCATCAAGACTAAGGATAGGTATCTTATCTCTTTTCACTGTAAACAATAGAGGGTCCTTTACGCCACGACGAACAATTGTCAAGTTGACTTTCGAACCTTTCGGGCCACGAAGACGCTTCATGATATCTTCCGTACTCATTTTCACTCCGGCAATAGCGCTGTCGTTCACCGCAATGATACGGTCACCGGCAAGGATACCGACTTTCTCGGAAGGACCGTTGCTGACAGGTTGCACCACCAACAGGGTGTCTTCTATCATCTGGAATTGCACTCCGATACCCTCGAAGTTACCTTGAAGTGGTTCGTTCATCTTCTTCACTTCTTCTGCGTCCGAATAAGTAGAATGTGGGTCGAGTTGTGCCAGCATCTTGATGATGGCTTCTTCTACTAACTTGTCTTCATCTACTTTGTCCACATAGAAATTGGAGATTGCAAACTCTGCCATTTGTAGCTTTCGCATGGCTTCGGAACCGAAGTTCTGGGCTTGTGCGGCAACTGCCCACAAGCAAACGGATAGTATAATCGTTAGTTTCTTCATCATCTTTTCTGACTCACCGCCTATTCCCTAACGAGTTTTATTCACTCATTTTCATTCCTTTGGGAATAAACTGGCTGATATCTTTATTATAAGTTAATAACTCGCGTACAATTGTCGAACTGACGCAAGTCAGTTCCGGTTCTGTGAAGAGTAGGATGGTTTCAATCCCTGCTAGTTTGCGGTTAATGTCTGCAATGGTCTCTTCATACTCGAAATCCTTCACCGTACGAATACCGCGAACAATGAATCTGGCTCCTACTTCTTGTGCAAAATCAATTGTCAGACAATCGTAGGACATCACTTGGATACGAGGTTCGTCTTTATAAAGTTCCCGAATCATTTCTTCTCTTTTCTCAATGGGGAAGTAGGTATTCTTGTTCTCATTGATACCGATTCCTATCACGATTTCGTCCATAAAGGTAAGTGCACGTTCCACTACCGAGTAATGTCCGATGGTGAAAGGGTCGAAAGTACCCGGGAATATTGCTTTTCTCATGATGCCAAGTCTTCTTCTATAACCAGATTGTCTATAATAAAGTTCTGTCGTTCCATGGTATTTTTGCCCATGTAGAATTCGAGTAGTTCTTTTACCGCGTCCGTTTTGCGCAGTGTCACCTGCTCCAGACGCATATCTTTACCGATGAAATGTTTGAACTCATCCGGTGAGATTTCTCCCAAACCTTTAAATCGGGTGATCTCCGGATTCGGTCCTAGTTCATTAATGGCATTGATACGTTCTTCCTCGCTGTAGCAGTAATTTGTCTTTTTCTTGTTGCGTACACGGAACAAAGGCGTTTGCAGGATATATACGTGCCCTTTCTTGATGAGATCAGGGAAGAATTGCAGGAAGAAAGTAATCAGCAACAGGCGGATGTGCATACCGTCCACATCGGCATCGGTTGCTACGATTACTTTGTTGTAGCGTAATCCTTCAATGCCATCTTCTATATTCAGGGCTGCTTGAAGCAGGTTGAATTCCTCGTTCTCGTAAACCACCTTTTTGGTCAGTCCGAAAGAGTTCAACGGTTTACCACGGAGACTGAATACTGCTTGGGTGTTGACATCACGACTTTTGGTGATGGAACCGCTTGCAGAGTCTCCCTCGGTGATAAAGATACAGGAGTCTTCTTCCAGTCCTTTGCCTTTCGGGTCGTTGAGGTGGACGCGGCAGTCACGCAGTTTGCGGTTGTGCAGGTTGGCTTTCTTGGCACGTTCACGGGCAAGTTTCGTTACCCCTGCAATGGCTTTACGCTCCTTCTCGGATTCTTGTATCTTTTGTTGTATTGCTTCGGCTACGTCCGCATTCTTGTGCAGGAAGTTGTCCACTTCCTGTTTGATAAAGTCGCCTACATACTTGTTGACCGTTACGCCACCGGGAACCATATTGGTAGAACCTAGTTTGGTCTTCGTCTGACTTTCGAAGATCGGTTCTTCCACATTGACGGCAATGGCAGCAACCAATCCGTTACGGATATCGGTGTAGTCCATGTTCTTGTTGAAGAACTCTTTGATGGTGCGGGCAATATGTTCTTTGAAAGCACTTTGATGCGTACCACCCTGGGTAGTATGCTGACCGTTGACGAAAGAATAATATTCTTCTCCGTACTGCCCTGTATGTGTGAAAGCGATTTCGATATCTTCCCCTTTCAGATGGATGATCGGGTAAAGTCCGGTTGCCGTCATGTTGTCGTTCAAAAGGTCTACCAGACCGTTGCGCGATAAGATACGGTGTCCGTTATAGATGATAGCAAGCCCCGTATTGAGATACGTGTAGTTGCGTAGCATTGTCTCAATAAATTCGGGCTTGAAACAGTAATTCAGGAATAGTGTATTATCCGGTTCGAAGAAGATGTAAGTTCCGTTTTCTTCTTCGGTGCTTTGAGTCTCATCGGTCAGCAGGTTACCTTTTGAGAAAGTGGCGATACGCACTTTGCCGTCGCGGTAACTGCGTACCTCGAAACGGGAGCTTAAAGCGTTGACGGCTTTCACACCGACACCATTCAGTCCGACACTTTTCTTAAATGCCTTGCTGTCGTATTTACCACCGGTATTCAGCATGCTGACGGCCTCGATGAGTTTTCCTTGCGGGATGCCTCGTCCGTAGTCGCGTACACTGACACGAAGGTTTTCTTCAACGGTAATCTCGATTTTCTTACCGGCTTGCATTTTGAACTCGTCAATACTGTTGTCAATTACTTCTTTCAGGAGGACATAGATTCCATCTTCGGCATGTGCACCGTCGCCCAGCCTTCCGATATACATACCGGGGCGTGTGCGTACATGTTCCATGTCACTCAAGTGGCGGATGTTGTCGTCAGTGTACTCTACTGCATTGTTGTTGTCTACAGGTATCAATTCGTTCTCTTCCATAGCTGTTTTTTATTTTATCTCTTTGATGAACGCACGGCGGCGCTTATGTTGTTGAGTCTCAAAGTAATCCCATTGTGCCTGAACTTTACCGTTCAATTCCAGTTCGGGATTGCTTTCTGCAAATATAAAACCTAATTTTTGATAAACTGGAATTAAATCGGAAAATAACAAAGCGTTAACACCTTTATTCTGATATTCCGGCTTCACTGCAACGAGTAGTAGATCAAGCATTTTGGCACGGCGTTTCATGAATAGTGCCTTTAATAGATAGAACCACCCGAGCGGCAACAAACGTCCGTTTGATTTCTGTAAAGCCTCGGCCAGTGAGGGCATGGAGATGCCTACGCAGACCAGTTCATCGTTGGCGTCAGTGATAAGGGTAACCATCCGTAAGTCGAGGATCGGCAGATACATTTTTACGTACTGGTCGATCTGTCGCTGTGTCAATGGAGAATAGCCGTAGAGTGGGCTGTATGCTTCATTCATCAGTTCGAAAATCTTCTGTCCGTAGTCTTTGGCTATTTTTCTTCCGGAGGAGTATTTTTTTATCTTGAGGTTGTATTTTCGTTGGATTAGTTCGGAGATACGCTTATGTTTGTCGGGAATGGCATCCGGTATGTAGATTTTGTATTCCACCCAGTCGGCGTCTTTCTCGAAGCCCAACTTTTCCATGTGTACCGGATAGTACGGGTAGTTGTAGATAGTGGCCATGGTGCTAAGTTGATCGAATCCTTCGATCAGCATTCCTTCCGCATCGAAATCGGTAAATCCGAGAGGGCCGGCAATATGAGTCATGCCCCGTTCTTTTCCCCAGTCTTCCACTGCTTTGATGAGTGCGGACGACACTTCGGGATCGTCGATAAAGTCTATCCATCCGAAACGAACGTTCTTACTTTCCCACTTTTCGTTCGCTTGATTATTGATAATTGCAGCTACACGTCCTACTATTTTATCGTCCCGGTATGCGAGGAAATAATCTGCTTCACAGAATTCGAATGCTGCGTTTTTCTTCTTGTTGAAGGTGTTGAGCATGTCGTCATAGAGGTCGGGCACAGAGTAAGGGTTGCCCTTGTACATTCTGTAATTGAAACGGATAAATTTCTTAAGCTCTCTCTTTGTGGAGACTTTCTTGATTGTAATAGCCATATCTCGTATTTATGATTTGAGGAGGCAAAGATACGTGATAATCTTTAAATTACAACGCGCCTGAAAGAGAAAATATCGTGTCAGGAGGATTAAGCAGTGGGTTGTAAATAGGAAAATACCGGAAATGATGGTCATACATTCATTACCGGTATTTTCTTTTTGTTTTTTGGTATATTGTTTATTGGCTGATGTGTCCTTCGAACGGGGAAGCCGGCAGATTCACTGAATTGTATAAGTTTGCATCATCCGGGTTATCCCCCCAGGCATATCGTACGGAAACCGGTTGTTGTATTTCCGTATTCCATACTATTACTTTATTATTTTCTATTTTAGCTTGTGCCCATTGGTATTTACCATCTGTGCCGGCAATGGCGAATCCTGATAAGTAACCGTATTTATTACGGGCTATTAGTTCTCCGGCACAAGAGTCAAAAGTAACTTCCAGCGTATTCCCGATTCTTTTTACTGACTTGAATACCGGACCTGTACAGACGATGGAGTCATATCCATAGTCATTGCGAAGTGCATGTAAAGCAAGCCGTTTACCTACATCCTGCTTATTGCGGGGATGTATATCCTTTTCCTCACCGATATCTATAATGACAGCTTGTCCTGTATATGGCAAGGCCAGTGTCTTTGACTGTGCATCTCTTAGATTTGCCCAATGGCTTTCGGAAGGCTGTCTGGCAGGAGCCATAAAGTTTGCCAGCTGAACCCAATAGAATGGGAATTCGCAATCCCATCTGTTTCTCCAGTCTTTGATTAAAGCAGGGAATAGATCGATATATTCATTGGCACGACCGGCATTGTTTTCTCCCTGATACCAGATCACTCCTCTCATACCCAAGCCGATCAGCGGATTGATCATTGCGTTGAAGAGTAAAGAGGGAAAAGAGTTGGGACCATATTCTACGTAATCATATTGGGCGTTTGATACGGCTACTTTGTATTTCCAGTCATCACATAAAGGGAAAATCCGGTTGTTGATTTTCAAGTATACTTCATCTTTAGTACCATACAGCCCGCCTCCTCCGCGATAGTCGGATATTTTGATAGTGATGGTATTTTGCTCTTTTAATATCTTTGCAGGTATTTTGTATAGACGTTTCAAATCATAACCTACTGTACGTCCAACTTCATGTCCGTTAACCCATGTAATGTCATCATCGTCAATGGTGCCAAGACTTAATTCCGCATCCTGGTTCAGGCAGTTGGCCGGTATGGAGAACTGATAAGTAAACCATACAACACCGTCTATGGCAGATAATTCTTCATTAGACCATAAAGATGGGACGGCATGCTTCTTCCAGTTTTCTGTAGAAGTATCTTCTGAATACCATTTTTCAGTTTCTCCCGGCTCATTAAGGATGGCTTGTTCAAACTCTGTTTTAACTTTGTCACTGCGTTTGATATATTCTTCAAATTCTGGAGAACGCATACGGGACAATGACTTCTCATATTTTGGGAAATGATCCATAACTTCCATGCTAATCCAAGTCTCAATATCCGTGCCACCCCACGACGAGTTAATGAATCCGATAGGAATATTGAGTTTCTGGTATAATTCACGTGCAAAGAAATAACCGACAGCCGAAAAGTCAGAAGCGGATGTGGGGGAACATACTTCCCATTTGCCTTTCAAGTTGTTTTTGGGAGTATGTCTCATTTCTTGTATGACATTGAAAGAACGGATTTGAGGATAATTGGCTGCTGCAATTTCTTCGACGGCATGGTTAGCGCTACGTAAGCGAAACTCCATATTCGACTGTCCGCTGCAAATCCATACTTCACCGATTAGGATATCAGAAAAGGATAAGGATTGTTCTGGGCTCTTTACAGTCAGCGTATATGGTCCGCCTGCTTGCATGGGAGGTAGGCTGACCAACCATTTTCCGTTTTTATCTGCCCGGATACTCTTCTTGATATCTCCTAATGTTACACTGATTTTCTCGCCGGAATTGGCCGTTCCCCATATACGAATTGGTTTCTCACGTTGCAGTACCATGTGATCTGAAAAGAAAGAAGGCATGGAAAGCTGTGCAATCATCTGTGATACAGCAAATAGCAAACAATATGTAAATAATAAAAATCTTTTCATCATACGGGTATTTAATGATTATTCATTAATGTATTCTTTTGGGAGCAGTATTTTGCGGAGTGTATCTGCAAAAATGGCAGCCATGCGTTGCTGGATGAATGAGTGCTCTCCGTGAGGTGGATGCCATCCGAATACTTCTCCGTGAGTTGTTTGTGAGTCTCCTGTGTAGATTAGGCTATATTGTTTGCCTGTAACCGGATGTTTCCGGTTTTTGGAAAATCCGATGTATTTGTCGAACTCCACTACCGGAAATCCCCATTTCTCTGCCAGTTTCCGGACCGAAGTGTTGAATATCGGACGGCTGTCATGCCAATGAGTACATAAGACAATGGAGGCCGGTTTTCCGTAAGGAGTATTGTAGTATTTGGATTTGGGATTGTATTTCTGGTTATAGCAGTCTGATATGTAACGCTTGATGACATAATCGTAGCAAACGGCATAGTCGGAAGCGTCAAAAGGAGTTTTATAATCTTTGTAGTTCTCTTTTAAGTTTGCTTCGTTATATACGTCTTTTTCATGTACTTGCATTAGGACGAAGACATCAATGTCGTCAAACTCTTCCGGAGTATAGAGGGTGCCGTCCAGCATTTTATTGGCTGTGTGGGCTATGGATTCTGCACTTATGGCACGATTGATAGGAATGGCGTGAAGGGCACGACATCCCATTTCAAACCACTTATTGTTAGGTTCGGCAAAAGATGCTCCGGATAATAAAATGGTATAAGTATCTTTATTTTGAGCTACTCCTGCTAAAGCAAGCAGGCAAATGAATGTAAATAAGATGATTCTTTTGTACATAATTATTGCTGATTGATTAATAGTTGTGTGAAATCAAGTTCAAGTGAATGTTTTCCGGCCTGTAAAGTTATCGATTTTTGGGATTCCTGCATTGTAAAAGGAACAAATGTTGCAGAAGTTCCTGCTGGGATATCGATTGTATAACGGATACAGTCATTAGTTTGACGAATCCAGTTGATATTTAACCACCCATAAGGAGTATTATAGCGTATGGTAAGTTCATTCATATCTGCCGGAAAGAAAGGTTTTAGCAGGATATGTCTGAATCCGGGATGCTTTTCATCGATTTGAATCCCTCCCAGTCCTTTGTATAGCCATGCTCCTATTTCTCCGAACATAATATGGTTATATGAGTTGTCGATAACGACATCTGTCCGCCAGTTTTCGTGTAGAGTTGTAGCACCCTGTTTGATCCAGTACCCCCAGGAAGGATAGGTGTCTTGTGATGCGACTTTGTAAGCAGTTTCTGCATATCCGTTATCTGACAGGGCGGAGAGTAGTGCCTTACTGCCCAATAAACCGACATCCAGATGATAATTGTCTTTTTCCACTAGCTGATGAAGTCTGGCAGCTACCTTCTTTTTATCTTTTTCCGGAACGATCCCCCAATATAGCGGCATGGCCAGTTCGGTTTGTGTTCCTTCTGCGTATATTCCAGTTTCCGGATTGAGAAAACGAGTGTTGATGGCATTCTTTATGTTCTGGGCTAATGTGTTATAATAGGATGCATCTTCTGGATATCCGAAAAGTAGTGCTGCTTTTGCCAAAATATGGACATCCGTATAGTAATAGATCGAAGAGGTCAGGGTGATATTGCTTTTTGAGCGTACAGGCACCCAATCTCCCAATCCCCAATCTGTAAGATATTCTGGTGATATGGATTCTATATACGAAACATATTTCTTGATTGGTTCATACATACGGCGGAGTAGTGTGGTGTCTCCGTAGAAGCGATAAATCTCCCAAGGGATAATGGCGACGGCACTTGTCCAGTCAACCCCGTTGGCCCAGTCATATCCCCATACAGAAGTTGGAATGATACACGGGAGCACTCCGTTGTCTTTTTGCTCATCGCAGAAATCGTTCATCCATTTTTCATATACGGAGATGCCGTCGAAATTGTATAATCCTGTTTCAATGGTGATATGCGCATCTCCCGTCCAACCATTCTTTTCCCGTTGAGGGCAGTCGGTCGGATAACCGAACAGGTTGGCTAAGTAGGAACTGTTGGTAGCTTCCCATATTTTATTTAGCAGGTCGGATGATGAAGACCAGTAGCCGATTGCCGGAACATCACTGTGCATTTCGACAGCAATGAGATTCTCACCGGATAGTTCGATGGGAGCGGATGACGAGATTTCTACAAACTGAAAACCTTTGTAGTTGAACTTGGGCATGAAGCTGTCTTCTTTTCCGCTAAGGATGACGATGTCTGTCTGAAAAGGATCGCTGTCGTCTGTCGGCCGGTAGTGATAATCTATATTTGCCATGTTTACCCTGCCGTTTTTGTCTAAAAGTTCTCCATGTTTCAGGCGCAATATTGTTCCTTTTTTCCCTTTCACATTTAGTTCGGTGACACCTGCAATGTTTTTGGGGAAATGGTAGACGTAGCAGCTGTCATTTATTTTTTTACATTGAGTTGCTGTATAGCGGGCTGTTTCACGAATCGGATGCATAACTTGTGATTTGATTGTTTCCGTAGGTGATTCGGTTTCTTGTGCATGATGCCATTCGGTAGCATTGAATCCGGGTGAGTCCCAACCTGTTAATTCTTTTTGTGCATCATAATGTTCGGCTGTATAGATGCTGTTGAAAATAATTGGGCTGTCAGTTGTTTGCCAGGTTGAGTCAGTACCCAGATATTCTGTTGTGCCGTCTGTGTAACGCAGATGCAGTTGTGCAGTGAATTTAGGACGGTTTCTCCATGAAGCCTTGTCGAAAAACCATACTGCTGTGGATTGATGATTATACCATCCGTTCCCTAGCTGTACTCCCATAACGTTCTCACCCATAGACAGTGATGATGTAACATCATGAGTGACTGATAATATGCGTTTGTCGAAATGTGTATACATAGGGTCTAGGAAATGATTTCCTGTCCGTTTTCCGTTGATAGAAAGTTCATGCAGGCCTGCCGATGCAATAGTAAGTAAGGCCTGTTCGACTGTTTTGTTTAATTGGAAACTCTTTCTATAATAGGGTGCCGGGCGGTATGTGATGTCATGTTCGTCAGTAATCCATTTCCCTTTCCAGTCATTGGTTGATAAACAGCCTGTTGTGAAGGAGGATATGGGGGAAAATGTAGTTTTCTGTTTGGAGGAGGTTTGATAGCCTATTTTCCAATAATAAGTCGTATATGAATCTAATGGTTGTCCATCATAGGAGGCTCTTATAGGAGCTCCTATGATGGATTTGTTCCAATAAACGGATTGACAATCTGATAATTGGGCACTGTCTGTTGATAGCCATATTTCAACTTTGTTAATACTATCTTCCTCTAGCAGCGGAAGTTTCCAGGAAAGTCTGGGAGTTTGAGTATCCACTCCTATAGGAACGGGTATATTCTCACATTTTAATTCAAATGGCGTTTTTAGCTCTTGAGGCGTACATGAGAATAGGGCTGTACCAAGTAGTAAATACAAATAGGATCGAATTGGAATATGAGCCATATTGATTCGTTGATTAGTGATGAATTTATTTTTTTCTTCTTTCTTCGAGTTCCGTTGATATCTCATATAATCTTTTTTCATTTAGCGGATAACGTGAAATGAAGAATGCTGATAGCATGGTAGCAATGGCCGGGAAAATACTCATCATCATACAAATGCCGGTTTGGGCAAAATCAGATTGAATCACGTTTGCTTTGAAACCGAAATAAGCCAGTAACCATCCGGTCAAAGCACCTCCGATAGTCCATCCGAACTTTTGAGACATGGATGAAGAAGAAAATATCAGACCGGTTGCCCGTCTTCCGGTTTTCCATTCGGAGTAGTCCGATATATCTGCATACATAGACCATAACAAGGGGGAGATAATACCGGCACAGATACTTATTAAGATCTGTAAGCATAAAATTCCCCAAATAAAATCTTTGGGAAGAAAGTAGAATAACACACTTAAAATGGTGGCGCAAACCATAGCCATGAAGTACGTTTTCTTTTTACCGATTCTCTTGGTGAGGGATGGTACGAACATGATTCCGAGAATATTGGCTGCTTGTCCTAATACTAGGTAAATAGTAATAAGTGTGATGGCACTGTTCATGAATGAGAAGGAGAATGTGTCGGAACCATCTACATAATATTTAAAATAGAATACAGCGGAACCGTCACGGAGAGAATTGAAAACTAATGCCATGATTCCTGCGCATAAAAGTATCCACCAAGGTTTGTTTTTACCTAAATCTTTCAGGTCTTCTTTGAGTGATCCTTTTTCTTCCTTTATAGGCTGCACTCTTTCTTTGGTCCATAGAAACGTTAACAGGAACATGCCGCTGGCCATAATGGCGAATACGACTGCGGCCATCTGCCAGCCGAAAGCAATGTCGGGTAGGCTCTCTGTTATCTTCATCTTACTGAATATATCGACCAGCGGCTCAATGAGGAATAATACCAGAATACTTCCCCCAAACGCAAATGTCATACGGTAAGAGGAAAACTCTGTGCGTACTTGAGGATTGGCAGACATTACTCCTAATAGAGATGCGTATGGCACATTGATTAAGGAATATACCATCATCATAAGAGTGTATGTGGCGTAGGCAAATATTATTTTGGTGGTCATGTTATCTCCGAAAGAAGAGAAGGTTAGTATGCCACAGATACCGAATGGTATTGCCACCCATAATAGGTAAGGACGGAATTTTCCCCATCGGGAACTGGTCCGGTCACCTAATATTCCGACAAACGGGTCAAGGAAAGTATCCCAGATACGCGTGATGAGAAACATTGTTCCTACAACGGCCGAGGAGATACCTACCACGTCTGTATAGAAGAATAATAGATACATGGTGAATAACTTCCAGAACATGGAAGAAGCTGCATCTCCTAATCCATACCCGATTTTTTCTTTTAGTTTTATGTTTTCCATGGTGGTGCGTTTATTGTTTCAGGTATTGCTTATTATGATTTACCATAGTAATGATCTGTTTCACGGATTCTATGGAACGAAAACCGTCTGCCGGCGTGTGCAGACAATAATCTACAAGCTGACTTACTGTTGATTCGGCTACATGAAGACGGGTGTCGGAAGACGCATAATAGATATAAACTTTTCCGTTGTCATCTTCAATCCATCCATTTGAGAATAATACATTCGATACATCACCGATTCTTTCTTCTCCTATGGGAGCCATGAAATAACCTGCAGGTTCGGCTATAATCTGTGTCGGATCTTCTAAGGAAGTCATATATAGGTATAATACATAGCGTAGTCCGGCTGCGCATCCTCTTACTCCATGTGCCAAATGTAACCATCCTTGTGGGGTTTTTATGGGGTGTGGCCCTTCTCCGTTTTTTACCTCCTTGATCGTATGATAAAACCGTTTATTGATGATCTTTTCTTCTTTTATTTCGGCATGACAGATGTCGTCTATGAGTGCCCAGCCAATGCCTCCTCCATTACCAGCGTCGATAAAGCCATCTTGGGGGCGGGTATATAAAGCGTATTTCCCGTTAACGAATTCCGGATGAAGCACAACGTTTCGTTGCTGGCTTGGAGATTTCAGGTCCGGTAAACGTTGCCATGTTTTCAGGTCCTTTGTTCGTGCAATACCTGCTACGGCCACTGCTGACGATAAATCACCTGCCGGAGCGTTTGTATCTTTACGTTCCGCACAGAAAATGCCGTAGATCCATCCGTCTTCATGTGCGGTCAGGCGCATGTCGTACATATTGGTGTCGGGAACATCTGTTTCCGGCATTTCTATCGGATAATCCCAAAAGCGGAACCCGTCTACCGGGCTGTCGCTTTCCGCTACTGCGAAGAATGACTTTCGGTCTGCTCCCTCGACACGTGCCACAAGGTAATATTTATGATTGATTTTGATTGCTCCTGTATTCATTACCGCGTTGATGCCAATCCGCTCTTCCATGAATGGATTCTGTTTCTCATCAAAATCATACTTCCAGATTAATGGTGCATGTTCTGCTGTTAACACAGGGTAGTGATAACGTCTGTATATACCGTTATTGTTATTGCATATCTCATTTTTCCGGGTGATAAGAGCTTCATAGTGCTGTGTCAGCTCTTCTAATCTGTTACTTTTCATATTCTATAGTTATTTTTTATCAGTTGGTTATTCGATTATTAGAACCCAGTCATTTCCTTTTCCTTCTGTAGGCGAGGATATGGAAATCGTATCTGTTGTCGTATACTGGTAGAATGTGGTTTGTCCGTTACGGGGATTCATCCATTTTAAAGTCTGTTTGGGACTACTCATGGGAGGCAGATAGATGGTTCTTTTCCCACCTTGCGGAAGATATACCAGTATATAGTCTTTGTTGCCGAAGGCTACGGGGTAGTTTGTCTTTTCTAAAGAGGCATTGCCAAAAATGCTTTGTTGGCTCTTCCCTTGAGTAAAATCAAATTTCTCCCATAATCTGCGAAAGTGAATTAAATCCCATGCTCCTTGTTTGTCCATAGCCTGATGCCATGGAGTATCGGCATCACATTTAGATTCGCGTCCGGTGTCGAACATTTGCCATATATCATTACAACCATATGTATAGCCACAGGCTCCACTGAACATGCTTTGGTAGAGTGTATGGCGGACGTCATCCTCTCCGAATCTTCCGTTCTCTTTTTTAAAATTGATCGGAATATTCTCATATCGGGGTTCTCCATCCATACATGGTTTGTGTGGCTTCCTATTTAAGTCGGGTAGAAGTATGCGTTGATAGATGGCGAAATCCTGTTGAGCATGTCCGGACTGACACATATTGAAGTCCAACCATGGAGCGTCGTGAAACCAGTATGAGGATGAGTGTTCACCCTGCGGATGATAGGTCATCAAATGATTTTGGTCTATACTTTTAATGCCGGTTGCCAATGCGTTCCAGATGGATAGGTTTTTTCCGCCTCCACTCCGGTCACCTCCTATTACCCATATCAGGTTGGGCATATTCATATAGCGTTCTCCTAACCACTTGCCGTATCTATACGCATTCTCCGGGGTGAAGATTTCCGGTCCTTTTCCCCATTGTTTGTCTACTTTATCGCCCCAGGTTGGTAGCAATGCTATATATAAACCTTTGGCCGCAGCCAGAGAAATTACTTTGTCTACACGGGCGAAATACTCGGGGGAAGGTTGGTCGATATTACCGTCGATTAATTGGGGGACTCCGTTGGAGGAGGTGTTAATGCCGTCTAATTCATCCAGAATTACAGTTTGTATGACGGTAAATCCCTTTTCTCTGCGATTCTCCAGATATCGTTCTGTCTCTTTGTCGTTTAAACGGCTGATGAGTTCCCAAGCTGTATCTCCCAGATAAAGAAAAGGAGTTCCATCCGTGTATTCCAGGTAGCGACCGGACGAATTTACCCGTAAGTTGCCTTTTGATAGATTCGTGGCACTTCCTGTCCACCGGTCTTCTTGAGCAGAAACACAGGTTGTACAAAGAATGAATAAAACGTAGCAGATGGAGAGTCGTTTGAGCATGATTCTATTTCTTTAAAGTATGCGTATATTTCTCAACTATGGGCATTTGCGGCCTGTCTTTTCCCTCTTTAGGGGTGATTGCCATGAAATAGGTATCCCACCACGGACCTGCTGCCCAATAGGTGCCGTTGATTCCGCTCTCTTGTAAATAGTGCAGGAACAAATCAAGAGTTTCATTCCAACGGGGATCATTGTCGGGAATTCCATATTCTCCGATAAAGCCATGGAAATTATTTTGTTTGATCCATTCGACAAAAGGTTTTACCCGGTCGATACCTTTTTCCGGATAACATCCCTCTTCTTCATAGGAATATTTATAAGTACCGGATGCATCTTTGTCAAAATATACATGCGCTTCAAAAGCGAGATTATTAGCAGGGTCTTTTAAGAATTTGAGTGTATCGCTTTGCTCAATCCAGCGTTCTGCCGATGACCAGTCATTGCCGCCTACCATGATAAGGGTGTTGGTATCGACCTGTCGAATGGCATTGATGGATGCTTGCGCCATGTCGAACCAATTAGTTCCGGGAGCCAGATCGTGTGGTTCATTCATCAGCCCGTAGCCGTATATATTTTTGAAAGTCGAGAATTCTTTAGCGATAGCTTGCCAGAAAGAGGCCAGATCTTCTATTGTTAATCCGTTACTTCCGATAAGGGTGTGTTCGTTATTCATGTAACGGCGACAATAATTATGCAAATCAAGAAGTACGACCATATCCCGCTTTTCTGCAGCTCTGACCAGTTCTTTCATTTTATTGAGGTCATGTTGGTTCAGCGGGCCTTTCAGATCCAGTTGCAACCGTTCCCATTTAAATGGCAACCTGATAAGTTTCAGACCTTTTTTGTGCCAATATTCGAGGTCCTGATCTGTCGGATAAGTATAGTCTTTATTATATTCTCCGGGAAAAGATGAACCGAAGTCGGCACATGCGAGGTTGACACCGTAAGGTTCACCTGTCTCTTTTACTGGAGGTTGATTGCTTTTACATCCATTTAGAGTAAGTAAGCTTAGTAGTAGAAAAGCCGAAATAAAAACTTTTTTCATAATGTTCTGTTTAATAGGGTTATTGGAGGTTCCAGCCTTTTACAATCACTGGAGATTCCAAGTTTATTTTTAGTTTTTTTGATTCCTGTGGATTAAGCCATATATAGTTCTCTGAAACGATGAGTTGATCCATTTTCTCCGGTACTTCTATGTGTACTCCGATGGCAGGATATTTTCCTGTATTTGTCAGAATCACTGCATTGCCCCTACGTTCCGTCTTTATGGTTGTCTGGGGCATTGATAAGATGGAGCCCGGGCGCACTTCATAATTGGTGAAGTAGTAATTCCGGTAGATACTCCGGTTATTTTTCACTATATCCAATACAAAGAACAACATGGTAGATTTGGTTTGCTCTCTGTTTAAATAGATTTCTCCTAGTTTTTTTACAACATTCTCATCTCCGGTGCCATTAAACGTATGGTTGGCGACAGTGTCTAGTTGATCATTGTATATAGATACCTTCACTTGATAAGGTTTTTTGTCCAGTTCTTGGCAATCATCGAGCAGATAAACAGGAAGACTGACTTCCTGGCTGGAGAGATTGCTACGGTCAAATAACATAACTGCCGCTAGCGGAGCAAAAGATTTTTGCACAAAATAATGAATGGGTTTAATGATGCCGTAATAATCTACGCACGACCACGAGACGCCGGGATAATTGTCGTTCATCTTATAATAAAGTGCTCCCGTAGTATGAGGCCATAATGTACGTGCCCGTTCTAGTGTATGTCTCACTCCCACTACTTGTGCTAATTGTGATCCGAGAATGAAAGAAGCCAGCGAATCTTTCGGCATAAAATAACCGGAGTATTGAACCAGCTTTCCCATTTCTCCCATTGTTCCGAAGATAGGAGTGTGGTGCGTGAAGTTACCGCTCCTTCGGGGAGGCCACACCTCTTTTTCCCCATCTAAATATTTGTGTACTGTCTCAATGTGAGGCAATGATGCTATCCCAAATTCTCCCCAAAAAGGAGCGGTCATATTCAAATTATGATTAAGGTGGGCATTATCCCACCAGCAGTTATAATTGTGTTGGCTGCCTCCCCAAGCTTCCCCGCGATGGAAAGGACGAGTTCCGTCGAGTTCGATGCTTAGTCGTCCCATCATGTCAATGGCAGGGCCGAATGGCTTGTCCGATTCATTTCCTGCTCCCCACATCACAAGAGAAGGGTGGTTTCTGAGTCGTTTGGTATTTCTTTCTACCGTCTCTTTTAAAAGAGAGTACGGCTGCGTGTTATGGCTATTCCAGGCTGTTGGCCATTCTTGCATAACCAGTATTCCGTATCTGTCGCATAATTCGTAGAAGTCATCCGTCTCGGGCATTCCTCCTCCCCAAGCTCTTAGCATTTGTATGTGCTGGCTTTTGGCTATCTGAAGTAAATGCTCATATTTATTTCTTGAAAAGTCCATTAATGCATCCATGGTACACCAACCTGTTCCTTTTATAAACATCGGTTTCCCGTTGATGACAAATGTCCAGTTATAATAATCTTCTTTAGCACCATCGGTTAATGGCCTCATCTCAATCGTCCGGATGCCGAATGATGTTTTTACATGAGCTGTTTTTCCTTTTTGTGGAATGAAACGGAGATTAAGATCATATAGAGCTTGTTCTCCTCTGTCATTAGGCCACCAAAGGTGTGGATCCTTGATTTGAAAGTCCAAAGACAAGGTTTCTTGTTTACGTCGGCTGTTAATGTCAAAACGATAATATTGTTTTATTCCTTTGAAGTTTTTGGGAGATACTTCAGCATATAATACTCCTTTTAATGGAGATGATTGTTCGTGTAAATCAAACGTCAGACGCATTTGACCATCGAGTGAACGAGTGGCGACGAAAGGTGAGTCTATATCTACGGCGGCTTGTTCTTTTAGTTGGACACTTCGCCAGATTCCCAATGACGGAATTTGTGCATAATGCCATCCGTAAACGCAATTGAACACGACTGTATATTTCCAACTTTCATTTGCGTTGGGCGGCCAGTTCCCTAAAAACATTTGAGGAATGGCTTCAAGTTTTACTATGAGCGTATTTTTGTTCTTTAAATATTTACCTATTGAGAAATCAGGTCCTCCGAACATTCCTTCGTGTGTTCCTAGGAGCTTTCCGTTGAGCCATACAGTACATTTATTGGCAATTCCGCCAAAAGATAGTATGCTGTGAGATAAAGGGGAGTTTAGTTCGAACTCCCGCTTCATCCACCATGTTTTATAAGATTGTTTTTCCGCTATAGAATCATTTTGACCGATGTATGGATCGGGTATGATTTTATTTTCTACTAGTGCGGTATGAATACTTCCCGGTACACGGGCAGGTATTTGATCTGTCCAGGAGGTATGCAGGCGTTCTTTTTCTGTTCCTCCTTCCGCCAGTTGCCAGATTCCGTCCAAAGAGAACTCCGAAGGTATATTTCCAATTGGAGGAATATTACCTGTTTCGGTCATCTGTGTACCTTTTACCTCTATGGGAGAAGGCTTTGCTGCAAAGCTTTTCCTGTCTATCTCATCCATGGATTTCTGTGCGATAACCATTGGTGTAGATAGAAGTAAAGTGATGATAGTGATGAATCGGGTTCTCATGGACAGTATTTAAATCTGGTTATTGTTGCGTACTTTTATATTTCAGGAGCGTATTCAGTTGCGGACGATCCTGAGTGTAATTGTTGGTCGGTTGGACAGATAAGGGATAATCGCCCCATCGCGGACCGGCGGACCAATAAGTTCCGTTCACTCCATTTTCTTGTAGATATTTGAGGGCTGAGTCAAGAATATCTAACCATCGGCCATCGGTATCAGGTACCCCATATTCTCCGACAAATCCGCGTTTGTTGTTTTCTTTCAACCAGTCAACGAAAGGTTTCAAACGTGCTACTCCTGTTTGAATGGTTGCTCCATCTTCATCATATCCTTTATCATAGTTTCCGGAAGAATCCGAATCGAAATAGATATGAGCCTGGAATATCAGGTTGTTACTTGGGTCTGTCAGAGTTTTCAGGTTGTCGCTACATTCCTTCCATCGTCTGGCGGAGCTGAATTCATCTCCACTGACAATGATGGTTGTTTTAGTATCTACTGTACGGATAGCGTTAATGCAGGCTTGGGCTATGTTCACCCATGGAGTTGATGCGAGCATCTCATAAGGTTCATTCATTATATCATATCCCCAGATATTCTTGTAATCCTTAAACTCTTTTGCCAGTTTTTTCCATACGTCGCAGAAATTATCAACAGTGCACCGTGCATTACCAATGATTGCATACTGATTGTTTTGCGAACTTTGTCCGTCGCAATATACGCAATATCTTCCAAAGTTATGCATATCCAAGAGTATCTGCATGTTTCTATCTTCAGCAGCTTTGACGAATTTTTTCATTTTTGCCAACTCTGTTGCATTTAGTTCTCCATTCATTGTGGGTTGTATGCGTTCCCAACGGAATGGAAGACGTACCAGATAGAGGCCTTTGGCTTTGAAATAGTCCAGGTCTTTTTCTGTTGGATAACCATAGTGTGTACCATCTACCCCCGGATATACATTTCCAAATTCAGCTCCTGACAGATTCACTCCGAAATAAGCCGTCTGTTTGGTGGGTTGGGGGTCATCACCATTTTCTTCTTCTTCTGATTTAGAACAGGATGAAAATAGAAGTGCTACAATTGTAACTAATGAAAATAAATCTTTTAGCATAAATCGAATCATTTTTGTTGGTGAGGGAACGCTGAAACAAAGGCGTTCCCTTTTTATTTTTACTTATGAACAAATCTGAAATTACACATACTTAAGTCGAAATCTTGAGCAGATTCGGGTGAAAATATGATTTTGAAAGCAGTATTGGTACTAGGATCGATAGGGTTAGGTAATAATGCTTCCGTATCGGCACTGATTCGTACTGTTTGCCATCCGCCATAGGTGTTGACTGGAAGTCCGCCTTTGGAAGGATACCATCCATAATCTCCTAAAATGATACGTGCTTGGGTTGAAATCGGGAATTTAGCTCCAGTACAAATCTCAAATCTTAAATCGTAAGAGGAAGGATCTGCGGCTACTTCTGCCGGTACGGTGATATATCCGGCCCACATAACCATCCATCCCCAAGCTTTCACGGAATTATTGAAGCGGATATATTTTCCTCCTTCTACTAATGGTTCCGGTTGTCCTTCTAATGTGCCGTCGCATAGGAAATCTTTCGGGGCATCAGGGAATTGACTGGAATGCGTAAAAGCACCGGCTCCCGGCCAATTGTTGAAGTCGAAAAGCTGAGATACTCCCGGATCCATGTATGTGAGTTTGTATGCTTCATCCATGTTTGCTCCTTTTATGGTAAGGGTTGATTTGGGAGTGGCATTTGCCGGGATTTCTATTGTCAGTTCTGTACGGGTTGCATCGATTACATTAACCGGTAGGTTACCCAGATTGACAATCGCTTCTTCGATGGTAATGCCGTAAAGGTCGAAATTGTCGCCTGTAATAACTGTCGTATCTCCCGGTTGGGTGAATTCATTCTTGAGTCCGTTGATGGTTAAATCAGGGATGGAAACAACAAAAGGAATACTAAGTTCTCCATGTTTGGTTGTGATATAAATCGTGTTTGACACTTCTTTAGGAAGTGCACGGGGAATAGGTGCAAGAAGCATATCGTAGGTAGAATAGATCTCCTTGTTATCCACTTCAATGTCATTGAATTTCAGTGAAGTGATGTCTCCGAGATTTGTTCCTTCAATTCGTACTACTTGTTCGAAATTTGCCCCGTCAATAGGAAATTCGGCATCTGTTGCCAAAACGACTTTGTCTACGGTTGGAGCACCTGTTGACGGTTTGTTTTCTTTGGCCTTCAGATCGTCCACTTCAACAATATCCGTACAGGATGTTAAAGCGAATATGGATGCTGCGATTATTGCAAAATATTTTATTTTCTTCATAATCTGTTTTTTTACATGGTTATAAGTGATTAATCCCATCCTGGATTATTTTCATTAATTCCTTGGTTGGTCAGGATTTCGAGAGTCGGAATCGGGAACAGTAAATGCTTGCTGGAACGTTGTTTTACGTTGTTTGCCTCATCCATTCCGCCTAAAGCATTCATGGCTTGCAAATAAATTCCCCAGCGTATTAAATCCCAACGACGATCACCTTCTAAGGCTAATTCCATTGCACGTTCTTCAAGGATAGCGGAACGCAGGCTGGCTTTGTCGGTGAAATTTGCTAATTCTTTGCCTGTTGCGTTACTGCGTGTGCGGACATCGTTCAAAGCATCTACTGATTCTTTTGTCGGACCGTTTAATTCATTGGCTGCTTCTGCAAAGATTAAAACAACATCGGCATAACGGAGGAATGGGTAATTAGCATCCGTACGGGGCTGTGTCTGATCAGCTATCTGTTGCGAGTATTTAGTCGTGAAAGCAAAGAACTGTTCTGATCCTCCCTCGTCACATCTCCATCCGGAAGTTACTTTAGGATTATCGAATGGAGGTTCTTTAGCTTCAACCATACGTTGCCATTTTCCGAAATTCGGATAATATGAGCCGCCTCCCCAGCTGGTATCGGAGTTCTGGCGTATCCAGCAATGTAACACTCCTTTGTCTACACGGTAGTCTTTTTCTTCAAATAATAGATACCAGTGTTTTCTGCATCCTACTGTCAAGCTGTTGTCTATGTTGCCTGCTGCATTGAGTCTGCCACAGTAGTGAGAGCTGAATAATGTACCATATAGTTCGTCTCCGGATTTAGTTTGCAAGCTGAATAAATGCTCGCTGCAAGTCTTACCGGAAGGAGACCAGATCAAATCATAGTTTTCAAGTTGGTGCGTTCCGTATTCTCCTCCTATTACATCTTCAGCAATTTCATAAGCCAGTCTATAGTATTCTCCGGAAGAGAAACTTTCATATCCGGCAACCTGATCTTTAGAGAATGTGGTTGGGACAGGTTCTGTGTACACTTTAGTCATAGTACCATTTACATTCTGCATGACAAACGGTGCACCGGTTTTTACTGTTATTTGTTCTCCGGTAGCCATAGAAGCAGAGCCGATAGTTGCATATACTTTGGCTAACAAACCTGCTGCAGTTGCAGCACAGACCCTTCCGGGTTTAAAACCATTATCTGTGTTTTTATAAATCATATCTTTAGCGTCTTTAAGCAAAGGTATGATTGTTTCCGTGTATACTTGTGCAATCGGAATACGCGGATTGTTGGTGTATTGTCCGGATTCGTTTACACTGACAGAATAAATAGGGATAGCTCCATAAGCGCGTACCAGATAGAAATATGCCCATGCTTTAAGAAAATAGCATTCTCCTAATGCATTCTTTTTAAATGCTTCTGATACATTTTGCATCTTATTGATTTCAGAGACCGCTATATTGGCCCGGTTAATCAAAGAGTACATTCCGGTCCAAAGTACATCGGCCTGTCCGTCACCTCCCTGGAAGTTTCCGCTTCCGAACTGGCTGAACTGCCATACAGCGCCGGAGATATAGTCACAGTCATAATCCAGCGGACGTGGAAAACTACCATATCTGAACATGGCTTCGTGCAATGTATTATAGACTCCGGTTACCCACATGTCGGCACCATTATCGGAATCCTCAACATCTTCAGGTACAATGAAGTCGAAAGGCTTTTCTTCGATCATACTTTCGCATGATGTCATTACTGCTCCGGATAATAGGAGAGTGGATGCCATCAGATATATGAATATATTTTTCTTTTTCATCATTTCTTGAGATTATAACGTTAATTTAAAACCTATTGAATATGTTCTGCTGCTCGGGTATGAGAAGATATCGACTCCTCTTCTGGAAGCGTCAGAACCAAAGGCGTTTACATCCGGATCAAACCAGCTATAACCTGTAATCGTGAATACGTTTGTTACTGTTCCGAAAACAGACAGGTTGCTGATACCTTTTATGACTGAACCGAAATTATAGTTTAAGTTGATCGTTTTTAGTCTGAAGTAAGAGCCGTCTTCTACATAACGGTCAGAGAGTTTCATGTCACGAGTCATGGCAGTAGTGACGCGGGGCCATTTGGCGCCAGCTGCGTTTTCCGGTGTCCAGCGGGAGTCATAAGCATCTTGGGTGATATTGGCAATACTGCTCATTCCGATATTTGTCAGGTTACCGTTGAAAATATCATTACCGTGAGTTCCTTGGAAGAATAGTCCGAGAGACAAGTTTTTCCATCGTAGGTTGGCATTCAAACCGTAAATAAAGTCCGGATTGGTATCACCGATGATAGCACGGTCTTCTGATGTTATCTTTCCGTCATTGTTTTTATCCAGATATTTGATCTCACCGATCATTCTGCGGGCTTCGTCATCAGAAGCTTTGGCATATATCGGATCTGCACGGACTTCTGCTATATTATCGTAGAAGCCGTCTTCTATATAGCCGAAAATTGTTCCGATAGGCAATCCGTTTCTTTGCAAAAATACTTCTTTGGCGCTATACCATAATTGGTTGGCATATTGATCTGCTGTTAAACCTCCAATTTCGTTTTTATTAAAGGAGATGTTACCGTCGAATTCTAAAGTCCAGTCTTTTTTATCCAATGCAACGATTTTACCGGTTAGCTCAAGTCCTTTGTTTTTGACATGGCCGAAATTCGTCCACATGGTAGTATATCCTGTACTATTAGGTATAGATACATTTTGTAACAGGTCTTTGGTTTTCTTGTAGTAATAGTTGGCGGATAAGCTGATTCTGTTGTTCCAGAATCCCATGTCGAGTCCGACATTGTATTGGTCGGTTGTTTCCCATTTGAGTTTGTCATTCAGGGGACCTTTATAAGTTTGTCCGGCAAATCCACTGCTCAATGTTCCGTCCAGAGGATAATTGGAAGGTGCAAGTGATGCCATAGTTTGATAACTGCTGATGGCCTGGTTACCTGTTTGACCGTAGCTGAGGCGCAACTTTAAATTGCTGAATATATTCAGATTCTTGATGAATTCTTCTTCGGATAGAGTCCATGCTACTGCTCCTGAAGCGAAGTTGGCAAATTTGTTTCCGGGAGCGAAACGGCTTGAACCATCGCGACGGAATGACGCTGTGAAGATATAACGGTCTTTGAATGTGTAGTTGGCACGTCCTAATAAAGAGACAAGAACTGCCTGTCCTCGGTAACTGGCCGGAGTTTCAATATTTAATGCCTGGCTCATATCGAAGTCTTGTGTGATATCAGTCGGGAAATTAGATGCATTCATTGTTTTGCCACCCCAGTCTGATTTTTCGTAAGTAAAACCTGCTACTACATTAAGATGGTGTAGCTTATTGAATGTCTTATCAAAGGTGATCAATGATTCTGCAGTTAGATTCTGCCAGAAGTTATCGCTCTTACCGGCTCGCCCATTGGATGCTTTGCCTTCTCCCGTTTCGCGATTATAGTAACTTGCACGGTCGTTTACCGAATAGCTGATACCTAAATTCTGACGGAACTTCAAACAATCGAGAATGGAGATTTCAGCAAAAGCGGAAGTAAATACATTGATTGATTTCAGTTCGTCCTTAGCCGTATTAACGTATGTGCGAGGATTTGCAGATAACCATGCGTAAGAATCATCCTCCGTCTTGTCTCCTACATATAGTGTTGGTAAATAGAGCATGGCAGAACGGATAATACTATAATCATAAGAGTTTGATTTGGCAAACTTAGTCAACGAACGGGTGAAGTTGATATTCAATCCTGTGTTCAGCCAAGGTTTGATGTGGCTCCCGATGTTGGCACGAACAGCAAAACGTTCATAACCGGAATTCTTGATGATACCCGATTGATCTGTGTAATTACCGGAGAATGCATAATTGCTTTTCTCATTTCCTCCCGATACACTAAGGTTGTATTCCTGTGTTAATGCATCCTGTAAGATTTCATCCATCCAGTTTGTACCCTCTACCCACTCTTTATTGCCATATTCATCTTCACGATAGCCAGGGTTGAGATAATCTTCCGGTGAAGCATAGTATTTACCGGAGTTAGGAACGATTTTGTCGTTCTCATCGCGACGGTAGTTCCATTTTCCACGATAAGGAAGGTATGAATAGGGAAGATTGTCATAAGCAGCTCCGTTGATTACACCTTCATTTACATAATTAGCGTAGGTGTAAGCATCCAGCATTTTTACCATTTTGGCTATTTTAGAAAGGCCGAAGTTGGCAGAGAACTCAACCTTAGCGTCTCCGGCACGACCTCTTTTAGTGGTGATCAATACAACACCATTGGCTCCGCGGGAACCATAAATAGCTGTTGCAGAAGCATCCTTCAATATATCGATTGATTCGATGTCGTTAGGGTTGATTAATGAAAGCGGATTGGTGGTGGAATTATTGCCTTCATTTGCTTTACTGCTCGGAGTATCTCCCACTTCGAACGGAATGCCGTCAACGATGTAAAGTGGCTGTGAATTTGTAGAGAACGAGTTTGCGCCACGGATAGTGATACTTACACCTGAACCGGGAGCGCCGTCACTCTGGTTTACCTGCACACCGGCTAACTTACCTTGTAAAGCTTGGGAAATATTGGTAGGATTACCGATCATCAGATCATCACTTTTGATAGAAGCAACGGCTCCGGATAAATCTTTTTTCCTCATTGTACCATAACCGATGACTACCACTTCATCCAGAGACTGAGTATCATCTTTTAATGAAACGTTGATTGTTTTGCGATTTCCTACAGTGACTTCCGTTGTTTTATAGCCGATAAAAGTGTACTGAAGAACAGATTTCTGGCTTTCAACTGTTATAGTATATTTACCACTCAAGTCGGTGATAGTACCATTGTTTTTTTTAACTCCTAGTTCAACAATATTAACCCCGGGAAGAGGTTCGCCTTTGCTGTCTGTTACAGTACCCTTAATCTCAATACCTGCTGCTACGGCAGCTGTATTTACTATCCAGAACATAATCAAGAAGAGCCAGACTCTTTTTGACTCTTTTAGCATCCGCACTTTTGAGCGGGGAAAAGAAAAGAGATTCTTTTTCATTTTTATCAAATTTAAAATTAACTTTAGTATAAAATCTCGTATTGTTATTTATTGATGCAAAGTTAACGAATCGGGAATGTAAATAATTGACGTTTTTTGCCTAAAGCTGATATTATTTTATCATTCTTTATTTTTATAAATATGTGAGTTGTATTGTCGGATAAACTTACGGCTTTGGAGGCCTGCAGGTTTTATTAGTGACTCGTCCCATCCTCCGTTTTTATTAGCTCGTGGGAGGATCATGGAGCAGGTTTCGTTCTTGTCTGAAATGGACCAGTTGACCCAGCTGATTTTTTTGCTTTCCAACCATTCTACCCAGCGGGTCCATTCCGGTATGTCTAATGGTCCATCGCCAGTACATTCCATACCGGCACATTCTGAAACAAAGATAGGAATGCCTTTTTCCCATGCTGCTTCAGCTCTATCCCGTAGCTCTTGTTTGTGGGTGGCGGCATAAAAATGAAGAGTATACATTATATTATTAAATCCTTTTAAAGGGCTTTCTGCTACCAGATGTAAGTCCTGATCCCAATGAGGGTTGCCTACGAGAATGATATTGTCAGGATCATATTTACGTATTTCAGATATGATGTCAGTCGCATATTCTTTCACACTTTCCCAACTGTCTTCCATGGGTTCATTGTATATCTCATAAATAATATGAGGGTACTTCCCATATTTTTGTGCCATCATTGAGAAAAATGCCTTCGCTTCTTTTTGCTGCGGGTAATAAGTGTGCCAGTCAATTATTACATAAATATCATTTTTGATGGCTGCTTTAATTACTTTATTCATGCATTTTAGAGCAAATTCCGGATTTTCAATGTAATTATCTTCAATAACTGTTCCCATTGCTGCGCGTAAAACGGTGCATTTCCAATCTTTTTTCAACCATTTTACAGATTGCTTATTGTAAAACCTGGGCCATAGATTATGCCAACCATAACTGACTCCTCTTAATACGATAGGTTCTCCGGCCTGGTTACATAATTGATTACCTTTTACTTGTAGTTGTCCCCATTGTTTTACAGGATCTTTGCTGTAACTGAATAATGATATCATGGAGAATAGAGTGATGAATAAAAAGACTTTTTTCATTTTCATAATAAATTAGATATAACATATAAGATGGACGTTGCAAAGTAAGCACAAAAAACATATGTAAAAAAGTGCTTTATTATCATATAATGATACTTTTCTTACTAATTATTTGAATAGAGAGTATATTGCCTTAATTATATATATACAAAAAGGTTAAGTAGGAAAATAAATATGATAACAGATGTTTATAGGTCAGAATAGTATATTAATTTGATAATAAAGTGGTTGTATCCTTCTATAAGTTGCCGTACTTTTATGAATTAAATTTTATAGAGAGATTGATGTTTTATTTTATAATTATCACCTTATGAAAAAAAGTATTTTTTTAGTTTGTTGGGCTGTATTTGGGACTGTATCATTGTCTGCAATCAGTCCGTTAGTAACAGAGGTCTGGTCGGATAAGCAGCCGGATAGTATTTCTTATGGTATATCCCGGATGGTGGATATTGCTTCTTTGCCTTTGTTAGATCGTGGAGTTTCGGTACATTATGAAGGTAGTATTGATAAAAAAGGAAAGAATGCCGATTGGGATTGGAGTCTTTATCAGGATCAGCGTGGAGAATGGGTCATCTTTGATGTTGAGGGTCCGGGATGTATTTATAATCTTGTGCAACATCGTTATATGAGTTCAAGCGATCCTCTGTTCCGTTTTTATTTTGATGGAGAAGAAGCACCTCGTTTTAGTCTGCGTTTATCTGAATTTGGGGAGAAGGCTCCTTTTATAAAACCTTTGGCTGAAAGCTATATTGGTCCGTTTGATAATGGAAGAGGCCCCATACGTGTGGCACGAAGCTTTGTACCGATGGCATTTAATAAGGGGTGTCGTGTGACTACAGATGTAAAATTGGAAGGCTATGACAGAACAAAAGGTGAAGGAGGTTGGGGACATGTTGTATACCACACTTATACGGACAATGGAATCAAGACATTTACCGGGAAGGAGAATTATGATACTTTGATACAATTATGGAAGAAACAGGGAAGCAGTTTTTTGTGTGATGATCAATTGGCATATCATCGAAAGTCGGAACAAAAGGTCAATGCTGGTGAATGCATTACTTTATTGGATGAAAAAGGAGAGGGAGCTATCGGTTCTTTAAAATTTTATCTTCCAGAGATTAATAAGCAGCACTTGCAGGATGTGTGGATTCATATGTTTTGGGATGCTCATCAACAACCCGACATTTCTTGTCCTTTGGCTTGTCTGGGAGGTAACTCTTTGGGTTTTCATGATACTAACTATTTACTGTCCGGATATAACACGGACGGTTGGTTCTATAATTATTTTCCAATGCCATATTGGAAGCATGTGAAGATAATGATTGAAAATCGTAGTGGCGTTCCTGTTTCTTTGGGATTTTCAGAAATAGCAGTTTCTCGCTCGGTTTATCCTACATCTAATACCGGATACTTTCGTAATACACCATATTATACACGAAAACATGTGGCAGGAACAGATAGTCCCATAGCTGCTATTCAAGGAAGAGGAAAAATGGTTGCCGCTCATATCACATGTCATGCCGAACGTTCACATATCATTTCTTGCGAAGGGGATGTTCGTGTATATGTTGACGGCAAACGGACACCACAAGTTGAGAGTGACGGTTCTGAAAGTTATGTTTGTTATGGCTGGGGATTCCCGACTCCACCTGAAGTACATCCGATGGGTGGATATGACGGTCTTCCGGATAATCCTTGGTCTATGACTCGTTTTTGTATTGGTGATAGTTATCCTTTCTATTCGGAGTTAAAGTTTGGAATAGAGTCGGGAGAATATAACAATCAGTATTTGGAACATTCGGGTACTATCTTTTATTATGGTCAGGATAAAAGTGTGTTGGTGAAAACCGATAGTTTGAATTTGAGTTCTCCGCATGCTATTAAACAGCATTCTTATAAGGCTATGGGCAATGTGCGGAAAACAAAACTGGAAAGTTTCTTTGAAGGGAAAGAGGACAGTGTTTTATGCATGGGAGAAGTTGTCCGGTTCAAGAACTGTAGTAGCTTCAGAGTGAATATCCTTTCTCAAAATGAAGGAGTGCGCTTGCGTAGGTTGAGTGATCAAAACGATGCCCGGCAAGCTGCACGTGTTTTTGTTGATGGTGAAGAGGTTATAGAACGTTTATGGTATGTAGCTGATAGCAATCCTTATAAACGCTGGCTGGAAGATGATTTTGAAATTCCAGCCAGATATACTAAGGGAAAGAAATCTTTAAATATTCGTATTGTTCCTGTTTCTATGTCTAAGGAGGGGAGGATTGCTTGGAATGAGGCAGAATATCAGGTCTTTTGTTATATTATTTAAGTGTTATAAATCAATACCACCGTGTATGCCACATAACAAAGTATCATAATCCCTCCTTCAATTCTTGTAATCGTTCTTTTGGCAAAGAACAACCCGAATAACCAAAGCAGAATACCGGAACCTACTAATGTAAACAAGTCGAAATTGGTGATTCCGCTAAGGTGGAGAGGCGTGATGCTCGCGCTGCATCCCAGTACAAAGAATATATTGAAGAGGTTACTACCAATCACATTTCCGATGGCAATTTCCGGATTTTTCTTTAATGCGGCAACGATAGACGTAGCCAGTTCAGGAAGAGAAGTACCTCCTGCCACCAGAGTCAGTCCGATAATCGATTCACTGACACCCAGGTTGCGGGCGATGCCCGTAGCGCCGTCGACAAACAACTGACCTCCATAAATAAGTGCAGCCAAACCTCCGATGATATAAAGAATGGATTTCCACCAGGGCAGTGATTTGATTTCTGTTTCCTCTTCTATGACCGGATGTTCTGCTGGTTGTTCGATTGTAGCCGGCTTGGAAGCGATGGCAAAAGTGTAGCCCATGAAAATGACAAAGAAGCAAAGCAACAACAAGCCGTCTACTCTGTTCAGGATATTTTCTGAAGCTTTATCCAGAAAGACGTCATTGGCACAAATCAGCAGGACAATGGAAGAAAGTATGCAGAGCGGAATCTCTTTTCTAAGTGTATTGCGGGTGATGACAATCGGGGCGAATAATGCCGTGCAGCCTACAATCATCAATGTGTTGAAAATATTACTTCCCACTACGTTACCTATGGCAATATCCGCACTGCCTTTGAGGGCGGAAGATACACTGACCGTCAGTTCAGGGGCGGAAGTGCCGAATGCAACGATGGTAAGACCGATCACGATGGGAGGGATGTGAAAACGTTTGGCTACTGAAGCAGCACCATCTGTCAACCCGTTAGCTCCTAAAAGAATGAGGATTAATCCTCCGATGAGTAATAATATATTCATAGTTTTTCTCTTTTAGTGGCAAAGATAATCAAATTGGAAATGGTAATGTCAAAAACAATCCGTATGTTTGCCCTGTTTTTAATGAAAAGTTAGATTTACCTTAATTATAATCAAGGAGTATAAGGTATGGAAATAAATAAAATGAAGCGGTCATTACTGGTGTTATTCCTTTCTTTCCTGGCAATCGGTGCGCAAGCACAGCTGGAACAGGCTGTCAAGAAGATATTTGCCGGAGATACAATAACGAACGGACATGTTCCTCTGAAACGGGATTCGGACTCTATCCATCTGGCGAATATGCAGAAATCGTTGGAAGAAGCCCGGCTCAATGAGGCGAATATGCGGATGGAAATGGAACAGATGAAGCTCCAGATGGCTTCCGCCGACTCCGTAAAATATGCACAGCAGAGACAGCGTATCGACTCTTTACGCCAGTTCACTAAAGGAGTACCGGTAGTGGCGGACGGCGATACTTTATTTTACCTTTTCACTAAACGAGGCGGATATACTCCCCAGCAACGTGCTCAAATGACCGGTGCGGCGATTGAAGAAATAGGAAAACGCTTTAATTTGCAACCCGACTCTGTGGCTATCGATCATTCGGATATTGTCTCCGATTTGATGTATGGCAGTAAGGTATTGCTTTCTCTTACCGATCAGGATGCTTTATGGGAAGGCATTTCCCGTGACTCGCTGGCCAAAGAAAGGCAGCAGAATGTCATCACCAAACTGCACGAGATGAAAGCGGAACACGGACTTTGGCGAATGGCCAAACGTGTGCTTTATTTTGTATTGGTGATTGTAGGGCAGTATTTCCTGTTCCGCCTGACCAACTGGCTGTTCCGAAAACTGAAAGTGCGTATCCTGCGTCTGAAAGATACGAAGATTAAACCGGTATCGATACAGGGATATGAATTGCTGGATGCGCAGAAACAGGCGAATCTGTTAGTGTTCCTGTCCAGTATCGGGCGCTATATACTGATGGCCTTGCAGCTACTGTTTACCGTACCGCTGATTTTTATCATCTTCCCGCAGACGGAAGGACTGGCATACCGCCTGTTAGGCTATATCTGGAACCCGGTTCGCACTATCTTTGTCGGTATTATCGATTACATACCCAAATTGTTTACTATCATCGTTATCTGGTATGCTGTGAAGTATCTGGTGCGTCTCGTTCTGTATCTGGCGCGTGAGGTGGAAGCAGGACGGCTCAAAATCAACGGCTTCTATCCGGACTGGGCAATGCCGACTTTCCATATCGCCCGTTTCCTGCTCTATGCATTTATGATTGCGATGATTTACCCTTATCTGCCAGGTTCTGATTCCGGTGTGTTCCAAGGTATTTCAGTATTCGTCGGGTTGATTGTTTCACTCGGATCAAGTACGGTTATCGGTAATATTATTGCCGGACTGGTGATTACTTATATGCGCCCGTTCAAAATGGGCGACCGGATCAAATTGAATGATACCACGGGAGATATTATCGAAAAGACTCCTCTTGTTACCCGTATCCGGACACCCAAGAATGAGGTGGTGACCGTACCTAACTCATTTATCATGTCGTCTCATACGGTAAATTATAGTACCTCGGCACGTGAATATGGGCTGATTATTCACTCGGAAGTATCCATCGGTTATGATATTCCCTGGCGACAGGTTAATCAGATACTGATTGATGCTGCATTGAACACTCCCGGAGTGGTAGATGATCCGCGTCCGTTTGTGTTAGAGACCTCTTTAAGCGACTGGTATCCGGTCTATCAAATCAATGCATACATCAGGGAGGCAGATAAAATGGCACAGATTTATTCGGATTTGCATCAGAATATTCAGGATAAATTTAATGAAGCCGGTATTGAAATTATGTCGCCGCACTATATGGCTGTACGGGATGGAAATGAGACAACCACTCCCAAAGAGTATCAGAAAAGTAATAATCCTTCCAATAAGGTGGGGGAAGAAAATAAACCTGACTAAAAAAGGTGTTCCTTTCATCACGAAAGGAACACCTCGGGTTGTGTGTTTTTTCACTGAGAGTAGAATTTATATCATCAAGAGAATTTATTTCTTTCGGGTAACCGTATAAAGTATATTCCCTTTTTTATCTATCATACGAAGGTTGAGCTCTTTTTTGTCGATAGAACAAACGGAGAAGCCCGGTTCGGGGCTACAGAATTTCGTTCCTTCGATAGGCTCCACTTTGCGTGCCAGTGAGCCGGCGGAGTTGACGATATAGTCGATGTCGCTTCCCGGAACACGGATATGCTGGAAGTTATGAATGTGTCCGCAGATATACATATCTACCTTATGTTTGCGTAAGATGGAGTCAACCTGTTTCTGCATGTCCAGTCGTTCACTTTCTTCTTTGGGGGTATAAGCGTAGATGGGATGGTGTCCGGCTACGATAATCCAGTCCTCTTTGGCATTGGCAAGCACAGATTCCAACCATGACAGTTGTTTGCTGACATCCTGTTTGCAGGCGTCGGGATATTTGTCACTTTCCTTGCGGTATTTCTCGATCAGAGGAGTGGTGTCGATCCAGATAATGCGGATGGTGGCACCTTTCTCTTCGAATGTCCGGGTGTAATAACGGTCGGGCATTGTCCAGCGGCGGCTGATGTTGGTGTAATCCAATACGGCTTGCGTGTTTCCACGATATTCATGGTTTCCCAGGATAGGGAACCAGTCAATCATCAGTTCCGGATGCGAATAAATTAATTCGTAGTTGGTCATCCACAAGGGGTCGTTTACGCTGCGGACTCCTTCAAAGTGATGAACGTCTCCGGTAGCCAGAACAAATTCGGGGCCTATCTCTTCGCCCATCGTACCCATTAATTCGGCAATTGGCTTTTGGTCGTAATAGCCGTTACGCCCTAAATCGTTCGCTACATAGAAGTTAAACTTCTTGTCAAATATAGAGTAATCCGTCAACTGTGCCTGAACAAATGTGCAGACGAAGATCAGGGAGAGAATCAATAAACTTTTAATCTTAATATTCATATTCTGTTGTATATTAGTGATTTATAAATGTACGTAATTACTTCGATTTTTCGGGTTTGTTGGTTTAAAAGGAAGAGGTCGTTCCTTTTAAACCAACACCCCGTTCCTTTTAAACCAACGGGGGCTTCCTTTTAAAGGAATAAATGGTGTGATTTAGTTCGTATCAGAAGTTTATTTTTACACCGGCATTTATCTTTACACCGTAGTGCTCTGACTGCATGGTACGGTCTTTAGTGCCCTGATAATAACGTAAAGGTTGGTTCAATAGGTTGGTAGCGTCTGCATAGAACGTTGTTTTGAACTTCTTGCCGAATGTATAGCTTGCATTCAGGTCCATGTAATTTACGGCATCGTAGTAACGGTCAAGTGCGGCAACCTCTCCCATTTCATCGATAAAGCTGGATGCAAAGTTGTAGGATAGACGCACGTTGAATCCTTTTTTCTCAAAGTAGAGCGATGCATTTGCCGTGTGTTCGGGAGAACCGGGCAGGGAAAGGTCTTTCTCATTTTCGCGTCCCTCAAAGTTGAAGTTGTTCACTTTGGTGTGAGTATAGGTGTATGTACCGTAGAATCCTACGCATTTCAATGCGGGAGCAATGAAGCTGAAATCGCGTTGATAGGTAAGTTCTACGCCAAGCAAGTCGGCATCACCTGCGTTTTTGGGTTGGGTGAACTTCTTGTATTCGTTATTCTGGTAGGTATAATTACCAATTACCTGATCGACAATAAAGTCATTGATCTTTTTATAGAAGATACCTGCGCTGACCAGACCGACACTCTTGAAATAGTAATCGGCACTTAAATCGAAGTTGTAGGAAATGGTGGGAGTCAGGTCGGAGTTACCCATTACCAGTTCGTTATCGCTGCGGTTGACATTGACGCATGGGATTAATGCGGAATATTTAGGACGGCTCAATGTCTCTGTGAAAGATGCGCGTACTTTGAAGTCATCGGTTACATCATATTTCAATAATACGCTGGGGAGCCAGTTGGTATAATTGTTCTTATGATTCCCGGTCGGTTGAAGCGTTTCATTTTCGTCTTCATCCACCAGCCAGTTCCAGCCGTCGTATTTGATATGAGTGGCTTCCATGCGGAGTCCCAGCATCATTTTTAGTTTCTTTCCCAAGTTCTGGTCGAAGCGGAAGAAAGCGGAAGTGACATTTTCTTTAGCGTGATAGTTGCCGGAAGATTCTTCGAGCACTTGTTCACCTTCCATATTTTTCAGGTCGAGCGAACCCAGATATTCTTTCGATACGAAATCGGTGGCTTTATACTGATTGCCGGGCATGAAACCGTCGCGAATCTGGCTTGTGAGATTGTTCATGTATTCTGCCTGGTAGGTATCTTTGTATGCATCTGCGTAGTCGTAGCAGGTCACGTCACGATTTTTAGTCTTAGATGCGTATTTGGCTCCGAATTTCAGGCTGTTTCCATAGATTCCGTTAACCAGCGGCAGTTCGAAGTCAACTTTGAATTTCAAGTCTTTTTCGTAGATTTCCTGATTGCTTTCAGTCAGTTCTTTCACTTTCCATTTACCTCTTTCACCATCCACTTCGCCGTTGTGCAGACTTACGTCTGTTGTCACATACGGGAAACGACCGCCTGCATCTACGAAGTTAAATCCGAGAAAGTCCTGTTTCAGATTAAAATATCTTTCGTTCGGGCGGTTTTCGCTGGCACGTGCGTAAGAAGCTCCCCAGTTCATGGACAGTTTACCGAACTGGTGTTCTCCGTCCAGACTGAAATCCATTGTCTGTTGTAGTTCCAGACGGGCATTTCTGTTGTTGGGGGTACCTCCCTTAGTCTCTATCTGGGCAGATTGTTGCATTTCGCCTTCATCGTCCAGTCCTGTTTTGTCCAGGTCCTTGTAGGTGACGCGATAGCGGTTTTCCCAGTCGTGACGACGGTTGTAGATGCCTTGCAGCGTCAGTCGGTGGTTCGGGTTTATTTCGTAGTCGAAGGCAAGTGAGTAGCTTTGGCGTTCACGTGTCACGTAGTACTGGCGTTTTTGTGCTTCCACCATTACGACTTCCCCTTTCTTGTTGACATCGTATTCAAATTCTACATCATCCGAACCTACCGGCGCATTTTGATAAGAGACGGCTGCCATTATTCCCAGTTTGTCGTTAAAGAAACGGTCGCCGTAAGTGAAACCCAGGTTCAGTTGGGCTTTCTCGCTGATCCAGTTATATCCAGTCCCAGCTGTAGCACTGATAACTCTCTTGTAAGGCGTACTTTTAGTGACCAGATTGATAGAACCGCCGATGGCGTCTCCATCCATGTCCGAAGTAACCACTTTGTTTACTTCGATGGTCTGTATCATATCAGCGGGGATCAAGTCGAGTTGGACGTTGCGTGTGTCACCTTCGGCAGAAGGGAGGCGGTTGCCGTTGATTGTAACGGAACTAAGATCGGCTGAAGTGCCGCGTACTTGTCCGAAGCGGGCTTCCCCCTGATCGTATTGTACGTTGATGCCATTGATACGTTTCAACGCATCCCCAATATTGGAATCAGGAAATTTACCTACCTCATCGGCTGAAACGACATTAGTGATCCCCAGCTTGTTCTTCTGCGAATTGATGGCGCGTCGTTGTCCCTGGAAAGCTCCGCCTACTACTACCTCTTGCAACTCGAGTCCTTCATTCAAGACTACGTCTTTCTCGAGTGTCTTTCCGGCCGGAATGGTGATTTTCATTTCAACGGGTGAGTAGCCTACGTAGCTGACTTTGATAGTGTATGTGCCTGGAGTAAGATTGGCGAAAGTATAATAACCGTTGACATCGCTCGTCACTCCGGTATGTAATTTTTCGATGTAGATGGATGCTCCCGGGAGGGTTTGTTTGGAAGTATCTACAATGCGTCCGCGGATAGTGCCTTGTCTGACTATGTTCACTTTTTCTTCTGCGAAAGTGTTACCGCTTGTGCTCATGACTAAAAGAACGAATGAGACAAATTTCAAAAATCGTTTCATAAATGTTAGCGTGCGTTAATTATTTGCTGCAAAAGTAGAGGGTTGACGTTTCTTACTTTTTACAGCCGGTTGAAGAACGCGTAACAATTATGCTACGTTTATATTACAGCATCCGGAAGCTCCGGATGAGAGGATGTGTTGCTGCTGTTATTACTGTCGCCACCGTTATTATTGTTGTGTTGTATAATGAATATCAAAACGTCCGTTAGTCAGACGTTTGCCGTTGCCGAAGGTTGCACTGATAATATTCAATTCTGGGTCGAAACGGCTTATAAAGGCTGTTCCGTCTTCCAGTTCTTCTCCTCTGAACCGTATATCGGTGAGAGTTGCTTCTTTGCCTTCCCGGGGAGATAAAATGGTGAAGTGTATGTTGATGTCAGGTGTGACGGAAACATTGACGGATAGTTTGTCTTCCTCCGAATAGTAGTGGAATGAATCATACGTCCAGACATACGAGTGTCCCCAATTCAGGTACCGTCCTCCCACATAAATCCATCCGTCCATCAGGCAGCCAAAGGTGTTGGCACCTGTAGTGGTGGCAGAAGGTAAAACTGTGATGTCAATCGATTCATCTTCCGTACAGCTCCAAAAGCTGATGATGGAAAAAAGAATGAGTATATATTTCTTCATAGCGCTTTTTTTAGTGAATGTTAGAAATAATAGGATAATCCCGTAGTGAAATTTATTCGTGTGAGGTTGGTATCATCATTGCCATCGAGTTTTACAATAACCCTTTCTCCGTGATAGTGGGTTCTCATTCTAAGCAGTTCGCTATACATATATTGTACTCCTAGACTGACTCCCAGATTGGGATTCAGCTTATAGGTGAGATTGGCATTGGTCAAAAGACCAATAGTGAAGGCTTTTACTTTCCGTGTTTTGCCGAACACCTCACTGTTGTTCCGTAGAATGACTCCACCAGGACCGGTTGTTACGCGGATTTGCCAATGTTTGGTGTTGGCATTACACATTCCGATTTGAGTACCAATGAAATGAACCCATAAATGGTCCTTCCCTTCCGGATGACTTCCTTTGGAAGAAAATCCGGAGTAGATTCCTCCAAAGACAAAACGTTTGAGAGGGCGGAAATTATATTGTCCATCCCAGCTTACGCCTTGTGCGAGTGTACGTTGGTAGCTATGGGTGCTTAACGTGAGTGTGGGAGGGTGATGGAACATAACACCGTAGCCCGCGTGAAAAGAGAACTCGTGTCGCTCAAAATCTCTCTGTGAGAAAAGTGGAGTGTGACAGGACAAGGTGAATGCGATTAGTAATAGAATCGCTTTTATGAGTGTTTGATTCATCTGGATTAGTTTAGATTGTGTTTCTTTTTTGCAAAAATAGAAAATAGTTCAGACTTTCTCACAGCGAATCAGCACTTTTTGCCCATTATTTAATGTACTGGCAAATAAGTAGGTATCTCCTCCTTCAGCCAAATGGATTCGTTTGCGGAGTTCGGCTACTGTGGCGGGGAAGTTACGGACAGTCACATTTGCTTTTTTCAGGTCTGTCAGATTCTCCTTTACTTCTTTTTTATTGAAACTGCACTGGTTGACAATACGGAATATTCTTCCGGGGAAGTTTTCAATGAAAGTATCGGAAGTATAAAGATGGCTATTGGGATGCAGTTTGCGGACAGGGTAAGCTGCTGCAATGCTACGGAAAGCACCGGCTTTCAGAAGGGAGGCATTCGGTTCGTAAAGATAGGTTTCTAAAGAATCCGTATACGTACATTCGCTGTATTGCTCCTGTTCGCGGGTGAATACAAAGTGTTGTTCTTCTTGAGTCCCTTTCGTGGAGAGGTTCACGCAATGAATGGAGATTTCTGTCGGTGATGTTTGTCCGAGTAGGATAAGTAGTTCCTTACATTCGTTGTTGACGGACAGAATGTGAACTTCTTGTGTCTGTTTCAGTTCTTTCAGTGCCAATGAAAGATCGAGCATGGGGGAGAGTTTTATCATTACCCGGTTGGCCTTTTGAAGTAAAAGCTCTTCCAGTTCGGCTACGTTTGGTTCGCAGTCGGAGATGGCAACCGTTTTTCCGCCGTGCTCATTGCGACGTGCGGGGTCGAGGAGAAGGCAGTCTACGGGGGACATTGCTTGCAGGTAGGTTACTCCGTCTTCGTTTTTTATGTTTATATGGTTTAGATTCAGTACGGGAAAGTTATGTGCTGCTATTTCGCAGAGTTCCTCCTGACGTTCTACGTAAGTGGCGGACTTGAATCCGGTGGCAAGAAAAGAACAGTCAATGCCGAATCCGCCGGTGAGGTCGGTCAGAGAATCTCCCTGCAAAAGACGTGCTTTGTAGCGGGCGGTGATTTCTGAAGAGCATTGTTCCAGCGACAGATGTTTCGGATACCATATCTTTTCGATCTCCCACCATGAAGGAATCTTTTCGGCCGCTACCTTCCTTCCTGCAATTTGGGTGATGGCAGTTGGCATATCTATATCCGGGTACTTTTTAGCTTGTAAAGCCAGCGCACGTACATCGTCCGATGAATGTTCGCGAATAAAAAGTTGGGTTTCAGGAGAGATTTGCATCATGGTGTTATTGTGTTATAGGATATTACAATGAATCGTCGAGCTCTGATTATGGGGGTGTTGAGTGTCGGTTATGGTATTAACTTATACTTCTGTTTGGCTACGTCCCGGCTGCAAAAATTGAAATGCCACCATTCGCTGGGTAATGCACGGAATCCGGCCTCTTTCATCACTTTTCGTAGCAGTAACCGGTTCTGACGCTCTGTTTCACTCATTTTTCCATTATGTACCAATCCGATCTCGTCTGTGATGTGTGCTTCCATGCCTAAGTGGTCTACTTTGGTACCCATCGGCAGGGGTTGTCCCAGAGAGTCTTGGATACTGATGTCTACTGCCAGTCCGTAGTTGTGCAATCCGCCTCCCCGGTTGGGGTTGGAGACATATTTATATTTGGACGTTCCTTTCACTACGTTCCACATCTTTTTCTGTACCGACATGGGACGTGCCGCATCGTAAATGATAAGACTGTAAGACGGGTGTAGTCTCTTTAAGGCTTTTTGTGCTTCTATCAGAGCGTATGCCGCATCCGGATGCAGGTAGGCTTCCGTTAAGTTGTCGTAAAGCACTTCACCCGTGAAATTATCAGCCTGCGTATACATCAGTTTTACAACGAGACTGCTATCCAGGTCAACTATATTGACGAGTCCTAATGAGTCCATGTAGAGAGCCATTTCGCTTCGCTCCGGTGGTGAGATGGTGGAACATTCTTCGTGTGGTTGTATATCCTCCGTCGTATGTTCGTATTCCATGAGGGGGGTACTCTCCTTTTCCTTATGACTGGAAAAGAAGGAGCATCCTGTCAGCAGCAAACAAAAAATAGCTAAACTATATTTTAGAATAATCATTCAACCTTTTGTATTTAGTGTGCCAAAGATACTTCTTTTAGGCTTTAGCTCCAATAGGCTATACTCTAAATCCCGATATTCGAATGCCAAGGTTGTGCCACCTCGTTGGCACAGTCGTGCCAGCACATTGGCACAACGATGCCACTTCGATGGCACAACTGTGCCAATATAGTGGCACGGAGTAAGAGATTAAGTAGTATTAACCGCTTCTCCTTATCGTTGGATATTAGCCACCACTTTCTTCAGATTGGGTATTCCTTTCCATACGTCAAGCAGGTGTAAAACGTGTTCGTCTTCGGCTTTGCTATGGTTGATGGATAACAGCTCTGCATATATTTCCAGTAATTTCTTTAAGTCTTTGACAGGCTTTTCTGGAAGTCCGGCCAACATTGCCACGATTAGTTTCTCCAATTCCCGATTATGCAGCGGACTGACGTTTATCATTTGTTGCTGCATCAGGTCGGTGAGTCTTTTCAGCGGTCCCCAGCCGGTATGTTGATGCGAACCTAAGATGCTGCCTATACGTCCACTGTCTATGCGGTCTTGACCTACACGCTCTATCCAGATTTCGGCGGCATAGGAACGGGAAGTTTTATCGGCTGCCAGCATGCAAGTGGCTTCCAGCAGATAAGACACTTCGTACCATGTATGCCTTAACTGATGAAGTGCTTCAATGGCAGCTTGGGTGATACCTGTTTCCCTTACTTCATTTAACATCGGGTCGTATATGGCACTGCGGATGCACCATACCAATAGTGGCTCCGGTATATTGGGAGTTAACCATGCCAAACGTGGTAAGTCGTTCTGTATGTCATCGAAACGTTCTATTTGTGGGTACATTTCAACCAGTAACGGATGCGGGTCGTATGAATAGTAACTGACTCTTTCATTATATTCATCTTTATTGATGACATGAGAATTCTCGCTTTCCGGAATATCGAAAGTAAGAGTTGAACAAATCCATTCTACCGTTTTCTTGTTATAATCCGTGTACGAGTCAGTATACTGATAGGTTCTCCACTTAAAGTTTCCGGTCAGGAACTCACGTGGACCTTTATTATAAGAGAAGTCTTTAAATTCAGCATAGATTGTTTCCGGTGATTTCATTAATCCTGCCATCATCCACCAGGAAGGATGATTGAAAGGTGCTTGGGGAAGTACGTCTTTTTCTCCCAGCAAAAAAGTGAGCAGGTGCCGGTATTCTCCTTTCAAACTTTGGAGGAGCAGAGGAAGCTCTTGCGACGAACTTTCCAGTGCCACTCGTGAAAGTGCCGTTTGCATATCCATATCGTCCGGTTCGGCATTTGCCTGCTGATATTGTTTTAACCTTTCTATCAGGGGGTCCGGAGCGATAAACATCGGTGTATGAGTGGGAGTGGACAATAGGGGCAAAGGTTTCCCCTTGCTTTCCAGAAGGTCTAATGTCCGGCATAACAGTTGCTTATGAACGGGGAACTTTATTTTTTTGTTCGTCTTTTCACGAATGGTGAGTTTTTGCAGATTACGATACCCCCATTTGCCTTTTTGAAGTTCGTCTTTTTGTACCATTTTCTGATGTAAGTCGTTTAACTCTTGGGCTTCTTCAGGGAAACGTTTAATCAGCAGTTTGGCATAGTCAAGGAGGAAGGTGGCCATTAACTGGTCTAATATACCGTTTCTGGAACTCCCTCCACTCATCAGCAATTTGTAGGCACGTTGGAGAATGGGGGTCCATTGAGAGATTTGTTTTGCTTCCTGTCGCTGGTCCCATTCCACTAAGGCGCCGAGTAACAGGTCGAAGTGATAGATCTCGTTCACGTCAAGCACTTGGCTGGCTAGAAATATGAGGTCTTCGGTGGAAGTGATTTCTTGTATCCGGTTGTCTTCATGGATGATAGGGAGTATTGGCTCATACGTGAAAGAGACGGAATCTTCCGGCTCGTTATTCTCCAAATACGCTTTCAACTCCTTTTTAGTATTGGCCAACATGGTTTCCGTATATATGGAAAGTACCTCTTTTAATGTGGTGGATGCTGTCTCTCCATACGTCTGAATCAGTTTGACTATCTTACTTTGGGTGGATTCTTCCCGACTCATCAATCCTTGTGCGGCTGCACAACAGATAGCGTCGCGATGTTCTTTTCTTTCTTTTGCCAGCTTATGGAGCACAGCCAGTGTGTTTTGGTGAATCGCTTTCACATTCGAAGCAAAAAGCACGGAAGTCTGACTTAGAAACTCTTCAACCTGGAATTGTGGGTGAGTGCATAGGTTCTTCAGCAATCCGAGTATGATATTTACCGGACGGCTGTGAGGGGCGGACAGAACGGCGAATATTTCCGGTTGTAGTGTCAACTGTTCTTCTATATTGGGGCTAAGTGCGGTGAACATGCCTGCAAACCAACTGCTTAGGTTTTTGTTCAGATTCCGGTTGACGGCAAGCAGAGATTCTTTTAATACACGCATACGATCTAGTTGACCGTGTTCTACGAAGTATCTGAAAGAGAAATAAGGCTGTCCACCTGTACGATTATCCGTCCAGTTTTGCTCGCAATCGTATTGGAACAGATACCAGATATGTTCTTTGAGTGTGATTGCCCGCTTTTGCAGGAAATCGGTGTTGTTCATGTAGTTCACCAAATAACCGGCGATGGTTTGCGGAGAGGGTGTTAGGGTGAGTACTCCCTGTTCTATCCAATCCATCAGAGTTTCGTAATTCATTCCATAGAAACCGCCGAATTCCTTGCTTTCACCCTCTTTGAAGAAACTGTCGAGCCAGGAAGGAATATACCATGGGATCAATTCATTCAGTTGTTCCGTATAGATTCCCCATTGGTGTTTGCGGAATTCTTTCAGCGAGTAGATGACGAGTGCGGTAAGATTGATGATACGATGCTGTTCGGGAGTTCCGCGTGTACCGTATGTGTTTTCGTTAAGTTGCACGAATTTATTGTAGTGTTCTTCCAATTTGTTAAGGCAGGGAACAAGTGCTTTTCGTTCTTCCTGTGTTAGTCCTTGCAGAAAAGGGATGATGGCATCGCCTTGTCCTTTTTCTACTATCTCGTTGAGGCGTTCTTCTATGGTCATAATCATGAATTTGTTATAGGTTGTTGAGTGAAGTCGTCACTTTTTTCAGGTTGCAGTTTGTGCTCCATTCTTGCAGGCGTTGCAGGAGTTGTTCGTCTGTAACCTTGCTATGGTTGATGGTCAATAGCTCCAGATAAAGTTCGAGCAGTTGTTTGAGTCCGGTAACAGGTTTGTCGGGCAATCCGCCTATAAATTCTGTGAGCAGTGCTTCCAGTTGCTGGTTGTGGAAAGTACTTCGTTTGTACATGCTTTCGTACACTTGGGTGGTGAAGCGTTTTAGCGGAGCAAGTTCCATCTGGATGAGGCGGGCCAGGATTTCTCCTATCCGGTGATTGTTTACTCTTCCTGTGGATACTCCTTCTACCCATAATTCGGCTGCATAGGAACGGACTGTTTTGTCTACAAAAAGCAGCGAACCACTTAGTAGAAGCAAACTCATCTCTTTGAGCGGGCAGTGGAAAGACAACAGCATGCGCAAGGCACAGGCTAGGGTACGTTTGCTATCTTCCTGCGGAGTACCGAATGTCATGTAGCAAGTGATAATCTGGGCTATTAATGGTTCCGGGCGGTTGGGAAAGCAGCATAACAAAGGTTCCATGTAACGGGAATCATCCATGTTATATTTACTGTTGATAATCAGATGTTCCTGCCATAACTGATGGCTGTTGCATTCGGCATATGTATGCCATTTGTAGAACTCGAGTTGGAGCAGACGCCTGTCTGTTTCGTATGATTTCTCTTTGGGTTTTACCTCTTTCCACTCGTAGTCTCCTGTCAGATAGTTGTGTGGTAATGTGTTACAGGCGAAAGATTTGAATGCTTCGAATTCCGTCTCCGGTGCTTTTACCAGTCCGGCGGCCACCCAGGCGGTCGGATGATTGTAGGGCGGTTCGGGTAGCGTGTTTTCATCCAACAGGAACAGAGAGAGATGCAGGTATTCATCTTGCAACAGTTGTCGGGCGGTGGCGATGGCTTCTTCTTTGTCTTCCATGGCACAGCGGGCAATAGCTAGCTGAAAATCCCATGGACAGGGTTTCGTTCCTGCTTTCTGATATACGGCAAGCCGGCGTATCAGTTCGGTAGCCTGTACGTATGCCGGGGTATGGGTGGGAGTAGAAAGTAGAGGGAGGGCATTGCCTCCTTTTATTTTACGGATCACATTCAGCCATAGCTGTTTGATGGGCGTGAAACAGGTTGCGTTGCTATAGCTGGGTTTCCAGTCGGCAAGTCGTTTGAAAGAGCGCTCGTCATAAGCTCCTCTGTTTTCATCTATTCCTTTCAGTCTTTCTTCCAATCGGGTGAACATATTTCTCAAAAATCCAGTGTTGGAGGTATCTTTCTGTGCCCATAAACGTTGATATTCCAGTAGGAAGGTAGCGAGAAGATCTTCGTATGGCTCCCAACCATTGGCAACGATAGTGGCAGCCCGTTGGAAAACCGGTTCCATCCGGTTGAGATCTTCTTTGTCCAATTGGGGATGGAAAGCAATGATGGCGGCAATGGTTGTTTCTATCTCCCAACTTTCCTCCATGTCGAACAAACGACTAAGCTGGAACAGGAAATCTTCTTTGTTGGCGGGGAAGGAAATAAGGTTGTCTTCCTTGCAGATGCGTCGTACCGTTTCTCCCACACTTACATCAGGTTCATGGGCTTCTTCTGCAGGCTGCGGTTTAAAAGACGAGAGTATCGTATACACGCTTTGAAACATCTCCGGTTGATAAGATTGCAGTGTTTCTTGGAGATTGGATGAAGAAGCGTCTCCATACTTTGATATAAAATTAGCGGCTTTCTTTTGCAGGCTTTCGTCTTTCTTCAAGAAGAGTTGGCAGAGAATGATGCAGCAGGGCTCTTTCATCTCGGGATGTTGTGCGACGATCTTTTCAAAGAGGGCGTAAATGGTAAGCAGCGAGTTTTTTGGGCTGGAGAAGAAAAGGGTGGTTGCCCGTTCGATGAATTCCTGATAACGGAATCCTTCTTCGGATGCAATATTTTTCAACTGTTGCAACATCACGTTCACCGGTTTGGTATAGGAAGAGGTGAATATTTGCATCATCTCTTCTTGCAAGGATAACAGTTCTCCGGTAGTTGGTTGCAGGGTTTCGAAGAATCCGGCAAACCATCCTGCCATGTCTTTCTTGAAACTCCGGTGGAAAGTGGCGAGTGTGGCTTTTAATAGGCGTTCTCTATCCAGATGGCCGTCCAGCGAAAAGCGGTAGAGAGCGGCACTGATACTTTCATCCCGTGCGGTAACTCCTTTTTTATAAGCCTCTTTGGCGCAATCATCTTGATAACCGATGGACGATTCGTATTCGAAAATCGTCCAGATATGTTCTTTCAGGGTGATGTCACGCTTGAGTAATAACTCACTGTTGAAAGTATCGTTTCCTTTAGGTTCTTTATTTCTGATACGGGTAATCCAGGGGAGTACATGTGCAATGCGGCTTGGAGCGATTTCTTTGAGGTATCCCATATCCATGAGCTGCATCAGCTGTTCGTAATTGAGATCGAAATTAAACCAAGTTTTGTCATCATTGATAAAATCAGTCAACCAGGTGGGGTAGTAGAGCGGGAGTAGTTTGCAAAGCATATCAAACTTCACATGATATGCCATATCCATCTCCCGTTTGTTGGCGCAGACAAACTGGACAGCAGATAGAAAATGTGCCCGTGCCGCACTGCAGGTTGTCTCACTACTGAAACCGGCAAACTTACTTTTTATCCATTGTAAATCTCGGATAACCGGCAGCAGTTTCCGCCTTTCTTTCATTGGTAACTCCAGTAATCTCTTAACAAAAGGGATTAATATCTTCTCTTCATTCTCCGGAGTATCCACATAAGCCTTGGATAATTTCTCCAGTTCTTTTTTTAATTCTTCCATTGTACTAGTTTCTTTACTGCCAGAATATGTTTGCAAGCTCCCCGTTCTCCCTGATTGCTGCTGAACCAGGTGCAAGTGCAACGCTCCTTCTCACTCTCTCTGTCGAGAATGACCGTATGCCTGACACCTCCGCTTCCTGCCACGCGTGCTTCTGTCCGTTTCTCGTCATTCGATATGATTTCTACTTTTTCTTCTTCCAGTAGTTTTTCTGCTGCTATCATTCGAGGATTGAGACTTAAAATACGTTCGGTTTTGAAAGGCAGGCGACGGTAGAAGAAGCTGTTTTCATCCAAATCGAATCCCAATAACCCCATGGCTGCCAGCCGTGCCGCGAGAGAATCTACCTTATCCAGGTCAATATGTTCCTCTATGGCAAAAAGAATGGGGTTGAACTGTTGGTTGGCATAACTGTATTTGTCCATTGCCTCTATCCATCTTTCGGGAACATCTTCGAGCAGAGATTCCAGTGCGGCGCCTTCTCCGGAAAATCCTCTCCAACATTCGCGGGAAAGAGAAAGGCTGAAGCGTACCGGGCCGAAATAAAGTTGCCAAATGGTAGATTGCATGGTGGGATGCGCAAAGACTTTCAGCTCATCGGCAAATGGAAACAAGGGCTCGAGCAGACGTAAGCGATGAAGTCCTCCAATGCAGACGGCATTCATGCTTTTCACCGGTGAAAAGGCGGGTTTTTGACCGCGCATCACTAAATAATAGTCGCATTTCACGCTACTTTTCGGAAGAGTCTGGAAGAGTTGCAAGGTTTGTATGCGATTGAAGGAGTAGAGCTGTTCCGCAACGGATTGATAAATTTGTACCGTCGTCAACCCTTTTATCCATTTCACAGGAAGGGGTACTTTCCGTTCTATCACTTTCTCACCTTTATGATAAAGTCCCACTTCTTTGGGACCGACCGACATCACCACATTCTCCTGTCTGCCTATTCCTCCTAAAGCGGAAATCATTCCGGGGTTAAAATCTACGTTTGTTGTCCCGTTTTCCAGAAATTCTCCGTCGTGTCCGTCAGGAAGTACGTCGACCCTGGCATATACACCTGCACAATTAGAAAATCCTTCAAAGCGCAGGCGGTCATTTCCTGCGGTTACAATCGGATCTTTCAGCATGGAAAGCTGTGCCGGTGTGAGATTGAAACTGGACTGTACAACATTGGATAATGTGATGAGGCAGCGTGCTGTCATATAGGGTTGTGTCAACTTTCCCCAAAAGAAACAGGGTGCTTCTTTCTTTTCTATTTCGCTGTATTTGGCAAGAAACAGTTCGTCCTGACCGGCCGACCGTTGCAGTGCGGAAGGAGCTGCATATTGGTAAGAGATGGTATCAGTCATAGATAATAAATCTGAATTTGGTTGTATATTCTCCAAATATAGAAATTAATTCTTAGTGAAAAAAAGAAGTAGGAGAATTTACATCGCTTTGAGATACTGATATTATAAAATATCGTCAAATGAAGCATTTATGCCTCTTTGGGCAGCAAATATTAAATACAATTCTTTATAGTCAGGCACAATTTTTTATACATAAAACAATTATTCTTTATAACTATTCTTAAATCCTACGTTCCTTTTTGCCAGAAAATGATACTTTTGTTCCCATAATTAGAATGTTTTAGCAACATAATCTAAATTAAGTCTTATGAATTTTTAAAGATGAAAAAGACAGCTGTTTGTGAAAATCGCTAATATTGTTTGTTTTGTTTGTGTTATCCCATTTTGAGTCAGGTGTGGCTTCAAAATGGGATTTTCGCTATAAAGACAGCCTTAAAACCACCTGAATACTATCAAAAATGACCTAAATTCTATCAACCGATAGATTTTCCCCTAAACAATGTCTGTTCTTCACCTGTCATGTTTGCCGAAAACCCGTAAACTTGCAACATCGAAATGATTATAACGAATACTCACAATTTAAAAATAACGTATATGAAAAGTTTAAGCTTCAGGAAAGATCTGATAGGAGTACAGGATGAATTACTCCGTTTTGCATATAAACTGACAACCGATCGTGAAGAAGCAAACGATTTGTTACAGGAAACCTCATTAAAAGCATTGGATAACGAAGATAAATATACCCCCGACACAAATTTCAAAGGATGGATGTATACTATAATGCGGAACATCTTTATTAATAATTACCGCAAAGTAGTGCGCGATCAGACATTTGTCGATCAGACTGAAAACCTCTATCACCTAAACCTGCCACAAGATTCAGGTTTTGAAAGTACGGAAAGAGCTTACGATTTAAAAGAAATGCATCGTGTAGTCAATGCTCTGCCCAAAGAATACAGAGTTCCGTTTGCCATGCACGTTTCAGGATTCAAGTACCGTGAGATTGCAGAAAAGCTGAATCTTCCGTTAGGTACTGTAAAGAGCCGCATATTCTTTACCCGTCAGAAATTGCAGGAAGAATTGAAGGACTTCCGCTAAGCGTTCACTATCAATTTTCAGTTGGTATCAATAGGTATAGGGCAAAAGGATTTCGTTTCCTTTTGCCTTTTTTATTTTAGGTGTTGGAGGTCTGTATTTGTTATGGGAATTTTTTCAGTAACTTTGTCACTGTTTAATTGACTGCTTGGGCTTATCTGTCGAGGATAGTCGATTTGCTTTTCTAAATAGTCAAAGAATAAATAAAGATATAAATGTTATGATAAAAGCGATCATGCTCGATGTGGATGGAACATTGGTAAGTTTTGAAACTCATAAAGTGTTGTCATCCTCTGTTGATGCCCTTAGGAAGATTCATGACGGTGGAATTCGAATCGTCATTGCTACCGGTAGAGCTGCAGGCGACCTTCATGAAATAGCTGATGTTCCGTATGACGGAATTATAGCATTGAATGGAGCCGACTGTGTTTTGCGGGATGGCACTGTGATAAGAAAGCATCTTATTCCGAAAGATGATTTTAAGAAGGCCATGGAAATAGCAAAGGCCTTTGATTTTGCAGTCGCTATTGAATTGGATGAAGGTGTGTTTGTCAATCGTCTGACTCCGACTGTCGAACAGATTGCTAAAATCGTGGAACACCCTATCCCGGCCGTTGTGGACATTGAAGACCTGTTTGAAAAGAAAGAGTGCTGTCAGCTTTGTTTTTATATCGATGATGAGATGGAACAAAAGGTGATGCCGTTTCTGCCTAATCTTTCCTTGTCGCGCTGGCATCCTTTATTTGCTGACGTGAATGTGGCAGGAATAAGTAAGGCAACCGGCCTTTCGGTATTTGCCGATTATTATGGGATCGGAATGACGGAAATAATGGCTTGCGGTGATGGTGGTAATGATATTCCTATGTTGAAAGCTGCCGGAATCGGAGTGGCGATGGGAAATGCATCGGAGATAGTCAAAGCTTCAGCCAATTTTGTTACTGATACGGTGGAGAATGACGGGCTTTGCAAGGCGTTGAAACACTTTGGAATTATTTAATATTAGGTGCTCTGAAGCTTAATATTATAGGCTTGTTTCCCTATTCCTTATTCTTCGCTATTCCTGCTTTGTCCGTTGCTGTTGTTTTTACCTGTTTGGGAACAATTAGTTATCTTTTACTCTAGTTGGAGGATGGTTATAAAAAGGAAAAATTCCTGCAAGTGTTTCACTTACAGGAATTTTTCAGTGGACCAGCCTGGGCTTGAACCAGGGACCTCCAGATTATGAGTCTGTTGCTCTAACCAACTGAGCTACAAGTCCGATGTATCCTTTGTTGGATGCGGTGACAAAAGTAGTATTTTCCCTCGAATTATGCAAATCCTTTTGATAAAAAACTACGATACTTTATTTTTAGAACTTATATTTGCGCTTCGGGTTCTTGGGGAACCATCCTTTTTGTACCCGCTCTTCCTGTTCGAAGACCTCTTTAATCGTCCAGAAGGAAGAAAACGCAAACACGCCAAGCAAAGAAGATAAAATCACATTATCTATGCTTAATGAGGCGACCACACCGGCTATGCCGAGTACCAGGAATATCCACCAGCATTTTGTACCCCAATAGTATTCGGCCTTTACCACGACGGGGTGAAAAAGGCCGATAATCAAAAAGGTACATATTCCGATGAATAATCCCGCAAGGTGATATTCATTTAGAAACTCCATCACAATTATTTTTCAACGCGGATGGGGATTTCTTTCTTGATACTCTGTTCCAGAGAAATCAATGTCTCGGTAGCTACCACACCCGGTATTTCTTGCATTTTGTTATTCAGCAAATCCATCAGATGTTCGTTGTCGCATGCATAAAGTTTTGTCAGCATTGTGTACGGGCCTGTAGTGAAATGACATTCCACAATTTCGGGAATCTTTTGTAGTTCCGCTACGACAGATTTGTACATGGAGCCTTTTTCCAGTTTGATACCCACGTAGGTACAAGTTCTGTATCCCAGCGATTTCGGGTTAACGTGGTAACCAGAGCCTACAATGACACCTAGGTCAATCAGTCTTTGCACACGCTGATGAATAGCTGCGCGTGACACTCCACATTCGGCTGCTACGTCTTTAAAAGGGATGCGGGCATTCTGGGAGATAATCTCTAAGATCTGCCTGTCGAGGTTGTCTATTCTTTCCATAATAATAAATTGTAATTTCCTGTTGTTATCAAATAGTAAGCAAATATAGAGATTTATTTTAATTATTCTTCTTTTCCGAGAAAAAAAATAGGAAAAAGCAAAAAAAAGAGGCGCAAATGTTTTGCACCTCTTTCCTTTTTCTATTTAGAAAGAACTTCCTTATTTTTCGATGCTTACCAGTTCAACTTCGAAAATCAAAGTAGAGAACGGTTTAATCTGGTTGCCAGATTCTCTTGCACCGTAAGCAAGATCTTGAGGGATGTAAAGTTCCCATTTAGAACCTACAGGCATCATAGTCAATGCTTCTGTCCAACCTTTGATTACTTGGTTAGCACGGAAAGTAGCCGGTTCGTTACGTTTGTAAGAGCTGTCGAATTCTGTTCCGTCAATCAAAGTACCTTTGTAGTTTACTTTCACTTTGCAAGTGTCAGCAGGAATTTCACCCTTACCTTCAGTGATTACTTTGTATTGCAGACCGCTCGGAGTTGTTTTTACACCGTCTTTAGTCTTGTTTTCAGCAAGGAATTTTTCGTTTTCAGCTTTGTAGTCAGCGTATTTTTCTGCCAAGGCTTTAGCTTTGATAGTTTCCATAGCTGTACGAGTATATTCTTGAGCTGCTTCCATAGTCATTACGCCGCCTTTTTCCAAAGTACCTGCGATGAAACCTGCCAGGAAGTTTTCTTTGCTGATGGTTTTAGTAGAGTCAGTGCCAAATAATTCCTGGTTGATACCTTTCATCATCTGGTTGCTGATTTGCTGGCCGATTTGCAGACCTGCCATGTAAGCGATGTCTTTTTTGCTAGTCTTGTTTGCACCTTCGTTCAAACCTTTGATGAAATCTGCCATGTAGGTAGTATCAACGTCCAGACGGCCTGTCAGATAGCCTTTCAGACCTTGAGTCTGCGCCATACCGATAGAATACGACAGTGAGTCGATGTCTGATTTCAGATTTGCTTTAGGAGCTTGAGCTGTACAAGAAGCAAGGCTTGCAGCAGCGGCGATTGCCATAAAAATACTAACTTTTTTCATTTTGCTTTGAAATTTTTTATTTATAATACTTCGAGTAATTCTACTTCAAAAATGAGTGTGCTATGAGGAGGGATCATTTCTCCGGCACCTCTTGCGCCATAGCCAAGTTCTGACGGAATATACAGTTTCCATTTAGAACCTTCCGGCATCAGCTGCAATGCTTCCACCCATCCCGGGATTACTTGGTTGACACCGAATACAGCCGGTTCTCCGCGTTGGATAGAGCTGTCGAACAGTGTACCGTCGATCAATGTTCCTTCATAGTGGCATCTTACCTGGTCGGTAGCTTTCGGCTTTTTGCCTGTACCTTCTTTGATAATTTCATATTGTAGTCCGCTGGGAAGAACAACTACGCCCGGTCCTTTTTTGTTTTCTTCGAGGAAAGCCTGTCCTTGCTCGATAGCAACGGCACCCATTTTAGCTTCCAGTTCTTCGAAATACTTGTTTACTATTTCGCGGGCTTCATTGTGGCTGATAGCCGTCTGATTGCCTTCCAATACGTCTTTGATTGCTTGTGCGAAATCATCTACCGCAAGGTTTCCGATTCCCATACTTGATAAGTTTTGACCAATTCCGAGGCCAATAGCATAACTGAATTTATCCATATAATGTTTTTTGTTGGCGATTGAAATGTATCACCATCATGGTTTTAGCTTTCAATCAATTGCAAATTTATGAATCGCAAAAGTACGTGTTTTATTTGAATGATTTAGCATTTGCTATTTAAAAATTCTTATATCTGTGAAAGTTAATCGCTTTTCTTTGAAGAATTAGTTTTTTTGTTCGTAGGATTTAACCGGCTTATTCTTATTATTTAGGTTGGTTTATGTAGATAATTAATCGTCTGACAACTGTTGAACTTGCGTCTGACAATTGTTGTTTTTTCGTCTGACAACTGTCAGACGAAAGAATAACAGTAGTCAGACGAATAGTTGTTGCCATAAATAATGCTAGCTATCTGCATCTTTCATCTTAAAGTTCTGTATAAACCGGATTATATTAAGCGTAAGAAAGTGTTCTTTTATTCGATGATTCTGATTACATTTGTGTGGCTATTAAAAAAGAAGGAGGAATAGTAATGAAGAATCTGGTAGTTTTGACGGGTGCGGGTATGAGTGCCGAGAGTGGGATTAGTACATTTCGCGATGCAGGCGGTTTGTGGGATAGATATCCTGTGGAGCAGGTGGCCACTCCCGAAGGTTATCAGCGTGACCCGGCTTTAGTGATTAATTTCTATAATGAGCGCCGGAAACAGTTGTTGGAGGTAAAACCGAACCGTGGACATGAATTGTTGGCGGAACTGGAGAAAAACTTCCATGTAACGGTGGTGACACAGAATATCGATAACTTGCATGAACGTGCCGGGAGCAGCCATATCGTTCATCTGCATGGCGAACTGACGAAAGTGTGTTCCAGTAGAGATCCTCATAATCCCCATTACATAAAAGAGCTGAAACCGGAAGAATACGAAGTGAAGATGGGGGACAAGGCCGGCGACGGCACTCAATTGCGACCTTTTATCGTATGGTTTGGAGAAGCTGTGCCGGAAATTGAAACAGCCATCCAATATGTGGAGAAAGCGGATATTTTCGTTATTATCGGTACGTCGCTTAATGTATATCCTGCAGCGGGGTTGCTTCATTATGTACCGAGAGGAGCAGAGGTGTATCTGATTGATCCGAAACCGGTAGATACGCATACTTCCCGTTCGATACATGTGATTCAGAAGGGAGCTTCTGAAGGAGTGACTGAATTGAAACAGTTGTTGGGAGTTTGAGAGGTTTTCTCTTCCCGGTTTTATTCCAGTTCGGTGGCAAAAATATGATTGTTCCGGAGTACTTCCGATATTTCGAGTGCAGAGATATCCCTGCACTCGATTCTTAATATTTTCTCCCAGTCCTCAAAGTCCACATTCCATTTGTCTATTTGGGGGAACTCTGCCAAAAGCTCTCCTATGCGCTTGATGTCACGCTTTTGAGTGATAGAAGTTCGAAAAATCAGAATCTTATTTTCTTTTTCCATATTCTTTAGAGTTTTATTTTAATGAACGGAACTCCCGGATTGTCATACTGAAATGTAACCTGAAATTGCGACTTAAAAGTGAAAGGCTGCTAAAGCCGCAAAGGCGGGCGATTTCAGTGGCGGAAAGTTCCTTGTTTCGTTTTAATAATAGGGCTGCTTTTTCAATCCGGGTACGTTTGATATAATCCGTAGGCGTTTCGCCCGTCAGGATTGTAAATACGCGATGGAAGTGGAAAGGAGAAAAGCAGGCGATACCTGCCATTTTCTGTAATGATAACGGCTGGTCTATGTGATTGTGAATATAGTCGGTCACTTTATTGATCCGTAACTGATATTCTTGTTTATTGATATCTTTCGTCTCCATGTTTTCTGCAAAGTAAAGGATAATAAATGCCGGAGAGTTGTCCTATCTTGCTAACTTCTCCGGCAGATAATCAATCTCTTTTTTGTCCTATATAGAATACGTAGCCGTAGTATTCTTTATACTTATTATATAGGCTCTCTTCATACCGTTGCCCGGTGATGAGGTCTGCGGCTGCGTCATTTCCTGCATATTCCTTTAAGAAAGCTTCCTGAACCGGGAACTGGGGAGCATAGAAATGCTCGGTCCAGCAATTTTCCGGTAAAATGAAATGGGCTGTCGGGATATATCCTGCTTTTTCCATTTGCATTATCTTTCTTGGGATCGTATCGATTTCCGGGTAATTGGCCATCCAGAAGTCTTCTATTTCGGAGGGACGTTCCGGGGTGAACCACGAGGCTTCCGTTACAGCGATAAATCCGTTCTTTTTCAGGAATTTGTTCCATTCGTTCATGCCGCGTTCGAATCCTATGTTATAGATAGCGCCTTCGGACCAGATCAGATCGAGTTCTTCCTCTTGAAACGGCAGAGCGTCCATGGAGCCGACGATACCCTTTACTCTGTCTTCACAATGGGCTTCTATTGCATTTTTGTTGAATAGCTCGATAAAGTCGGGGAAAAGGTCGATACCTGTAATTTGTCCTTTCGTATAGTTGGCTAATGCCATTGTCTGACCGCCCGTTCCACAGCCAATGTCGGCTATTCGTGCCTTGTCGGACAGTTCGTTGATGAAGCTTACGGCTTTTTGTGTGACTTCAGGACTTCCGGGACCTTGACGTTTTAATGCCTTGAAGTAATTACATATCAGTGTAAAATCGAATTCGTGGATTGATTTAAAATCGTTACTCATTGTTTTAATGTTTTAGTTGTACGGCGAATGGAAGCATATAATGATGCTTGCAACCATTTGACCATACAAATAGTTTAAAAATTTAGATATAGAAAGTAACTCTGACAAGAGTATGTCAGAAAACATAAGGGATAATCTGTAATGAGAGGAAGGTTTACAGATTATTTACAGAACGGAATCCTTATGGAATGAAAATGAGTTAAACATCCAATTTTTCTTTTAGTTTGTGACAAAGATAGGGTTTTAGCTGTAAAACTCAATGATAACTTGATTGAAAAAAGACTGTAAACCTGCATTTTAGCAAGAATAGTCAAATAGGAATATGTTTATATATCCGGTTGTATGGATGAGATTGATCGCCCAAATTGATTGAAACTACATTTTTTTGAGTTATTTTTGTCGAATATTAAATACAAATCTCTCATTTAATATATGATACCGATGAAAAGCAAATTATTACTCACATGTACCATCCTGTTTTTCTGTTCCTCTTTTTTGTGCGGACAGAATCAATCTTCTAAAGTGGCAAACTCTGTTGAAACGAATAATGGATGCATCCGGCACCCGTGGCAAGGAAAAAGAGTGGGATATTTGGGAGACTCTATTACAGATCCCAACTGTTATGGTGACAAGATAAAGAAATACTGGGATTTTCTGCAGGAATGGCTGGGAATCACTCCTTATGTATATGGTATCAGTGGCAGGCAATGGAATGATGTGCCCCGGCAAGCCGAGCAACTGAAGAAAGAACACGGTGGAGAAGTAGATGCTATCGTGATTTTGATGGGTACGAATGATTTTAATGACGGTGTACCTATTGGAGAATGGTTTACGGAAACAGAAGAACAAGTGATGGCAGCCCGTGGGCAAACCCAAAAGCTGGAAACCCGTAAGAAACGCACTCCTATAATGGATGGAAGCACGTATAAGGGACGTATCAACATAGGAATCAATAGACTGAAACAACTCTTCCCGGACAAGCAGATTGTGTTGCTGACCCCGTTGCACCGTTCACTGGCCAATTTTGGAGAAACGAATGTGCAACCGGATGAAAACTACCAGAACAGTTGTGGCGAATATGTGGATGCCTACGTGCAGGCTGTTAAAGAAGCCGGCAATGTGTGGGGAGTCCCCGTGATTGATTTTAATGCGGTAACCGGGTTGAATCCGATGGTGGAAGAACAACTGATTTATTTCTACGATGCGGGATATGACCGTTTGCATCCCAGCACGAAAGGGCAGATACGGATGGCACGAACGCTGATGTATCAGTTGCTTGCGTTGCCTGCTACATTTTAAATAGGCCGGACAGAATTCTATGAAATTGTACACTATTCTATAGTACATTTTCTGCAAACCTGTAATTTTGTCTTCTATAAATAATAGAACCTATGAGACATAAACTTCTGTTTTCTTTTTTCATCTTTTTGATAGTTGCTTTACCGATTCGTAGTAAGGATTTTGTTTTGACTTCCGGTCAAACAGTTGTCATCGCTTGCAGCCCTTCTGAAGAACTGGTTGTACGAACCGCATTGGAAATGCTGGGGCGTGATATTCAGACAGTATTGTCGTCGACTACCCAAGCGAATGAGAAAACAGGTGAAATTGTGATAGGAACGGTGGGGCAGAGTGAGCTTATCAGCCGGACCGGCATAGATGTTTCTGCGTTAAGAGGCAAGAAGCAGGCTTTTCTATTATCTGTTTCTCCGGAGGGTAAATTGATCGTAGCCGGTAGTGACAAACATGGCACGGCTTATGGAATACTCGAAATATCCCGTTTGTTAGGTGTCTCTCCCTGGGAATGGTGGGCGGACGTAACTCCGGAAAAGAAGAAACTTTTTAAACTATCTTCCAAATTCCAAAGCCTTCAGGTTCCTTCGGTGGAATATCGGGGTATCTTTATTAATGATGAAGACTGGGGTTTGATGCCATGGAGCAGTCGGACCTATGAACCTTCAAAAGTGAAAGGTGAGATAGGCCCGCGTACCAACCAGCGTATTTTCGAACTCTTACTTCGTCTGCGTGCCAATACCTATTGGCCTGCAATGCACGAATGTACACTTCCTTTCTTCCTGACCAAAGGTAACCGGGAAGCTGCCAAGAAATATGGAATCTTCATCGGTGCTTCCCACTGCGAACCGATGGCCTGCAACGCTGCCGGTGAGTGGAAACGGAGGGGAGAAGGGGCTTATGATTATGTGAATAATGCTCCGGCTGTTTATAAATTCTGGGAAGACCGTGTAAGAGAAGTGGCAGGTCAGGAAATACTCTATACGTTGGGTATGCGTGGTGTACACGATGGCAAGATGCAGGGAGCGAAGACGGTGGAAGAACAGAAGGCCGTAATAGATCGTGTGTTTGCAGATCAACGCGGGTTGATTGAAAAATATGTTGATAAGGATGTAACTAAAGTCCCGCAGGTTTTTATCCCTTATAAAGAGGTACTCGACATTTATCATGCCGGATTACAGGTGCCCGATGATGTAACATTGATGTGGTGTGACGATAACTATGGCTATATCCGCCATTTTCCTACGGCCGAAGAATGCGCACGTAAAGGAGGGAATGGAGTCTATTATCATGTTTCTTATTGGGGACGTCCGCACGACCATCTCTGGTTGAGTACGATGAGTCCGTATCTGATTTTCCAACAAATGAAGCTGGCTTACGATCGAGGCATACAGAAGATGTGGATACTGAACGTCGGAGATATCAAGCCTGCCGAGTATCAGATAGAGTTGTTTATGGATATGGCCTGGAATATAGAAGCTGTTGCCTCGGAAGGAGTGACCTCTCATCTGAAACACTGGCTGGAACGGGAATTGGGAGCTTCGTGCGCAAAGGCAGTATTACCTGTGATGCAGGAACACTATCGTCTGGCCCATATTCGTAAACCTGAATTTATGGGAAATACGAGGGAAGAGGAGAAAGATCCTGTTTATCGTGTTGTCAAAGATCTCCCATGGAGTGAAAAAGAAATCAACGGACGTTTGCAGGCTTATGATAAATTGTCGGAGACAGTGGAACGGGCAGCTTCGAGAATCCCATCCGGCAGACAAAGTGCCTATTTTGAATTGGTGAAATACCCGGTACAAGCTGCTACACAGATGAACCGGAAATTGCTATATGCCCAATTAGCCCGCCACGGGAAAGCGGATTGGGAGAAAAGTGATCTTGCCTATGACAGCATTGTAGTATTGACGAAGCAGTATAACTCACTGGAAGATGGAAAGTGGAACCGCATGATGGATTTTCAACCCCGAAAACTCCCCGTATTCAATCGCGTGGAAAGAAAAACGGCTACTTCTCCGATGATGAAAGAGCGTGTAGCTATCTATAAATGGAACGGCTTGGATGGGAAGAATATCCCGAATGGTAAGAATACATTAAATGCACGGAAAGGAACTTCTGCTATTTGTGAGGGTCTGGGATATGAAAGCAAAGCGACAGGCATCGACAAGGGAGATGCACTGATGTTCTCTTTTGACAATTGGAAAACAGACTTGGTAGAGGTTGACATCCGCTTATTGCCTAATCATCCTGTGGGAGGAGATCAATTACGTTTTTCAATATCGTTGGACGATGCAGCGCCTGAAGTGATCTCTTATGAAACGAAAGGACGGAGTGAAGAATGGAAAGAGAACGTGCTGCGCAATCAAGCCATCCGAACGGTTCGACTTCCGATATCTGGAAAGAAGTCCCACAAATTGGTAATCAAGGCATTGGACGAAGGAGTGATATTAGACCAGGTAATGCTTTATATGCCTTCGCCTACTGGTGAGTAACTGCACGGATCACGAACCATGCATGATGCGCCACGGTTCCAATCAGCCCGTAATGCTTTGCCATGATCCGAAATCTTTCTTTGAGGGATGCTTTCTGATTCCGGGTAGTCATTCCCTCCTCCAGATAGTCGATGATTGTCAGGTGAGTATTGTGCAAAGTACGTGCTTTCTTCATGATGCGGATGCACCAGTCGAAATCTGCAGAAAAGCGATATTGCAGATTGTATGGCTCTACGAGCGTGTGGCGGGGGAAGAATGCCTGGTGGCAGACTAACATTCCCTGTTTGAAACTTTTCCAGGTGAGCGTTTCAGGGGCGGACAATCTGCGCATCCGCAGGAAATGCCTGTCCTTGTCTACGATAGCGGTTTCTCCGTAAAGTATATCAGGCAGTTCGGTGCCGTTAATGGTGTGCACCATTTGTTGCAGCGTATCGTCCTCATGAAAACAGTCGCCTGCATTCAGGAAACAGAGATAATCACCGCTGGCAAGGGCGATTCCTTTGTTCATGGCGTCATACAGTCCTTTGTCGGGTTCGCTGACGACGGTGTGTATGCGTGACCGGTAGCGGTTGATAATAGAGAGAGTCCCATCCTTGGAAGCTCCATCCACGATAATATATTCTATATGATGATAGGTTTGTGAAATAACACTTTGAATCGTGTCTTCCAATACCTTTTCAGCATTGTATGTCACCGTAATGATAGAGAACTTGGGAGTAGGATGGACACTATGCATATTTCCCCGTTATTTTATTGTAGACATCTGTATATTTCTTTGCAACGATACTCTCCGAATAATTACCCAGAACCTTGCGACAGGCCTGTGCGGAGAGTTCATTGTATTCCGGTTCCGTCAATATCCAATGTATGCCGTTGGAAAAATCTTCGGAAGATTTGTATTGTGCCACGTAGCCGTTGTGCAGATGATCGATCATTTCGGGGATACCTCCCACATTAAAACCGACACAAGGCACTCCACAGGCCATTGCTTCCATAATCATATTAGGAAGATTTTCTTCCAGAGACGGGATGGCGAAGAGATCTACGGCATTGTAGATATTTACCACTTCATGCTCATTCTTGATATACGGGAGCGGGTATACATGGAAGGGAAGTTGTTCCTGTAACTGCTGCGATTGGTTGCCGAATACAACTACACCCAGTGAGTCTTTCCATTCCGGATGCTTTTCTGCCAACAGTTTGCACGCCCCAATCAGATAGTCGACCCCTTTTCGTTTGTCAGTGATCTTTAATGAGCCGAACAAAACCAGTTTCTTACCTTCCGGCAACATGAATTTGGCACGCGCTTCCTTCTTGTTCATGGGCTTGAACAGGCTGGTGTTGATGGCGTTCGGAATATTGGTGACGCTTTTCCCTTCGAACAATGCACTGGTCTGGGCTTGTTCCTTCAGCCAATGGCTGCACGTGACGAAATGAATAGGAGCGTAGCTGTATAGCTTCTGTTTTTTGCGGAACGTGCGATAGGATAAATCCTTTCGTCCCCCGCCTTTGTAGATGTACGGACAGTCATGACATTCCTGCTGATAGTTGTTACACTCCCGTGCGTAATGGCAGATGCCGGTGCATGGCCACATATCGTGCATGGTCCAGACTACGGGTTTGCCGGAGGTCAGTATCTTTCGTATATCGTTCAGTGAGAGCATTCCCTGGTTGATCCAATGCAGATGGATCACGTCGGCCTGGCGGAATTCCGGGAGTGAGGTGATGTCTGTACCTGTGTTGGCGATGTCTACGTCAAACAAATGGTAACGACGGAAACGGTTGGCACTCCAGATCACAATCCGTTCCCACATGAACTTCCACACTTGCAACCAGTTACTTTTTAAGCGGACAACACTGATTTGGTCGGTCTGTTTGTCACGTACCAGCATTTTGGCTTTGATGCCGTTGTTTTTCAGTGACTCCATCAACCGGCTTGCTGCGATGGCTGCTCCTCCTATTCGTTCAGATGTATTTATAATCAGGACTCTCATGGGCAAAAGTTTATGCAAATGTACGGTTTTTAGAGGAAATGTTTGATATTTCCAGCAAGCTTTCTGCTATTTCGCGTGAAAAGATTTCGAGGTTGAAACGTTCTTCCGCCAGTTTGCGGGCATTCTCTCCCATGCGCCGTGCCTCTTCGGGGTGGTCGACGATGTAGCAGATAGCGTCTATCCAGCCTTGTACGTCGTTATATTCTACGGTGATGCCTATTCCTTCCTTGTCGATGTCTATTTCGAAGTTGGGGTTGCGCGAACAGATGACAGGGATGCCGAGGGCGAATGCTTCCACGAGCGTGGTCAGTCCTACGGTATAGGGGAAGTCGAGGCAGCAGATCACGATACAACTTTTGCGTGCCACCAGTTTTCCCAGTTCGTAGGGAATCACTCCGTCGGTATAATGGATGTGAATGGAGTCGGGCAATGCATACGGGTCGATGATCTTTTTATAGTTGATGTTACCGCATGAGACGGCAATGTACAAATCCAGTTTCTCGTTCGTTGCGGCAAATGCCTGGAGCAAGGTGTCTACGTCCCGGTTTTCTTTGCCGGTGGAGATAAATCCTTCGGGCTTCCGGTCGGGCATTTCTGCAAGCAGGTGGTCGTAGAAAGGAAGATCCGGTCCCCAATGGATAAGTTTCAGTTTGTGGGACGGAGCTTTCCGGGTTTTCTGCGAATCCTGAATCAGTTTCCGACTGAACAGGAACATTTGGTCTATACCTTTGTAGAAAAGGCGGGAGATTTGTTCGCGCCACGGTTTGGGATTGGTCACGACTGCCGTATGATGCCAGATCACGATGGGTTTGCGATACAGTCCCAGGGCACGGAGGAAGATGACGGGCTCTATGCCCCGGAAAGAGGTGGCGTAAAGGACGTCGTATTTCTCCTTGCAGAAGAGAATCTCTTTGGTGGCGTAAAGCATCAGTTTCAGACGGCCGGAGAAATATTTGCATTTGTGCATCACGGAGCGTATTCCGTAATTCTCCAGTAAAGGAAGTCCGTATAAGATGTGTCCGGGGAATTTATATTCTTTCCATTCCTCGTAGCTTTCCCGTGTGAGGCGGGTATGGTAAAAATAAATAGTAAGCAACTTATTTAGTGGTGCTTGTTTCTTTTCAGCCATTTGTTGATTCGGTTTTTGACAGCTTTCGTAATGATGGAGAAATTACCGTATTTCAGGTTGAGGAACAGTTCTTCGAATGAACGTCCGATCTTGATCCACGGATGATCCCAGCCCATGATGCGGTAAACGCTCTCTTTGTAGGCAACGTTTTCGATGACGTAGCGGGGATGTTTCAGTGGAAAATCCACCTCATAGCGCTTCATCGTGAAGATGCGGCGGTAACCTTTGGGCAGGGTATGAATCGAGCCGGCGAAGTGGGTGGAATCTGCCGTTGCTCCCAGGTTGTTAATCATGTTGCGGGTAGGCACGATGCTTAGCCCGGAGTTGAACAATATGGAGGCGTGGAAGATCGTTTCATAAAAGGCTTTCTGCTGTTCCCGGTGACGCTGGCACATGTAGATAAAGTCGCTCCGGAATTTACGTTCCTTGATAAGCTGTTCCAGTTGTTGCATATTGAAGGAATCGTTCAGGAAGCTGTAGAACTCATCCCATTGGTCGACTACCCGTTTCCAGCTCGCCCATCCCCAGATGGAGAAGGTGGTGGTAAAGAAATAGTCGTAGGGCATATCTTGGGTGATTTCTTCGGGGTTAAATCCGGCAATCATGCTGATGCGGGTGTCATGTTCGTATTTATCCAGCATCTCCTTGCAGAATTGGAAAAAGGAGACGGCGGGCACATCGTCGTCTTCCAATACGATGCACTTGTCGACTTTCGAAAAGGCCCATTTCTGCGAAATGTATTCCGAAGGGTCGCAGCCGAAATTCTTTTCCTGATAAAGCCGTTCTACTTCACATTCCCAGTCTATCTGTGATACGATTTCACGGCAGGCTTCTATTCCGGGCAGGTCACGTTCGTTTCGTGCTCCGTCCTGATAGAGGAAGAGGCGGGACGGACGCGCTTTCTTCACTTGCTCGAACACTTGTGACAACTGTTGCGGGCGGTTGAAGAACAGGATAAGTACCGGGACGTCTACTAAAGCGGATTTCATATTCATAGTTCTTGTTTTGGGGTTGTACTGAATGACAGAGCGGCAGGATAGTGGTTGTTCACTTTTTCCTGCTCTTCTTCTGTAAATCGATGCAGGGTTGGATAGTTGTAACGCAAAAATCCTTCCAGGTCGTCGGGGGCGGTCACTGTGAGAGGGCCGAATTTCACCGGTTGCAGGTGGCGGATGCTTTCTACGGTTACGTGGTCGGCAGTGGCCATTACGTTGTTGTAGTAACGGGTGTTTCGTGAGTTGAAACAGCTTTGAACTGACACCAGCATGCGGTAGATTGCTTTTTTAGAGAAAAGCAGGTCGACTACCCTGTTCAGGAAACAGGAGAAGGCTCCCCGGTTCGTGGGGTTCTCTATTTCACATGTACCGAAGTGTTTCCACATCCATATCTCTTTTCCCATCAGGCAGCATTTGAGGAAGCCGAGTGTTTCGGATTGTATTCTTCGCAGCAGCTTGTTGTCGGGAATTTTGTCGAATGGGAATATATCGACAAAAATGCCCGGATGCATCGGGACATTCTTGAACATTTCTTCTACAAAAAGGGTGTCGTTTTTCTTGACTTTGGCAAAATAATACGGGGTATGAGGGTCTGTCTCTATCCATGAAAGGAAGTAGGAAGGACCCAGTTCCCCGGGAGCTACTTTCAGAAATTTGTTGTAGTTCTCCCGCGTCATGCCTATGTCAATATCATCATCCCAGGGGAGAATCGCCTGGTCGTAGAGTGCACCGATTGCCGTGCCGCCAATCACAAAATAGGGAATGTTGTGCTTCTGACACACCCGGATGGTTTCTCCCAATATGTCGTAGAGTTCGGCATGTAATAAATCAAGCTCTTCGGCTGTATATTTCTTGTTCATCGGAAATGGTTAATGCACGTTGTGCTACAAAAGTAGTAATTATATTGCTAAGTTACTATAACTTTGAGTTACTATCACTTTAAGTTCCCTTGCATGTTGAGTTTCCTTGCATAAATTCGGTGGCCACTTGTCCGCGTCCCGGTATGGGAAGGACGGATGCTTGCGGAAAGTCCTTGAGCAGACAGTCTGCCGGATTGATGTCCGGATAGAATTTCTTCAACAGGAACAGGCTGGGGCCGGTGGTGATGCTTCCTATAAAGACGGAGGCGTCCATCAATATCTGTATCGAGGAAAGGAAACGTGCCATTTGTCTTTGTTTCAGCTCTTTGGTGGTCTGCGTGAAGGCGCTGTTGACGTATCCTTTTTCGTCGGGGTTGCAAAGGGTGTACCAGTGTATGTCTGGGGCAAGGGTTTGTACTTGTTCGAAAAGGCGGTAATCGTCCGTTAATACAAAGACGTCGCGTAGGGCGGTCTTTTCTTTAATAAGCCGTATGTAGTGTTCCGGTGGAAGCAGGTTGGTTTCGGTGATCTTGTCTCCTCCCCGTATCTGGCATCCTGCGTATTGGGGTGGAAGTTGCAGGTCGGCGGCACATTGGCGACATTCCTGTGCGGTGGTGTCATTGAGTTTCCAGGTGATTTCCGTCAGTTTTTGGAAGGTATGGAGATAGTCGCCGTCTATTCCCAGTTCGGGAATATGGAAGTGCTGGTTAGGGTTGAACGTCAGTTGAAAGTTGAGCAAGACCGGTTTGCCGTATGTGAAAAAGGCAATCGTTTTTCCGATGATGTTCTTACAGGTTACTTTCAGTTTCCATTTCAGTAACTTCGTCTTAGGCAGCTTTTTGTCTTTCATCAATGCCTGCCAGGAGGGGAGGCGATGGGTGTTATAAGTGTGATGAAACGGTTCGTGCACTTGCTCGCAGAAGGGGGCGAAACAATCTTCCCAACCTTTTTCCCATCCGAAGTTGGCGTCGTCGGAGTAGAGCTTGAACTGTATTTTGTGTTGCAGGCAATAAAGCATTGCGTGAAGCATATAGGTATATTCGGTGAAGAAACCGGCATCTATACCTATGTGATAAATCATCGTCTTTTTGAAAGAACTATTCAGAAGATGGTATCGGGTGGCAAGGTCATTTGGGTTCATGTGTCTTCTTTTTGATGAAATATTGAATGCTTTCTTTAAAAGTAACCGATCGGCTGCCCCACATGGTTGCTACGTAGAGTGCTGCAGCAAGCACTATCTTGCTTGCCAGGCGGAGATAAATATTCTCGATGGAGCGGGTGGTGTAATAGGTGATTACCATAACCGTAGCCGCAATGGCAGCATAAGGAAGTATGTCCATCAGGGCATGGCGAAGCTTCAATCCTATTTCCTGCCATACAAAGTAGTGCCATGTCAGTAGCCACAGTATATTGGTGGATACATAGACGGCGAGCATGGCATAGATACCGTGTGAGTGGACTAACAGAACGCCTGACAGTAGAATTATGCCGAGCGCTATGGTGTTCCACATATAGATGCGGGATTTCCCTTTGCTGATGATGAGCTGCTGATAGAGGTATGCGATGGGAGCAAAGGCTCCGCTGATACACAGTATTTGCATGATTAATATGCTGGAATACCACTTGTCGGTGATGGTGATGATAATCAGCTCTTCCGATACGATTCCCAATCCCAACATGGCGGGAAACGAGACAAAAGCGGTGAAACGCAGCATTTTGCGAAATACCCGTTTTTGCCGTTCAAGGTCGTCGGACACTTTGGTGAGTACCGGTTGCGCTACTCCGTTTATCATGCCGGAGATGAAGAGTTGTCCCATGCCGCACCATTTATTGGCTTGGTTGTAATATCCTACTTCTTTTTCGCTGTAGAATTTACCCAGTATCACGGAAAACAGATTGTTATTGATGTGATTGAATACATTGGTAACCAGTAGTTTCCCACTGAATCCGAACATTTCCTTAATCGGGGTGAAGTTGAACTGCAAGCTCGGTCGCCAACGGGTGAAATGCCAGTAACAGGCTGTGTTGATGGTTACGTAAACGATGCTTTGCGTAGCAATTCCCCAGTAGGAGAAACCAAAGTAGGCAAGAGTGACTCCGGTGATTCCGGACACGGTGAGTCCGATAACCGAAGACAATGCCCGCTGTTTGACCATCAGGTTACGCAGGAGATAGGCACTGTGGGATATTCCCAGACTGGCAATGAAGAAGCCGATAAAAGAATAACGTGCCAGTGGTGTCAGTTCGGGAGTATCGTAAAAGTCAGCGATAAGCGGTGCACAGAGGAATAACAGCAGGTACAGCGACAGACTGATGGCCGCGTTGAACCAGAATACGGCATTGTAATCATTGTGCGTCACTTCTTTCTTATTAACAAGGGCAGCTGTGAAACCACTTTCCTGTATTGAACTGGCAATGAGGGAGAAGATGGCCAACATTCCCACCATTCCATAATCTGACGGAGTGAGCAACCGCGCGAGGAATATTCCGAAAAGCAGATTTAACAACTGCTGTATGCCGTTGCTGAATCCTCCCCAAAATAGTCCTTTGGCTGTCTTTTCTTTTAGTGACTGATTCTCGCTCATATTATTTGCAAAGAATACATGAAAAGGCTATACGTGATGATAGCTTTTCATGTATTCCCTATTCTAGTTTTATTATTTTACTTCGCTGCCCGGCTTCACCTCACGTCCCGGCATAATAACTGCCAGACTGCCATCGTTGTTTTCGGCACTTAGAATCATGCCTTCGCTGACGATACCTTTCAGTTTGCGCGGAGCAAGGTTGGCGATGAAGCAAACCTGTTTGCCTACCAGTTCTTCCGGTTGATAATGCTTGGCAATACCCGATACGATGGTACGTGTTTCCAGTCCGTCGTCGATTTTGAATTGCAGCAATTTATCCGCTTTCGGTACTTTCTGACATTCAAGAATGGTACCCACACGGATATCCAGTTTCTCAAAATCCTCGAAGGCAACGTTTGCCCGGATAGGATTGGCTTTGTAGTTGGCTTCCTCGTTTGCTTTCTTAGTATCGAGCAACTTTTGTACCTGTGCTTCGATAGTAGCGTCTTCAATCTTCTCGAACAATAATTCCGGTTTGTTCAACTGGTGGCCTACGGGAAGAAGGTCGTCACGTCCCAGTTCAGACCATTCGAAAGTATCCATGTTCAGCATTTTGCGGAGTTTTTCCGAGCTGAACGGCAAGAATGGGTCGAAGGCGATGGCAAGGTTGGCAACCAGTTGCAGGGAAATGTTGAGGATGGTTCCTACACGTTCCATATCTGTCTTAGCCAGTTTCCACGGTTCGGTGTCGGCCAGGTATTTGTTTCCGATACGTGCCAGATTCATGGCCTCTTTCTGTGCATCGCGGAATTTGAATACGTCGAGCAGTTTTTCTACTTCTGCTTTCACGTCTGCGAATTCTTTCAGCGTTTCCTTGTCGTAGTCGGTCAATTCACCTTGTGCGGGTACGCGTCCGTCGAAGTATTTTTGGGTCAGCACCATTGCGCGGTTTACGAAGTTACCGTATACGGCTACCAGTTCGTTGTTATTGCGTGCCTGGAAGTCTTTCCAGGTGAAGTCGTTATCTTTCGTTTCCGGTGCATTGGCGGTCAGTACGTAGCGGAGTACGTCCTGTTTGCCTGGGAAGTCAGCCAGATATTCGTGCAACCATACGGCCCAGTTGCGGGAAGTGGAGATTTTGTCTCCTTCGAGGTTGAGGAATTCGTTGCTCGGCACGTTGTCCGGCAGGATATAGCTGCCTTCTGCTTTCAGCATGGCAGGGAATACGATGCAGTGGAACACGATGTTGTCTTTTCCAATGAAATGGATCAGGCGGGTTTCGGGATCTTTCCACCAAGTTTCCCAGCTGTCGGGGAGTAGTTCTTTGGTGTTGGAGATGTAGCCGATAGGTGCGTCGAACCATACGTAGAGTACTTTCCCTTCTGCTCCTTCTACTGGCACAGGGATTCCCCAGTCGAGGTCACGGCTCACGGCACGTGGCTGCAACCCCATGTCGAGCCAGCTTTTGCATTGGCCGTATACATTGGGACGCCATTCTTTGTGGTCTTCCAGAATCCATTTGCGCAGCCATGCTTCGTGTTTGTCGAGAGGAAGATACCAGTGCTTGGTTTCTTTCATCACCGGTTTGCTGCCGCTGATGGCGCTTTTCGGGTTGATAAGATCTGTAGGAGAAAGTGAGGTTCCGCACTTTTCGCATTGGTCGCCGTAAGCGCCTTCCGAATGGCAGTGAGGACATTCTCCGGTGATATAACGGTCGGCAAGGAATGTTTTTGCTTCCTCGTCGTAATATTGTTCGGATGTTTTTTCGATGAATTCTCCTTTATTGTATAATGTTTTGAAGAAATCCGAAGCCAGTTGGTGATGCGTCGGTGAAGTGGTGCGACTATACACGTCGAATGAGATACCGAACTCTTTGAATGATTCCTTAATCAGCGAATGATAACGGTCTACTACATCCTGTGGAGTAATTCCTTCTTTCTTGGCACGGATGGTGATAGGCACTCCGTGTTCGTCCGAACCTCCGATGAATAATACATCTTCTTTTTTCAGACGCAGATAGCGTACATAGATATCTGCCGGCACGTATACACCCGCCAGGTGACCGATATGGACAGGACCGTTCGCATACGGCAGTGCCGATGTGACGGTGGTTCTTTTGAATTTCTTTTCCATTATATAGTGTGATTTTTGTTGTTTTCAGCTTTGCAATGTGCAAAGATAGTGACTTTTCACCACAGATTACACGGATTAACACAGATTATTTCATTGAAAAGTGGTCACAGAATGAAACAGGAACGTTTCGTAATAAAAAAACAGGTAAAAAGAAAGTGTTTTACCCTGATATAAGTTGGCTAGAAAATAGCCAATTTGTATCGGGGTATTTTTATATTTTCTATTATGTTCTATTTTTAAGATTGAAACAGATTAGGAGTATCTAAATTGTATTCTAATAAAAGAAGTGACGTATAAAATACTGTATGAATATGCGGAATAAGTAATCTTTCTTGAATACAAATGAGTGAATATTCATGATTGTTGATAGAATCATGAATCATTGCTTTTAAAGGAAGACTTCGTTCCTTTTAAAGAAACGGTTTATTGGTCAGTGAGAAGTACTTTCTTGCTTTTAAACGAAAGGACAAAAGGGCATTTAGAATACTTGTTTTGTGCTGGTTGCTGTCGAATAGGTAACATGTGAGTTGTTTCTATTTGAACTTATATTTGCAATAATCTGCTCCTGAAATTAGGAATTTTGCCTTTTTGATGTTGAATCGAATGATTTAAAGTCTGTTTTGTGTGAATATGGATTATGCAACTTGCTTATCCTTCAAGTTTTCCAATATACTCCGGACTCATCTTGTATATTTTTGATTCTGTATGAGTTTTATGTCCATTTTTTCTGCATAAAGTAATATTCTGTTCTAATGATAAGAATTACATGGTAAGATTATAGCTTTGCATTTCAATAAGTCAGTATAATCTATATAATTTCTTGCTCATTTCCTCTTTTATCATCTATTTCCATCTATATTTCTCCCCTTTTTCTTTCTTTTTTCTCGTAAGAAAGAATATATTTGTACCTAAGTTAAACGAAAACCAAAGCATGATATGATAACAACCCAGTTGCTTCGTCCTGAAAGCATTGTCGTAGTAGGGGCATCGAATAATGTGCATAAGCCGGGTGGCGCAATATTAAAGAATTTGATAAATGGAGGTTATCGGGGAGAACTTCGGGCGGTGAATCCGAAGGAAAAGGAAGTACAGGGAGTTCCCGCCTTTGCGGACGTGAATGATCTGCCGGACACAGATCTGGCGGTGTTGGCTGTACCTGCTTCAATGTGTCCTGATATAGTGGAAACATTGGCTAGTAAAAAACAGACCAGGGCATTTATCATACTTTCGGCAGGTTTTGGTGAAGAAACTCACGAAGGAGCACTGTTGGAAGAACGTATTCTGGAAACAGTCAATAAATACGGGGCCTCATTGATTGGACCTAATTGTATCGGATTGATGAATACATGGCATCATAGTGTGTTCAGCCAGCCGATTCCTAATTTGAATCCGAAAGGAGTGGATTTGATTTCCAGCTCCGGTGCTACGGCGGTATTTATTCTGGAAAGTGCTGTGACAAAAGGTTTGCAATTTAATTCTGTTTGGTCGGTGGGAAATGCCAAGCAGATCGGGGTAGAAGATGTATTGCAGTTTATGGATGAAAACTTTGATCCTGAAAAAGATTCCCGTCTGAAACTGCTTTATATTGAAAGTATTCAGAATCCGGACCGGCTGTTATTCCATGCCTCCTCTTTGATTCGAAAAGGATGCAAGATTGCAGCAATCAAAGCTGGCAGTTCGGAGAGCGGAAGCCGGGCGGCATCTTCCCATACAGGCGCAATTGCCAGTTCCGATTCGGCAGTGGAGGCTTTGTTCCGTAAAGCGGGGATCGTACGCTGTTTCTCCCGCGAGGAATTGACTACCGTAGGTTGCGTGTTTACTCTGCCCGAATTGAAAGGAAAGAATTTTGCCATTATCACCCATGCCGGAGGCCCGGGGGTGATGCTGACAGATGCGTTGAGTAAAGGCGGACTGAATGTCCCTAAACTGGAAGGAGAAATAGCCGAAGAGCTAAAAGCTCAACTATTCCCTGGTGCTGCCGTCGGGAATCCTATTGATATTCTGGCTACCGGAACACCGGAGCATCTGCGTCTTTGTATCGACTACTGCGAGGAGAAACTCGACAATATAGACGCCATGATGGCCATCTTCGGAACTCCGGGACTGGTTACCATGTTTGAAATGTATGATGTGCTTCATGAGAAGATGCAGACTTGCAAGAAACCGATTTTCCCTATCCTTCCTTCTATTAATACAGCCGGAACAGAGGTTGCCGCCTTCCTGGCAAAAGGACACGTGAATTTTGCAGATGAAGTGACCTTGGGCACTGCTCTTTCCCGTATTGTCAATGTTCCTAAACCGGCAGTTCCTGAAATTGAACTGTTCGGAGTAGACGTACCGAGGATTCGTCGCATTATCGATTCTATTCCGGAGAATGGTTATATTGCTCCCAATTACGTACAAGCATTACTGCATGCTGCGGGTATTCCGCTGGTAGATGAGTTTGTTTCCGATAATAAAGAGGAGATAGTAGCCTTTGCACGTCGGTGCGGATTCCCGGTAGTTGCCAAAGTCGTTGGTCCTGTGCATAAATCGGATGTCGGTGGTGTAGTTCTGAACATCAAAAGCGAGCAACATCTGGCACTGGAATTCGATCGTATGATGCAGATTCCTGATGCAAGGGCAATTATGGTACAGCCGATGCTGAAAGGTACGGAACTGTTTATCGGTGCAAAGTATGAAGAGAAGTTCGGTCATGTGGTACTTTGCGGTTTGGGAGGTATTTTTGTGGAGGTGCTGAAAGATGTGTCTTCCGGTCTGGCCCCGCTCTCTTACGAAGAAGCCTACTCAATGATTCATTCGCTGCGTGCCTATAAAATCATTCAGGGAACACGGGGACAAAAAGGAGTCAACGAAGATAAGTTTGCTGAAATTATTGTTCGTTTGTCCACCTTGCTACGTTTCGCTACAGAAATCAAAGAAATGGATATAAATCCGCTTCTAGCAACACAAAAGGCTATTGTAGCAGTTGATGCGCGTATCCGAATAGAAAAATAGGACTATTCTTTCATTCATTGAGACATATTTACTATCTTTCCGCTGTGATTTTGCCTACATTTGGTAACTCAAACGGAAAGATAGAAAACACGTATGTTTATGAAGAAAGTTCTAATACTTTTAATCTGTTTAATAGGCTATCAGATAGGCTGCCATGCGCAAATGGTGGACGAACATTACTATTTTAAAAATCTTAGTGTACAAAACGGATTATCCCAGAATACGGTCAATGCGATTTTGCAGGACAGGCAAGGCTTTATGTGGTTCGGCACCAAAGATGGCTTGAATAGATATGACGGTTTGTCATTCCGTAAATTCAAACATGATGACCGTACCCGGCAGAGCATCGGAAATAATTTTATCACAGCGCTTTATGAAGATGCGAAAGGAGATATCTGGGTAGGTACTGACGTAGGACTTTATATTTATAATCCTGAAAAAGATTCTTTCCGGCACTTTGCTGAATTGAGTGAGGAAAACACTAAAATAGAACATACTGTAACTGCAATTTCCGGAGACAACAAAGGATGTGTCTGGGTGGCGGTAGAATCACAGGGGTTATTTTGTTATGACCTAGAGGAAGGAAAACTCCGGAATCATACGTTAAAAAACTTTTCTTTTCTTACCACTAATATCCAGTCTTTTGTCTTCGATAATAGCGGAACTCTCTGGATCGGTTGCTATGGAGATGGGCTTTTTTATTCAAAAGACCATTTAAAAACTCTTCAGCCTTATGTCTCGCCCGTGGATAACAAGGAATTTTATGCGAACGACGTAGTGACCTGTATTGTGAAAGGTGCATACAATTGTCTGTATGTTAGTTCTTTAAAGGGAGGGGTGAAAGAACTGAATCTGACTTCAAATAAATTACATGATTTACTTTTCGAAGATGAAACCGGAGAGTCTGTTTTTTGTCGTGAACTGCTGGTTGCTTCTGACAATGAACTGTGGATTGGTGCAGAGTCGGGACTTTATATTTATAATCTCCGGACGGCCAAATATGTTCATTTGCGCAGTTCGATCAATGATCCTTATTCTTTGTCCGATAATGCTATTTATTCATTGTGCAAGGATCGTGAGGGGGGCATTTGGATTGGTTCTTATTTTGGAGGCGTGAACTACTATCCCCGTTTTTATACGTATTTCGAAAAATATTATCCAAAAGGAACAGATAATGGTTTGCATGGAAAACGAGTACGTGAGTTTTGCCAGGATAATCAGGGTATTCTGTGGATTGGTACGGAAGACGGTGGTTTGAACCGTTTCAATCCGAAGACCAAGACTTTCTCCTTCTTTACACCCAGCAATGCTTTTACAAATGTGCATGGGTTGTGTTTGATTGATAATTATCTTTGGGTAGGAACCTTCTCAAAAGGAGTGAAAGTGGTGGATACGCATACGGGGGCTATTGTGAAAACCTATCAGAAAACAGATTCTCCCCGTTCATTGATAGACAATAGTGTGTTCTCTATTTGCCGCACAACGACAGGTGATATTTACCTGGGAACTTTGTTCGGCTTGCTGCGATATAATAAACAATCTGATGATTTCGACCGGATACCGGAATTGAACGGCAGGTTTGTATATGATATAAAGGAAGATTCCGGTGGTAATCTATGGTTGGCAACTTATGCAAATGGAGCCTATTGTTACAACGTGAGTGAAAAGAAATGGAAGAACTATTTGCACGATAAAAATAATCCGAAGAGTCTTCCGTATGACAAGGTATTGAGTATTTTTGAAGACTCTCACCGGCAAATTTGGCTGACTACCCAGGGAGGAGGATTCTGTCGTTTTCAGCCGGATACGGAAACATTCGCCAATTATAATTTGTCGGCCGGATTACCAAACGATGTTGTATATCAGATTGTGGAGGATAAAGATGGATTTTTGTGGTTGACAACCAACAACGGTCTGGTTTGCTTCCAACCCACCACTGGAGTGATGAAAGTATATACCACCTCCAATGGCTTGTTAGGCGACCAGTTTAATTATCGTTCAAGCTTTGAGACTGAAGATGGTACGATCTATCTGGGTAGTATCGATGGTTTTATCGCTTTTAATCCCAAGAATTTCTCGGAGAATAAGTTCATTCCGTCTGTTGCCATTACTGATTTTTTTCTGTTTGGTAAGGAGGTATATGCCGGCGAACCGGGATCTCCGTTGGAGAAGAGTATAACTTTCTCCGACCAGCTTGTGCTTCAATCCAATCAGAATTCTTTTTCTTTCCGTGTAGCAGCGTTGGATTTCCAGGCTCCAAAAACGAGCCGGATTATGTATAAACTGGAGGGCTTTGATACGGATTGGCTGACGGTTGGCGAAAGCCCTATCGTTACTTATTCCAATCTTCGTTATGGTGATTATATCTTCCGGGTGAAGGTTGCTAATAGTGACGGCGTATGGAGTGACGACGAAGTGTCATTAGGGGTACATATTCTTCCTCCTTTCTACCTCTCTATATGGGCGTATTGTGTGTATGCTTTGCTGATTATCGGCTGTTCACTGTATACGGTTATGTATTTCAAGAGACGTAGTAACAGCAAGCACCGCAGGCAGATGGAGAAATTCGAGCAGGAGAAAGAACGGGAAGTCTACCATGCAAAGATTGATTTCTTTACGAATGTGGCCCATGAGATACGTACACCGTTGACGCTGATTAAAGGTCCATTGGAAAACATTATATTGAAGAAACAGGTCGATGCGGAAACGCGGGAAGACTTGAATGTAATGAAGCAGAATACGGAACGGCTGTTGAACCTGACTAACCAGTTGCTTGACTTCCGTAAAACGGAAAGTCAGGGATTCCGTTTGAATTTTGCGAAATGCAATGTAACGGAGGTATTGAAAGAGACTCATGTGCGTTTTACTTCCCTTGCCAAACAGAAAGGCTTGGAATTCACCTTGCAAGTGCCTGAAAAGGACTTCTATGCACATGTGAACCGGGAAGCGTTTACGAAGATTATCAGTAATCTGTTGAATAATGGGGTGAAGTATGCTGAAAGCTATGTACACATATCCTTGGAAGTGCCGGAAGCGGATGATAACAATTCATTCTGTATTCGTACGGAGAATGATGGAGTGATTATTCCCAATGAGATGAAGGAGGAAATATTCAAGCCTTTCGTTCGTTTCAATGAAAAAGAAGACGGCAAGGTGACTACCGGAACAGGAATCGGCCTGGCTCTTTCCCGTTCATTGGCCGAGCTGCATCAAGGGACGCTGGCTATGGGAGAAGGAGAGAAAAACAATACTTTCTGTCTGACCTTACCGATTGTTCAGGATATGACAATTACCTTGACTCCGGAACCGGAAGTTGAAATAGACAGAATGAGTGGGATTCATGCCGGGGAGACGGAAAAGAAAGATAACCGACCTACAGTGCTGGTTGTGGAAGACAATCCGGATATGCTTGCTTTCGTAGTGCGTCAGCTGTCGAAAGAATATACTGTATTGACCGCTACCAATGGTGCGGAAGCGTTGCAAGTATTGGACGGTAATTATGTGAACTTGGTAGTTAGTGATGTAGTGATGCCTGTGATGGATGGTTTTGAACTGTGTAAGACGATTAAGTCGGATTTGAATTATAGCCATATTCCCGTCATCCTGTTGACTGCGAAGACAAATATCCAGTCTAAGATAGAAGGGATGGAGTTGGGAGCCGATGCTTATCTGGAGAAGCCTTTTTCTGTGGAATATTTGCAGGCTTGCGCTTCCAGTCTTATTCAGAACAGGGAGAAATTGCGTAAGGCTTTTGCACAGTCTCCTTTTGTGGCAGCCAATACGATGGCGTTGACGAAGGCTGATGAAGATTTTATAAAGAAATTGAATGAGGTGATTCAAGTGAATTATAGTAATCCGGAATTTAGTATGGATGATATGGCGGACAGCTTGAATATGAGTCGTTCCAATTTCTATCGGAAGATAAAAGGGGTGCTGGATTTGAGTCCGAATGAATATCTTCGTCTGGAACGTTTGAAAAGGGCTGCTCAATTATTGAAAGAGGGAGAAAACCGGGTAAATGAGATTTGCTACATGGTAGGATTCAATTCTCCGTCTTATTTTGCCAAGTGTTTCCAAAAACAATTTGGAGTGCTTCCAAAAGATTTTGTAAGTTAATATTAATTTAGAGCTATAAAGATAAGGTAAAAAGGAACCTTAAAAGAATGATTTAATGAAAAAGTATGTAAATTTGTTCGTTTTCGTTTTCATGGTAGGTGCTTGTTTTTCACAGGGGAAAGCACAGACAAAATCTGCAGTGAGCTATAAGAATCCCGTTGTAGATATTGCCATGCCCGACCCTACGGTAATTAAGGCTGCGGATGGGTATTTTTATGTGTATGCCACCGAATCTACCAGAAACGTTCCGATCATGAAGTCGAAAGACCTGGTGCAATGGACTTACTGCAACACGGCATTCACAAATAAAACTCGTCCCAGATTTGAACCTAAAGCTGGAATTTGGGCACCGGACATCAATTATATTAATAATAAATATGTACTTTATTATGCGATGTCGGTGTGGGGAGGAGAACAGACGTGTGGAATTGGAGTAGCTACGGCCAACTCTCCACAGGGACCTTTTACAGATCATGGTAAGATGTTCCGTAGCAATGAGATCGGTGTACAGAATTCGATTGATCCCAGCTTCCTGCAATATGAAGGGAGAAACTATCTGGTTTGGGGTAGCTTCCGGGGAATATATGTTATTGAGCTGACTGAAGATGGTCTGTCATTGAAGCCGGGAGCGGAAAAAAAGAGAATAGCAGGAACAGCTTTTGAAGCTGCCTATATTCATAAGCACGGCGATTATTATTATATGTTTGCCTCTATCGGAAGTTGTTGCGAGGGAATTAGGAGTACTTATAAAGTTGTAGTGGGCCGCTCTAAAAAAGTCTGGGGACCCTACAAAGATAAGTCGGGCAAACCGATGTTGAAGAATGGTTATTCTTTGGTGATAGGTGCGAATAATCATTTTGTAGGCAATGGACATGGCTCACAGATTATCCGGGACGATGCCGGGCAAGACTGGCTTTTGTATCATGGATTTTCAAGATCGGCTCCGGAGAATGGGCGTATCCTGTTACTGGACCAGATTAAGTGGGATAAAGAAGGATGGCCTTATGTAGAAGGCGGAGCTCCTTCTTATGAAATACAAAAAGCACCTATATTTAATAATTGATTTTCAGATGAACTAATTATAATCTTAAATACCACAAGCATGAAACATACCCCTATTAGCAGGCGGGATTTTCTAAAGAATTTAGGCATGGCCGGGGCTGGCACTCTTCTTGCAGCAAGTCCTTGGCTTTCTGCTTTTTCGGAGGTGACGAACACCTCAAACGAAAAGTGCCGTCTGGCAATTATCGGTCCTGGTTCCCGGGGACGTTTTTTAATGGGATTTCTGGCTAAGAATCCCAAAGTCGAGATCGTAGCATTGTGTGACATTTATAAACCGTCTATCGAGAGCGCGTTGGAACTTGTGCCTAATGCCAAAGTGTATGGAGACTACCGGGAAGTACTGGAAGATAAGTCGATAGATGCCATACTCGTAGCTACCCCTCTTAGTTCGCATTGTAAAATCGTGCTGGATGCTTTCGACGCAGGAAAGCATGTATTCTGTGAGAAGTCGATAGGTTTTACGATGGAAGAGTGTTACCGTATGTATCAGAAACATCGTAGCACGGGAAAGATTTTCTTCACAGGTCAACAACGCTTGTTCGATCCTCGTTACATCAAAGCGATGGAGATGATTCATGCGGGTACCTTCGGTGAAATAAATGCAATCCGAACTTTCTGGAACCGGAATGGTGATTGGAGACGCTCGGTGCCTTCACCCAATCTGGAACGCCTGATAAACTGGCGTCTCTACAAAGAATTCTCGAAGGGGCTGATGACGGAACTCGCTTGCCACCAGCTTCAGATCGGAAGTTGGGCTTTGCGTAAGATTCCCGAAAAGGTAATGGGGCACGGTGCCATTACTTACTGGAAGGATGGCAGAGATGTGTATGACAATGTGAGTTGTGTATATGTCTTTGATGATGGGGTGAAGATGACATTTGACTCCGTTATTTCCAATAAATTCTATGGACTGGAAGAACAGATCATGGGTAACCTTGGCACGGTAGAACCGGAAAAAGGAAAATACTACTTTGAGAATGTGGCTCCTGCACCGGCTTTCCTGCAGATGGTGAATGATTGGGAAAACAAAGTTTTCGATTCTCTTCCTTTTGCCGGAACGAGTTGGGCTCCGGAAACTGCAAATGAAAACAATGGAGAGTTTATTATAGGAGAACGTCCCAAGAGTGACGGTACGTCCTTGTTGCTGGAAGCGTTCGTTGAAGCCGTCATAACACAAAAACAACCGGAAAGAATAGCGGAAGAAGGATATTATGCAAGTATGCTTTGTTTGCTGGGACATCAGGCATTGGAGGAAGAGCGGACACTCTACTTCCCTGATGAGTATAAAATAGACTATCTGAACCATCAATCTGTAAAAACACCCGAAGCTGTATGAAAGACACGATTGTAACCGCACGACGAAAGAAAATAGAGTTAATTACTTTACTCATTTGTTTCGTAGTATCCAATTTGATACACCTCTATGCAATTATTGCTTATCATGCGCCATTTACGGAGATGATAACCTCTATTTTCTATATCATCATATTTGCTTTTGTGCTTTATGCTTTTTGGGGGATTTTACGTCTCTTGTTTTATGGGCTACGGGCATTGTTTACTCGTTCACGAACTTAATCAATATCAATGAAAATAAATAACTTATGGTAACACGAAGAGATTTTCTGAAAACGATGTCAATGGCTTCTGCCGGATTGGCGTTGGGAGCAGGTGACTTACTGCATGCTCAAACGATTTCACCCAAGAAAGGAAGAGGTGACAAGGTAAAGATAGCCTATATCGGCATTGGTAACCGCGGGGAACAGATTATTGAGGATTTTGCGCGGACAGGTATGGTAGAAGTGGTAGCGTTATGTGATGTGGACATGGGTGCCAAACATACGCAAAAGATAATGGCTAAATATCCGAAAGCAAAACAGTTCAGGGATTTCCGTCAGATGTTTGATAAAGCCGGTAATGAGTTTGATGCTGTAGCGATTGCTACTCCCGACCATTCACATTTTCCGATCAGCATGCTGGCATTGGCATCCGGAAAACACGTATATGTAGAAAAACCGCTGGCGCGTACTTTTTATGAAGCGGAGTTGTTGATGCAGGCTGCGCTTAAACGTCCTAACTTGGTTACCCAGGTAGGAAATCAGGGACATTCTGAAGCAAACTATTTCCAGTTTAAAGCTTGGATGGATGAGGGAATTATCAAAGACGTTACCGCTATCACTGCCCACATGAATAACCCGCGCCGTTGGCATAAATGGGATACTAATATCTACAAACTTCCTTCGGGACAGCAACTGCCGAAAGATATGGATTGGGACACCTGGCTCGGAGTTACCCCTTATCACGAGTATAATAAAGATTATCATTTAGGACAATGGCGTTGCTGGTATGATTTTGGTATGGGTGCATTGGGCGACTGGGGGGCACATATCCTCGATACGGCTCACGAGTTCCTGGAACTGGGATTGCCTTATGAAGTCACCATGCAATACGCAAATGGTCATAATGATTATTTCTTCCCTTATTCTTCCACGATTCTCTTCCGTTTCCCACAACGTAAAGGAATGCCCCCGGTAGACATTACCTGGTATGACGGTCTGGATAATCTTCCTCCTATTCCTGCCGGTTATGGAGTTTCGGGATTGGATCCGAACATTCCTTCGACGAATCAGGGAGATACTCCTGCGGCTAAATTGAATCCGGGAAAGATTATCTATACGAAAGACTTAATCTTTAAAGGGGGTAGTCATGGAAGCACTTTGTCTATTATTCCGGAAGAGAAAGCGAAAGAGATGGCTGGCAAATTACCGAAGGTTCCTAAAAGTCCTTCCAATCACTTCGAGAACTTCTTATTGGCATGTAACGGCATTGAAAAGACGCGCTCACCGTTCGAGATCAACGGTGTTTTGAGTCAGGTGTTCTCACTGGGTGTAATGGCTCAACGTCTTAATACACAACTGTTCTTTGACAGTCGTACGAAGCAGATTACAAATAATGAATTTGCTAATGCAATGTTGGCAGGACTTCCGCCGCGTAAGGGTTGGGATGAATTTTATAAATTATAAATAGAAAATAGTTTTCTCATCCCTTTATCGAATATAAGGGGATGGAGAAGGACCAATAAATAATCATGAAAAATATTGTATTAACTTTACTTTTATTTTGTGCCGCTTCGTTGGGTGCACAAAACTGGGAACCTCTTTTCAATGGAAAGAACTTGAAAGGATGGAAAAAATTGAACGGCAAAGCCGAATATAAAATTGTAGACGGTGCGATTGTAGGCGTATCTAAAATGGGAACTCCCAACACTTTCTTGGCAACTACAAAGAACTATGGTGACTTTATTCTTGAATTTGACTTCAAGATAGATGATGGTTTAAATTCCGGTGTACAGCTTCGCAGTGAAAGCAAGAAAGATTATAAGAAAGGGCGCGTACACGGTTATCAGTTTGAGATTGATCCTTCTAAGCGCGCTTGGTCGGGTGGCATTTATGATGAGGCACGTAGAAACTGGCTTTATCCTTTGACGCTGAATCCGTCTGCAAAAACTGCTTTTAAGAATAACGCATGGAATAAAGCCCGTATTGAAGCTGTTGGTAATTCGATCCGTACTTGGATAAACGGAGTACCTTGTGCTAATATATGGGATGACATGACTCCTGTAGGTTTCATTGCTTTGCAAGTGCACGCTATTGGAAATGCGGCAGATGAAGGGAAAACTGTTAGCTGGAAGAATATCCGTATTTGTACGACGGATGTAGAACGCTATCAGACACCGGAAACGCAAGCTGCACTAGAAGTGAATCTGATTGCCAACACGATTTCTCCTAGTGAAGGAAAAGAAGGCTGGGCTCTATTATGGGATGGTAAGACTACTGACGGATGGAGAGGAGCTAAAATCTCTACTTTCCCCGCAAAAGGCTGGAAGATAGAAAATGGTATTTTGAAAGTAATGAAGAGTGGTGGAGCTGAATCTGCTAATGGTGGTGATATTGTGACTACCCGTAAATACAAGAATTTTATTCTGAAAGTAGATTTCAAGATTACTGAAGGTGCAAATAGTGGAGTTAAATATTTCGTAAATCCGGGGCTGAATAAGGGTGAAGGTTCTGCTATCGGCTGCGAATTCCAGATTCTTGATGATGACAAGCATCCTGATGCAAAACTGGGTGTGAAAGGTAACAGAAAGCTGGGTTCTTTGTATGACTTGATTCCGGCTCCAAAAGATAAGCCTTTCAATAAGAAAGAATTCAATACTGCTACTATTATTGTAAAAGGCAATCATGTAGAACATTGGCTGAACGGGGTTAAGCTGATTGAATATGATCGTAACAATGATATGTGGAATGCATTGGTAGCATACAGTAAATATAAAAATTGGCCTAATTTCGGAAATCCGGAGGAAGGTAATATACTTCTTCAGGACCATGGAGATGAAGTATGGTTCAAGAACGTGAAGATTAAAGAACTGAAATAGTTCCGTTTTCTGGTTATTGGGAGATGCGCTAAAACTCCTTTATGATTTTTATTCAGGCACGGATTACACGGATTTCACGGTTACTCTAATGAAATAAAAACCGTATAATCTGTGTAATCCGTGCCTAATTTGTATTTTATACGATGCAGACCACCACTATTCAACATTTATACAAACCGTCAAATGATGGTAATTCCTTATTTTATGCTTGGTTTCTTTCCATGCATACACGAGTGGATATTATCTTATGTAGCCGGAAGTCGGAAGGAGAACTGCTGCTTGTGGTCAATCGTATTTATGATGCATTGTGCCGGCTGGAAAAGATGGCGAACTTTTATGATCCGGCCAGTGAATTGTCTGTTGTCAACCTGACAGCCTTTGTTTCTCCGGTCGTTCTTAGCGAAGAACTTTATTCAATGATTGATTTTTGCCTGGAATATAATAGCAGGACTTTGGGATGCTTTGATGTCACAGTTCATTCCGAAAACTACAACCAGAACACAATATATTCAGTACATTTATCAGCCGGAGATCATAGTATCTGTTTTTCACAGCCGGGAGTAACTATCAATTTGTCCGGCTTTCTCAAGGGATATGCTTTGGAAACGATCAGAGGTATATTGAATGAGGCTCTGATAGAGAATGCATTGATAAATATGGGAAACAGTTCCATTCTTGCTTTGGGTAATCATCCGGTAGGTTCGGGATGGAAAATTAATGATATACTTCTTCACAACGAATGCCTTACAACCTCCGGCAATGACTCTCCCAACCGTCGGCACATCGTTTCTCCCCAAAATGGAAAATTGGTGGAAGGCGTCAAACAAATTGCTGTAGTAACAACTAACGGATCAATAGGGGAAATCTTGTCTACCGGTTTATTTGCTGCTGACAGCGAACAGCGTAAGGCTTTGCTGGCTGAATTTTCTTCTGTATTAAACCGTTTTTTCTTTATTGGTTACTAGGTATTTTTCTTTAGGGCGTGTGGTATTGCTTGATAGAGTTTACTGGGATGATAAAGCTTGGCCTAATCTTTTGGGTAACGGTTCAGCTGTAAAGACTGAAACAGATAGGTAAAAAGAAAGTGAGGTATGTTAAAAAAAACTTTCATTATGGAATTTTTGATATACCTTTTTCATTATTCGGAATTTATTTTGTCTTTGTAGGAACATTATCGTCTATGCCGAAGGTGCGGGGTAGACGTTTTGAGAATTCGTCGCATTATTGATTCTATTCCGGAGAATGGTTATATTGCTTCCAATTACGTACAAGCATTACTGCATGCTGCCGGTACTCCGCTGGTAGATGAGTTTGTTTCCGATAATAAAGAGGAGCTAGTAGCTTTCGTTCGTCGGTGCAGATTTCTGATTCATTCACTGCGTGTTTATAAAATTATTCAGGGAACACGTGGACAAAAGAGAGTCAAAGAAGATAAATTTGCTGAAACTATTGTTCGTTTGTCCGCCTTGCTACGTTTCGCTACAGAAATCAAAGAAATGGATATAAATCCGTTTTTAGCTACGCAAAGAGCCGTTATAACAGTTGATGCGTGTATCCGAATAGAAAAATAGGACTATTCTTTCATTCATTGAGACATATTTACTATCTTTCCGCTATGATTTTGCCTACATTTGGTAACTCAAAACGAAAGGATAGAAAACACGTAGTATGAAGAAAACCCTGACTCTTTTAATCTGTCTTATTTGTTATCAGATACTCTGTCACGCTCAAGTGGCAGATGAACACTATTATTTCAAAAATCTAAGTGTACAGAATGGATTATCGCAGAATACAGTAAATACAATTTTACAGGATAAGCAGGGCTTTATGTGGTTCGGCACCAAGGATGGACTGAACAGATATGACGGTCTGTCATTCCGTAAATTTAAGCATGATGACCGTAGTCAGCGGAGCATAGGCAATAATTTCATCACGGCACTTTACGAGGATGAAAAAGGAAGTATCTGGGTGGGTACGGACGTAGGGCTTTATATCTATTATCCGGAAAAAGATTCTTTCGAGCATTTTACCAAACAAAGTGTAGAGAATACAAGGATAGAACATACTGTGACGGCTATCTCCGGAGATAATCAGGGGTGTGTCTGGATGGCAGTGGAATCACAGGGATTGTTCTGTTATAATCTGGAAAAAGGAGAGCTTCAGAACTATACCTTACAGAACTTCTCCTTTCTTACCACCAATGTTGAGACTTTTGCTTTTGACAATAGCGGAACCCTTTGGATTGGCTGTTATGGCGATGGACTTTTCTATTCAAAAGACCGTCTGAAAACTCTCCATCCTTATTTATCGCCTGTGAATAACAAGGAAATTTATGCGAACGACGTAGTGACCTGTATTGTAAAAGGTGCATACAACTGTTTGTATATAAGTTCTTTAAAAGGAGGGGTGAAAGAGCTGAATCTGACTTCAAACAAATTGCACGATTTACTTTTCGAAGATGAATCCGGGGAGTCTGTTTTCTGTCGTGAACTGTTGGTTGCTTCTGACAATGAACTATGGATTGGTGCAGAGTCGGGACTTTATATCTATAATCTCCGGCTAGGTAAGTACGTTCATTTGCGCAGTTCGATTAATGATCCTTATTCTTTATCCGATAATGCCATTTATTCATTGTGCAAAGATCGTGAGGGCGGCATTTGGATTGGCTCTTACTTCGGCGGTATAAACTATTATCCCCGTTTTTATACGAACTTCGAGAAATATTATCCGAAAGGAACAGAGAATGGCCTGCACGGGAAACGAGTGCGTGAGTTCTGCCAAGATAACCAGGGAATTCTATGGATTGGCACGGAAGATGGTGGTTTGAATCGTTTTAATCCTAAAACCAAGACTTTTTCTTTCTTCACGCCAAGCAATGCTTTTACAAATGTTCATGGACTGTGTCTGGTTGATGATAACCTTTGGGTGGGAACTTTTTCGAAAGGAGTGAAAGTGGTGGATACCCGTACAGGAGCTATTGTGAAAACCTACCAGAAGACAGACTCGCCCCGCTCATTGATAGACAACAGCGTTTTCTCCATTTGCCGAACGACGACGGGGGATATTTATCTGGGTACTTTATTCGGTTTGTTGCGCTACAACAGACAATCTGATGATTTTGACCGGATACCGGAACTGAATGGTCGGTTTGTATATGACATAAAAGAAGATTCAGGAGGAAACCTCTGGTTGGCCACTTACGCAAACGGTGCTTACTGTTATAATGTAAGTGAGAAGAAATGGAAGAATTATCTACATAATGAAAATAATCCGAAAAGCCTTCCTTATGATAAAGTGGTAAGTATCTTCGAAGATTCTCACCGGCAAGTTTGGTTGACGACTCAAGGTGGAGGGTTCTGTTTGTTCCATCCGGAAACGGAAACCTTTACCAGCTATAATCTGGCAGATGGATTGCCAAACGATGTCGTTTATCAGATTGTGGAAGATAAAGACGGACTTTTCTGGCTGACAACGAATAATGGCCTCGTATGTTTCCAACCTACTACCGGAGCAATGAAAGTATATACTACCTCCAATGGTTTGCTGGGTGATCAGTTTAATTATCGCTCCAGCCTGGAAACGGAAGATGGTACGATTTATCTGGGAAGCATCGATGGTTTTATCGCTTTCAATCCGAAGACCTTTTCAGAGAATAGGTCGCTTCCATCTATTGTGATTACGGATTTCCTATTGTTTGGCAAAGAAGTGTATGTCGGTGAACCGGGATCTCCATTGAAAAAGAGTATCACTTTCTCTGATGAGCTTATTCTTCAGTCTAATCAGAACTCTTTCTCTTTCCGGGTAACAGCATTGGACTTTCAAGCTCCAAGAATGAGTAAAATCATGTATAAATTGGATGGTTTTGATGCGGATTGGCTGACAATTGGCGAAAGCCCTATTGTTACTTATTCCAATCTGCGATATGGCAATTATACATTCAAAGTAAAGGTTTCTAATAGTGACGGAGTATGGAATGAAAATGGAATATCGTTAAAAGTACATATTCTTCCTCCTTTCTATCTTTCTGTTTGGGCTTATTTTGTATATGCTTTGTTGATTATAGGTTGTTCTTTGTATGTAATTATATATTTCAAGAGGCGTAGTAACAACAAGCATCGTAGGCAGATGGAGAAGTTTGAGCAGGAGAAAGAACGTGAAGTTTATCATGCAAAGATCGACTTTTTTACGAATGTAGCTCATGAGATACGTACACCGTTGACATTGATTAAAGGTCCGTTGGAAAATATCATACTGAAAAAACAAGTGGATGCTGAAACCCGTGAAGACTTGAACGTCATGAAACAGAACACGGAACGATTACTCAATCTGACCAATCAGCTACTTGACTTCCGCAAGACGGAAAGCCAGGGATTCCGGTTGAACTTTGCAAAATGCAATATAACAGAAGTGTTGAAAGAAACTCATATACGTTTCACTTCTCTTGCAAAACAGAAAGGGTTGGAATTTACCTTACAGGTACCAGAAAAAGATTTTTATGCCCATGTTAATCAGGAAGCATTTACGAAGATTATCAGTAACTTATTGAACAATGGAATGAAATATGCCGAGAGTTATGTACATGTAATGCTGGAAATACCCGAAACTGATGATGATAATCTATTCCGTATTCGCACAGTAAACGATGGAGTAATCATTCCTGATGAAATGAAAGAGGAGATTTTTAAACCTTTTGTTCGTTTCAATGAGCAAGAGGATGGAAAGGTGACTACTGGCACTGGAATCGGTTTGGCACTCTCTCGCTCGTTGGCTGAACTACATCTGGGAACTTTGGCTATGGAGGCAGGAGAAGAAAGTAACATTTTCTGTCTGACTTTACCGGTCGTTCAGGATACGACAATCACTTTAACTCCAGAGGCGGAGGTGGAAATTGATAGGGTAAATGAAATCCCTGCCGAACAGGCGGGAAAGAAAGATAATCGTCCCACTGTGCTGGTAGTGGAAGATAATCCTGATATGCTTACTTTTGTTGTTCGTCAGTTGTCGAGAGATTATACAGTACTGACAGCTACTAATGGTGCAGAAGCATTGCAGGTGCTTGATGGTAACTATGTGAATCTGGTGATAAGTGATGTTGTGATGCCCGTGATGGATGGTTTCGAATTGTGTAAGACGATTAAGTCGGATTTGAATTACAGCCATATTCCGGTTATCCTGCTGACTGCCAGGACCAATATACAATCAAAGATAGAGGGGATGGAACTGGGAGCAGATGCTTATATTGAAAAACCTTTTTCTGTAGAATATCTACAAGCATGTGCTTCCAATCTTATTCAGAATAGAGAGAAACTGCGCCAAGCTTTTGCGGAGTCTCCTTTTATAGCTGCTAATACAATGGCTTTAACAAAAGCTGATGAGGAATTTATCAAGAGGTTGAACGAAGTAATTCAGATTAATTATGCCAATCCTGAATTTAGCATGGATGACATGGCAGATAACCTGAATATGAGCAGGTCTAACTTTTATCGGAAAATAAAGGGAGTGCTGGATTTGAGTCCGAATGAGTTCTTACGCCTGGAGCGTTTGAAAAAGGCAGCTCAATTGTTGAAAGAGGGAGAAAACCGGGTGAATGAAATCTGCTACATGGTGGGATTTAATTCTCCGTCTTACTTTGCTAAATGTTTCCAAAAGCAATTTGGGGTATTGCCTAAGGATTTTGTTAATTCGAAAGAAGAGTAGATTATATATAGAGTTGTATTTCACTCTATATCATCTGTTATATTGAGGATTTATAATTTATAAGTGTGAAAATTTTAATAATACTATAAGATATGATGACCAGACAAAAGACTTTGTGGTTTACACTATTACTAATTGGATTGTATACCAGTTTTCTGAATGCCAGTGAGATAACGAGATGGGTGATTACTTCACCTGACAGTATTTGCTGGAGAGTGGATGGTGTGCATAATGACCATATTGAAATGAGTGGGCTGAAAGTTTCAACAGTATTGCGCTATGGTGTTAATGAAGCTGGTGAATGGGTGATTGACCGGAATATGGTTTTACCTACTTTTCGTACTATCCCTAATGATACCCATGGTAGTTTGCAGCATCATTTTAATGGAGACTGGGCACATTTATGCCTTGTAAATGGTCAGCCGTTAGTAGGTGAAAAGGTAGAGACTGTATCGCTGAATGGAATTATGACTGTAAAGAGTGTATATACTACTAGAGGGATTTCGTTGACACGTACACTTTTTCCTTCCACGTCACAACCGGCCTTCTGTGAGAAATATGAGTTGGAGAATACGACAGATCACCCACAGACAGTTCAGCTCCCATCGACCACTCTTTTTTATTATACTGATGAGGCAAAAGGAGTGGAAGGCAGTTATACATTAACGGCTACCCTTTCTTCTCCGGTAAAAGATGGTACTTATTTACTGAAAGCCGGAGAAAAGGCTTGGTTTCAGGTAATCTATGCAGGATATAAGAAACATGATCAGGAGTTGGCGTTGGATGTTAATAATGAACTTCTGGCACGTCGGAGATTTTTGAGTCAGATACAGGGTAACCTTGTGTTAGAGACTCCGAGTGACGTAATCAATACTATGTTTTCTTTTGCCAAGATACGTGGTTCGGAAAGCATATTCGATACCAAAGGCGGATATATGCAAAGCCCTGGCGGGGAAGCTTATTATGCTGCTGTATGGGCGAATGATCAGGCCGAATATATCAATCCATTTTTTCCATATTTAGGTTATCAAGCCGGAAACCGTTCGGCTATGGATTCATTCGGCTTGTTTATGCGCTATATGAATGATGAGTATAAACCTTTACCTTCATCTATAATTGCAGAAGGGATTGATTGTTTTGGTGTTGCGGGTGATCGTGGTGATGTAGCAATGGTTGGCTATGGCGCAGCACGTTATGCTTTGGCATCCGGTAATCGCAATGAGGCTGAAAAATTGTGGCCGCTGATTGAATGGTGTCTGGAATATTGTCATCGCCAGCTGAATGCGGATGGGGTGGTAAAATCTGATTCTGATGAACTTGAAAATCGTTTTCCTGCCGGAAAAGCCAATCTATGTACATCTTCATTATATTATGATGCCTTGATTTCAGCTGCTTATTTGGGAAAGGCGCTGAAAAAAGAACATAGACAGATAAAGTCTTATCAGGATAGGGCTGCTGAACTTTATAAGAATATTGATGCATATTTTGCCCGTAATGTAGAGGGGTATGATACCTATCGTTATTATGATGGTAATACAGTGCTGCGTTCATGGATTTGTATTCCTCTGACTATGGGTATTTATGATCAGGCGAAAGGTACTGTGGAGGCTCTATTCTCTGATAAACTGTGGATGGAGAATGGGTTGTTAACTCAATCGGGTACTTCTACTTATTGGGATCGTTCTACACTCTATGCTTTCCGGGGGGCTTACTCTTGTGGTGCCAGAGACATAGCTACTGAATATTTGGATAAATACTCTGCTACTCGTTTGTTGGGTGATCATGTTCCTTACGCAGTGGAAGCGTGGCCGGAGGGAAACCAAAGGCATTTATCCACAGAAAGTGCTTTGTATTGTCGCATTATGACCGAGGGGTTGTTCGGCATCCGTCCCATTGCATTGGATGCTTTTATGATGACACCGCAGCTACCGGAAAGTTGGAATACGATGTCATTGAAACGTATCTGTGCATTTGGTTCCATATTCGATATTGAGGTGAAGCGCGATAAAGATGACAAACTGTTGGTTCTGATAAAAAAGGATCATAAGATTGTAAAAAGAAGTAAGATTACGAATGGAAAAACGATTGAAGTACGCATTTAAATAAGATAAAATAATCTGTCTTTTGATTTAAGCCAATTTTGGTAACAAAATTGGCTTAAATATTATTTTTAGTACGCTTTTGGTTTATTTGTCACATCATTTGGTCAAGTTATTTCCTAATGATTGGCAGATACGCCCTATTTTTGTGCCGGATGTCATTAACAAATTAAATATCTTATTTTTTATATGAGAAATCTATTTATCGTATTTTATTGTCTGGTATCAGCTCTCACTATTAAGGCAAATGGACAGGATAGTTTGTGGAAGATACAGACAACTGATTATCACGGAACTTATTACGGGGCAACAGTTGCCAATGGGGGGATTGGTATCCTGCCGTGGAAAGAACCGTTTTCTATTCGCCATGTCATGCTAAACCATGTTTTTGATTCTGCTACTCCTCAAGATGTGAGTCGTGTTTTACGAGGAATCAATCCATTCAATTTGCAGATGCAAATTAATGGACAGACTGTAAATGGTGATAATATCTCGAGATGGGAACAGTGTATAGATATGAAAGAGGCTACCCATAATACGCACTTCACTTGTGATGGAAAAGCGGATGTATCTTATAGCATCTGTGCTCTAAGAAATTTACCTTATGCAGGACTGGTTCGTGTGGAGGTTACGGCACTGGGGGATATGTATTTGACAGTGTCAAATCCTATTGAGGTACCTGATGAGTATAAAAATATAGGTTCGAAACTGCTCAATGTGAATGTTAATGGGAATGATATAAAAATAGTGCGTACTTGGGCTTTATCAAAATACCGCGAACAAAAAGTTTCAGCCTCTTCCGCATTTATTTATGATAAAAATTCCAGTGTGCAGCAACAATATAATGGGAGTGGTCAGATTTCTATTTCATTAAAGAAAGGAGAGAAATTCTTTTTTACTTTATTAGGTGCTGTTTGTACCGGACGTGATTTTATAGATCCATACAATGAGTCAGACCGTGAAGTGATTTATGGTGCGAAAGAGGGATTGATGCGTCTGATGGATGGGCACCGGAAACTCTGGAACGAGATGTGGAAAGGTGATATTGTGATTGAGGGGGATGATGAAGCACAGCGTACTGTGCGTTTTGCACTTTATAATCTGTATTCCAATGCACGCAAAGGAAGTCGGTTGAGTATACCTCCTTTTGGACTTTCTTCACAGGGATATAATGGGCATATTTTCTGGGATACCGAATTTTGGATGTATCCGCCTATGCTCTTTATGAATCAGGGCATTGCACGAACAATGATGGATTATCGTACAGATAGGCTGGAAGCTGCTTGCCAGAAAGCATTAAGTTATGGATATGATGGGGCTATGTTTCCTTGGGAAAGTGATGATGCAGGAGAAGAAGCGTGTCCGACTTGGGCGTTGACTGGTCCTTTTGAACATCATATCACAGCTGATATCGCCATTGCGGCCTGGAATTATTACTGTATGAGTGGCGATCAGCGATGGTTGCGTGAAGAAGGATTCCCTTTAATGGAGAAAGTGGCAGAATTTTGGGTAAGTCGTGTAGAAAAGAATGACGATGGTTCTTATTCGATTCGTAATGTGGTTTGTGCCGATGAATACGCAGAGGGTGATGATAATGCCTTCACGAACGGTACTGTTATACGCGCATTACAGGATGCTGCTAAAGCTGCTTCCATATGTGGGGTTAAAGCTCCAGTAATTTGGAAAGAAATAGCAGCAAAGTTGCGCATCCCCAAATTTGAAAATGGAGTGACTATGGAGTATGATGGTTATAATGGACAGGTTATCAAGCAGGCGGATGCTAATTTACTGGTATATCCATTAAACCTGATTACCCGTCCGGAAGAAATTCGTAAGGATTTGGAGTATTATGAGGGAAAGATTGACAAAGGAGGCCCCGCAATGTCATTCTCTGTATTGGCTTTGCAATATGCACGCCTTGGTGAAGGGGATAAGGCTTATGAATTATTTGTGCAAAGCTTCCGTCCCAACCAGCTACCTCCGTTCGGTGTACTTTCTGAAGGTGCAGGAGGTACTAATCCTTATTTCTCAACTGGTGCGGGAGGACTTTTGCAGGCTGTAATCAATGGCTTTTGTGGTTTGGATATTACAGATAGCGGTATTAAACAATTGCCTTCGAAATTGCCAGGACATTGGAAGAAGTTGGTAGTTAAAGGAGTCGGACCGAATGGTAAAACATATGTCCGGCTTCAGAAATGAGTTCAATTTTTCGGTTGCGTAAATAAGAGTCAGAAGATGTATACTTTGGGAGGGAAATTGAGACTGGAATTTCATTTATTGACCTGTTTTTAATATCCTAAGCTGGTAGAATTCCATACTTTTGTTGCGTATCACACAGGCTACAAAATATTAGCTGTTGCTCAAGTTTGAAAATGAATTATTAGTGTATTAACAGAACCAGTATTTATTTTATTACTGATTCATTTAATTGAATTTACATGAATTTAAAATGCTTATTTTGTGGAATACTTATTGGGTTATATGTTGAGGCTGTTGAAGCCGTCAATTATACTCCAGAAAAGATTTCAGCATCTATTTCCTTAAAAGTACCGGGAAATGAATCGGAAAAATACTCGCTGGATATGCGGCAGTTGAAGAATGACCGTTCATCTTATCTGTTGGAACCTTCCAAAGGTATTCCGATGGTAATAACTCAGAAAATGGAGGATATGAACGGTAAGTTACGTATCAATGTCAGTCTGACTGCATTAGAGGATGTTTATTTTAATTTTAGCGAGCAGTTGTCAACCGGTTTTAATCATGATGATTGCCAGTTCTATATGCCGGGGTTCTGGTATCGTCGCAATCTGCGATCTCCTAAGGAAGCACCTTCATTTCATACATCAGACAGCTGGTTGGTGCGTGAGGATAGATTGAGTGCTCCTCTTACAGGTATTTATTCAGAAAAGGAAAAAAGCTTTGTGACGGTGAGTCGTATAGACAATTTTACTAATGAGGTTTTGTCTACTCATCGAGAGGGAGAAATCATTCTTTCAGGTAAAACTTCAATAGGTTTTACTGGATTCGAAAATCAGAATGGAGTGGCAACACTTTCTTTCGGTTTTCCTTACCGTGAAGCACCTAAAAGCTATATTCGAAAATTAACATTGGCTCCGGCGGTAGAGGCTTTTCAGTTTCTGAAAAAAGGAGAAACAATGTTACTGACATGGGAGATTCTGGAGAATAAAGCTGATGATTATTCTGATTTTATTCGGAATGCGTGGGAGTATAGTTATGACACTTATGCTCCGGCTCCGGTTGATACTCCTTATTCTATAGAGGATATGAAAGAAGTTATGAGCCGTTTTTTTGTGAATAGTCTGGTGACTGGTAATTCGTTGACTTTTAATTCGGGTATTCATTTGCGGACTGCTGATTGTCAGAGTAACGGTCAGGCAGAAGTCGGTTTTATCGGTCGTGTACTCCTTAATGCATTCAATGCTTGGGAATATAGTTGGCAATGTGGCAGAGAGGATCTGAAAGAAAACAGTATGAAAGTATTCGATAGTTATTTGAAGAATGGCTTTACACAAGCTGGTTTCTTTAAAGAATCGGTAAACTTTGATAGAGGGTATGAAGATCCTGTACATAGTATTCGTCGTCAATCAGAAGGGGTTTATGCTATGCTTCATTTTCTTGCTTATGAAAGGGAGAATGGCCGTCGTCATCCTGAATGGGAACAAAAGATGAAAAATATGCTCGATATACTTTTGCAGTTACAACATGAAGATGGTAGTTTCCCCCGTAAATTCCACGACGATTTTACAGTGGTCGATAATAGTGGAGGAAGTACACCCTCGGCCACTTTACCTTTAATAATGGGATATAAATATTTTAAGGATAAACGTTATTTAGCCAGTGCTAAAAGGACAGCAGATTATCTGGAGAAAGTCTTGATATCTAAAGCTGACTATTTTTCATCTACTCTCGATGCCAATTGTGAAGATAAAGAGGCTTCTCTTTATGCTGCTACAGCAACTTACTATCTTTCATTAATAACGAAAGGAGATGAGCATCGTCATTATGCCGACCTGACAAGAAAGGCTGCTTATTTTGCATTGTCATGGTATTATGTATGGGACGTTCCTTTTGCTCAAGGTCAGATGTTGGGTGATATCGGTCTAAAAACTCGTGGTTGGGGTAATGTTTCTGTAGAAAATAACCATATTGATGTGTTTGTTTTTGAATTTGCTTCGGTACTACAATGGTTGTCAAAGGAATATAAAGAACCACGCTTTGCCCATTTCGCGGAGGTGATTTCTACTTCCATGCGCCAATTGTTACCTCATGAAGGGCATCTATGTGGAATTGCCAAATCCGGTTTTTATCCGGAAGTCGTTCAACATACCAACTGGGATTATGGTAAAAATGGGAAAGGGTATTATAACGATATCTTCGCACCGGGATGGACAGTCGCTTCTTTGTGGGAGTTATTGACTCCGGGGCGTGCGGAACATTTCTTAAAATGACAGAAATAGGTCAGAAGATATCTCAATTATATTTTAATTTCATTTTGAACGATTTTTTTTAATTATTGGTCTATCTATTTTATTACATTTTGTATTAGTTGTCTACTTTTGCTCTCACTTAATATGAGATAAAGTATTTATTATGAGTTTTTTAAATTTAATATTATGGACTTGAAGAAAGCATTGTTTGTTTGCTTGTTGTTGTATTATGGAACAAGCGCTAACTCCGCTTTACCGGAACATTCTTCTATGTCTGGTAAGACTAATATGTCGGAGCAAGCGAAAGGTATTCGTATCAGTGGTACGATAACCGATAAGGACAAGAATCCTCTTCCTGGTGTAAATGTACGTGTACTGGAACAGACAGGGACTGGAGTCATTACGGATATGGACGGACATTTTTATTTGAATGTACCCGGAAAGAATTCTGTAATAGAGATTTCGTATATTGGCTTCAAAACTCAACAAATAAAAGTTGGAAGTAAGATTAACTTTGACGTAATTTTAGAAGAAGATATTGAAGCCTTGGATGAAGTTGTGGTTACTGGATATGGTAGTCAGAAGAAAATGTCGGTTATCGGTTCTATCGAGACATTACAGCCTAAGAAGTTACAGGTTGGTGCCACGCGCTCTTTGTCTAATAATCTGGCAGGACAGATTGCCGGTGTGATAGCGGTTCAACGTTCGGGAGAACCGGGTTACGATTCCTCGAATTTTTGGATTCGCGGTATTGCTTCTTTCTCCGGTGGACAATCTCCGTTAGTGTTGGTAGATGGTATCGAGCGTGACTTGAATAACATAGACCCTGCTGAAATTGAATCTTTCTCAGTATTGAAAGATGCATCGGCGAGTGCTATGTATGGTGTGCGTGGTGCAAATGGTGTCATCGTTATCAATACGAAGCGTGGTAAAGTAGGAGCTCCTTCTGTCAATTTGCGTGTGGAACATTCTATTGCAGAGCCGACAAAACTTCCGGATTTTATTGGGGCAGCCGATCATATGGCATTGATAAATGAAATAACAGAGAATAAGTCGCGTTTGCCTTTCAGTCAGGAGCAGATTGACAGAACGAGATATGGTTATGACAGAGATTTGTATCCGGATGTAAATTGGCTGGATGAAATAACAAAGGATTATGCTTATTCTACTCGTGCGAATCTGACTGTATCAGGTGGTTCCGATTTCCTGCGCTATTCGTTGGTTGGTTCTTATTTCGGTGAGAAGGGAATCATGGAGACGGATAAGTCTTTGCCTTATGATACAGGAACGAAACTAACTCGTTATAATATGCGTGCGAATGTTGACTTGGATGTGACTAAGACAACAGTACTGCGTTTAAATGTCGGTGGGTTCCTTCAAACACACCGCAAGCAGGCATTTAGTACGGACGATGCTTTTGATAGAGCGTTTATAACTTCTCCTTTCGTGTATCCTGCCCGCTATTCAGATGGGACTATTCCAATTATGGCTATTAATGATGTGAACCCTTGGGCAGCGGTGACACAGCGAGGTTACGACGTAGTTACAGCTTCACAGATTCAGTCACTCTTTGCTATTGAACAGAATCTGAAGATGATCACGCCGGGATTAAAAGCGAAAGTAACCTTTTCTTTCGACCGTTGGAATCAGAGTTCGATTACAAGGGGAAAGGATGCTACTTATCATAGTATTGCTACCGGACGTGACATTGAAGGTAATCTGATTCATTCTGTACTTAAATATGGAGATGACTCTTTGGGACATGGAAATAAGGGGGAATATGGAAATTCGAGGGTTTATTTTGAAGGAACATTAACGTATGCTCGCACTTTCGGAAAGCATGACGTAGATGCATTGTTCCTGTATAATCAGCAAAGTTATGATAATGGTAGTGTACAACCTTATAGAAAACAAGGTATTGCGGGTAGATTGTCTTATACTTTCGATAGCCGTTATGTGACGGAGTTCAACTTTGGATATAATGGTTCAGAGAATTTTGCTAAAGGTAAACGTTTCGGCTTTTTCCCTTCTGTGGCAGTTGGATGGTTATTGTCTGAAGAACCTTTCATGGATCGTTTCAGAAATACATTGAGTAAATTGAAATTAAGAGGTTCTATAGGAAAAGTAGGTAATGATGATATCGGAGGACGTCGTTTTGCCTATATAACAACATTGAATACCAATGCAGATAAGTATAACTGGGGTGATACAGGACAGATTGGTCGTACCGGTATTTCAGAAGGAGAAGTTGGAGTTGAAAATCTTACCTGGGAAACAGCTCTGAAAATGAACCTTGGTTTTGAACTGGGATTATGGAATGAATTGGAATTACAGGTAGATGTTTTCAAAGAAAAACGTACCAATATCTTTATGCAGCGTAAGATTATTCCTTCACAGACAGGATTCTTGACTAATCCTTGGGCCAATTTTGGTGAAGTGACTAACCGCGGTGTGGAATTCTCCTTAAACTATAATAAACAAATTAATAAAGATTGGTTTGTAGGTTTCCGTTCTAATTTTACATATGCTATCAACAGGGTGGACGAATACGATGAGCCAGAAACTGTGAAAGGTACATACAGAGGATTGACAGGCCGTTCATTAAATACTTTGTATGGATTGCAGGCAGAAAGATTGTTTACAGAAGATGATTTCGATGCGAATGGTAATTTGAAATTCGGTATACCGACACAGGACGTTGGAGCTTCAAAAGTACGTCCCGGTGATATCAAATATATAGATATGAATGGCGATGGCATTATCACTGATGCGGATGAAGGATACATTGGTGGAACGGTAGACCCGCGTATTGTTTATGGTTTCGGAGGTAATGTGAGCTACAAAAACTGGGATTTGAATTTCTTCTTCCAGGGAACAGGTGATACTTATCGTGTGATTGGTGGAACTACGTATTTCATTCCGGGTAGCGGACAAACATTGCAAGGGAATATTTACTCTAATTATAACGACAGATGGACAGAAGAGAACCCTGCTCAAGATGTCTTTTGGCCGAGACTGACGGAGGAGCCTAATAGACAGAATTACCGGAATTCCACATGGTGGAAAAAGAATATGCGTTTTATGCGTTTGAAAACGCTGGAACTTGGATATACTTTACCGCAATTTGTAACTGATAAGATACATTCCAAAGCTATTCGTTTTTACGTGAGTGGCAATAACTTATTTTGTTTCTCTCCTTTCAAACTATGGGATCCGGAATTAAATACGAACACCGGCCTGCGTTATCCGGCTATGCGTTCTGTAATGTTTGGAGTTGACCTGAATTTCTAATTAAAAAAATGACGATAATGAAACTTAAAAAATATATAGTTGCCGGTTTAATAGGCATCGTATCGTTGGGTTCCTGTACGTATCTTGATAAAGAACCGGATACGGAAATTGACATAGACATGGTCTTTGAGAATAAGACAAAAGTAGAATCATGGCTGGCCAATGTATACAGCCGTATCCCTAATCCGGGTAATGACTGGCTAAATACGTATGGTTGGGAAGTGTTTGCAGATGACTTGACTGCTTCTGCACGCTGGCAGCAATGGGACTGGCCCAATATCACCAAGATTTTTGGTGGATGGACACCGAATACACAATGGGCAGGAAATTTCTGGGATGGTCTTCCGAGAAAAATACGTCAGGCTTATATTTTTATAGAACGTGTACACGCATTACCTGATTCCGACCTTCCTCAGAGAGAAGTGGATTATATGAAAGCGGAAGCACGTTTTCTTGCAGCTTATTATTGGTGGCAATTATTGGAAGCATATGGACCTATTCCATTCAGACCGAATTATATTGCCCCGACTGACTTTACTCTTTCAGATTTGATGGTGGGGCAAAGGCCATTTGATGAAGTTGTCAGTCATTTGGATAATGAAATGTTGGAAGCATCTAAACAATTACCTGCTGTATGGCAGAGTGTGGAGAAATATGGGCGAATAACTTCAGTCATGTGTCTGACTGTTCGTGCGAAGATGTTATTATTTGCTGCAAGCCCGTTAGTAAACGGAAATGAGTGGTATATCGGGCATAAGAATGAAGAGGGTGAGGAATTGTTTAACTCTACTTATAGCCAGGAGAAATGGGTAAAAGCGGCAGAGGCTTGCAAACAATTACTTGATGTGGCAGAGCAAGCTGGTTATCGTTTGTATGTAGAATATAATGATGAGGGAGAAATTGATCCGTTCACTTCACTTGAGAATCTTTGGTTTACAAAATTTCAGGATGGAAACAAGGAGATATTGTTCCCATATACAAAAGAAGATGCTTATCAAAGTTACCAGTTCTATACAAACAAGGCGGTTACTAAAGAATATGGTGGCGGAAATGGTTTGGGCGTATATCAAGGATTGGTGGATGCTTTTTTTATGAAGAACGGACTTCCGAAAGACGATGACAATTCAGAATATGTAGAAGAAGGTTTCTCGACAGAAGTAGAAGCTAGGTCTACCAACTGGACTGGCGGAACAGGGCAAAAGGGAGAAATAACTGCCGAAGGTACATATAATATGTATTGTAACCGAGAACCACGTTTTTATACGGCAGTGAGCTATAATGGTTCGTGGTATGCTTTGGCAGGGCGTAAATTTGAATTCTTTAAGAATCAGAGAGATAATGACTATACACACGATGCCCCCCAAAATGGTTATTTGGTTCGTAAAAAAGTATATCCGCAAGATAATCCGAAGAATGGTAGTTACAAATGGCGTCAAATGTTCTTGTATCGTTTGGCAGCTTCCTATTTGGATTATGCCGAGGCTGTTAATGAGGCTTACGATGATAGAGCACATCGTGAGGATGCATTGAAATACGTGAATAAAGTCCGTGAACGTGCGGGTGTACGTCAATATACGCTGAATACTGTAGCACTGGATGATCCCAAATACATCCATGTTGATGATAATCAATTAGCAGTGCGTGAGATCGTTCGTATGGAACGTCGTGTTGAACTTTGTTGTGAAGGATCACGCTGGTCGGATATTCGCCGTTGGAAAATTGTAGAACAACTTCCGGAGATGTGTGGAGATGATTATGGTATGAACTTCGCAGGAATAAATAGTCAGGAATTTTACAAGAGAACCGTTTTTCAGACCCGTGTTTGGAAAAAGGCGATGTATTGGCTGCCGGTATATATAGATGAGATGAATAAGAACACGAACTTGGTCCAGGCGCCTTTCTGGAATTAATAAAATGAAAAGCATAATTATGAATAAGATAATGAAACTAATATGCTTGCTCTTTCTTATGTCGATAGCAGCGAGCTGTAATAAAGATCCGGAGTATTACGCGCTTGAAACTCCTGTAGATCAGATGCTTTTGAAGGCTTCTTCTTCTGAAATTACTTTGGAGAAAGAGAAGGAGAATGAAGTTGCTGTTTTATTTACATGGGATGCTGCGGCTCAACGTGGGGGAGCTGATGCTACTATCACCTATTTTTTCAGAATGTATATGGCAGATTTACATTCTAATGTGACAGATTTGTATGAGATTGAATCGGAGGAACGTTCCATTAGTTTTACGCATAAGGAGTTGAATGATATACTGGCTTCCTGGAGTATACTTCCTGGAGATAAGGTGACTATTGAAGCAGAGGTTATAGGACAGGTCAATTCATCTGTAGAATACTTGAAACCGGAGTTGTCGAAGACGCAATTGGACGTGATCGGATATGATAAGAATGCTACTGCGATATATATGGTGATGGTGGATGATGCTGGAGAGAAAACTGTTCGCCGAATGACCGAGAAGGTTGTGGGTTCAGGAGTATATCAGTCGACAGCAGAACTGAAGCCATGTGAGTACTTCTTTGCACTTAGTCCGGATTCTGATTATCCATGCTACATGAAAGCTGAGAATGGAGATAATTCTTTGCAATATGTGGCAGAAGCAGGGAATGGTGAGATGTTTGAAAACACAAAGAGCGGTACCTACACAATAGTTGTGGACTTAAATCGTTTGGATGTGAATATCGTTAGTATTTACCCTTTACCGCAAGATGGGATTTGGATTGTTGGCGATGCTAGTACCATCGGATGGGATTGGGGTAAAATGAAAAAGGAAGGTGCATTTGTGAATAATGATCCACGCCATCCAGAACGTTGGACGTATACAGGTAACTTTTATGGCGGTAAAGAGTTTAAGTTGGCGTTGGAGCCGAATGGAGCAGATTTTACAGGAAAATTCTTTTTTGCTCCTTCACAAGGAGCAAATCCAGCCGTAGAACATGAACTCGGAGAAGCAAGGGATCAGAATAATGGCGGTGACTTGAAATGGATTGTTGCTGCTGATGGTAAATACATTTTGACAGTAGACCTTAATGAGATGAAGATATATTTGGAGCCGACTGAATAATCTCCATAAGAAGTAAATTAAAATATGAAAATCATGAAAAAACTGTTTATAATACTATATCTGCTTACTAATATATTTGTATTGGGAGCATGTGGAGATGTGGAAAGTGAGGGTGACCCACAACCACGTGTACCGAGAGTAGAAGTGGAATCTGATGATTATTATGTACAGATTACACAGGAAAATATGGATGGGGTTGCTTTTGTCTACCGTTGGCTGGATATAGAAACAGCATCGAAGTATGTTATGACTTTAGGACTGCAGGTAGATGGAGAAACAACTGAAACAATGGGTGTGGAAGATAAAAGCATACTTACTTATAACGGAGTACGCGAACAGCTTTTTACCAATCAACAGATAATGGAATATATGAAAGCTTTTGGAGTGGACGAAAAAGAAGCTCAGTTTAGCATTACATTGGAAGCGTTTCAGTCGGATGGTATGCCAATTACTTCAGAAACAGACAAAGAATCAAAGACTTCCATAATCCATATTGTATTGGGACCTGGTGTTGAATTGAATTCGAGTATGGAATAGATTAGTAAAATTAATAAAAAACTGAGAACTTATGTTATACTTACAACATACAATTACGCTTGGAATACTCTCCCTGCTTACATGGGGGTGTGGTAACAGCGATAAACAGAAAGGTGAAGCAGAACAAGCTCCATTGGCAGACAAAGTGTGGTATTCAAATCCTGTCATCGACTCTGATAATCCGGATCCGACAGTGATAAAAGCGGAAGACGGATATTTCTATTTGTATGCTACCGGAGGAAATACATGGATACACAAATCCAAAGACTTGGTGCACTGGACTTATGTGGGCGGCGCTTACGAGGATGATAAAAAACCGTCATGGGAACCGGAAGCAGGTATTTGGGCACCGGATATCAATTATATCAATGGAAAATATGTGATGTATTACTCCTTGTCCAAGTGGGGAGGTGGAGCAACTTGTGGTATTGGTGTTTCTGTTTCGGACAAGCCGGAAGGACCGTTTACTGATCAAGGCAAATTATTCCGTAGCAATGAGATCGATGTTCATAATAGTATCGACCCTTTCTATATTGAAGATAATGGTAAAAAATATCTTTTCTGGGGAAGTTGGTATGGTATTTGGGGTGTTGAATTGACTGAAGACGGTCTTGGACTGAAAGGAGGTATTGAAAATGCAAAAGCGACAAAAATACAGGTCGCTGCCAATACTGGAGGTACCAATGCTTATGAAGGATCATATATCTTGAAAAGAGGTAAATACTATTATTTGTTCTGCTCTACAGGCACTTGCTGTGACGGTGCAAATAGTACATACCAGACAGTTGTATGTCGTTCCACCGAGCTTTTTGGTCCTTATTTGAATAAATCAGGTGACAACATGAATGATAATAAACATGAGGTACTGATACACAGAAATGATGCGTTCCTAGGGACAGGGCACAATGCTGAAATAGTGCAGGATGATGAAGGTAAAGATTGGATTATCTATCATGCTTACCGGACTGCCGATCCATCTTTAGGTCGTGTAGTATTGCTTGATAGAGTTTATTGGGATGACGATGATTGGCCGTATCTCGTAGGGGACGGACCGGTTGTGAAGGCGGAAGCTCCGACTTTCAAGAAGAGTAAGTAGTTGACATAGGGTGGTTGTAGCTATGATAACTGCAACGACCCTATTTTATTCTCGAATTATAAATTTATTGCTTTTAAATGTTATCATGAAAAGAGGATTATTGCTTTTACTCTGTGTCATGCAGAGTTTTATATTTGTATTGCATGCGCAAAACACACAGCGAAATATTGCTTATACAGATGACAATGTAAGATTTACAGTCATTTCTGATGGAGCAATCCGTCTGGAATATGCACCGGATGGGAAATTCGTGAACGATAGATCTCACATCGTTGTGAATCGTAACTATCCCCAGGTAGATTACAAGCTAAAAACAAGAGGGGGATGGGTTGAAATAACGACTTCCAAAATGAAGATGCGTTATAAGAAAAACAGTGGACAGTTTACAGATAAGAACTTGGTTATCACTGCCTCTAAAGAAATATTACCTTTTACTTGGAAACCCGGTATGCAACAGAAGGGCAACTTGAAAGGAACTTATCGTACATTGGATGGTATGGATGGTGATACACAGACACAAACATGGGTGGCTGATACAAAGAAAGGTGATAAACTGAAACTGGAAGATGGCTTGTTGGCTACGGACGGTTGGACTTTGATTGATGATTCTCAGGGACTTTTGTTTGATGATAATAAAGATTGGGATTGGGTGAAAGAGCGTCCGGCTAATGGCGGACAGGATTGGTATTTCATGGCATATGGACATGACTATAAAGCTGCCTTGAAAGATTATACCCTCTTTGCGGGAAGAGTACCATTACCTCCCCGGTATGCATTTGGTTATTGGTGGTCACGCTATTGGTTATATTCTGACAGGGAGTTCCGTAATCTGATTGATAATTTCCATACTTATCAGATTCCTTTGGATGTATTGGTGGTAGATATGGACTGGCATTATACAGAACAAGGAAAAGGTGGTTGGACCGGTTGGACATGGAACCGTGATTTATTCCCGAATCCAAAGGAGTTTTTGGGATACTTGAAACAGAATGATGTGAAAATCACCCTTAACTTACATCCGGCGGATGGAGTAGCTTCTTATGAAGAAAAATATCCTGGATTAGCAAAAGATATGGGAGTCGATCCTCAGTCCAAACAGACTATTCCATGGATAAATTCAGATAAGAAGTTTATTAAAAATATGTTTAAGAATGTATTGACGCCAATGGAGAAAGATGGTGTTGATTTTTGGTGGCTGGACTGGCAACAAGGGATATATGATCCGAAGGTGAAGAATTTGAGCAACACTTGGTGGATTAATTATGCTTTCTTTAGTAATATGGAAAAGAACAGGGACACACGTCCGATGCTATATCACCGTTGGGGAGGTTTGGGTAATCATCGCTATCAGGTGGGTTTCTCCGGTGATGCAGTTGTTTCATGGAAATCATTAGATTTTCAGCCTTACTTCAACTCGACAGCTTCCAATGTATTATATGGTTATTGGAGCCATGACCTGGGAGGACATATCGGTGAAAGTATAGATCCGGAAATGTACACTCGTTGGTTGCAATTCGGAGCCTTAAGCCCGATTATGCGTACACATTCTCAAAAAAGTGCCGGTTTGAATAAGGAACCATGGGTATTCAACAAAGAATATTGTGATGTTCTTCGTAAGACAATCCAGCAACGTTATGAGATGGCGCCTTATATTTATACAATGGCTCGTAAAGGTTATGATGAAGGATTATCACTTTGTCGTCCGATGTATTATGATTATCCGGATAATAAGGAAGCATATGAGTTCCGTAATGAATATATGTTTGGAGATGATATTCTGGTTGCTCCTGCCACAGCTCCTGCAAAAGATGGTTATGTACAAGTGCGTGTGTGGCTGCCCGAAGGTGAATGGTATGAGTTGCATACAGGCACCTTGCTGAAAGGAGGACAAATAGTGGAACGTCCTTTTGCTATTGACGAATATCCGATTTATGTAAAAGCGGGAGCGGTATTGCCGATGTATACAAGAAAGGTGATGAACCTGAACGGTAATGATGAGGAGGTTGTTGTTACCGTATTCCCTGGTGGAAATGGAATTTCGTCCTTTAATTTTTATGAAGATAATGGAAATGATAAGAACTATGCTTCGGAATATGCTGTGACTAAATTAACATCTTCCAGCCAAGGGCAGGAACGAACGATTGTTATCGGTAAACGTGATGGCCGATATAAAGATATGCCTGAATCTCGTTCATTCAAAGTGAAAGTGCTCTCATCACTTGTTCCTCGGTCTGTCACTGTAAATGGTCAACCTGCCAAATATGAATATTTGGGTGAAGAGTTTGCTCTTTCGGTTGATTTGCCTGTTTTGTCATGTGATCAGGAAAAGGTTGTTAAAATAGTTTATCCTACGGAAACAGTTGATATGAACGGCTTGTTGGGAGTATCTAGACGAATTGCTAAATCTATGGAGCGGTTAAAATACCGTGATTCATATATTGGCTTCAAGGAAGAATTTGGTAAAATGGGAAGTCTGAGTGAAGCGGTAATCTATGCACCGGAGAAGATCTCTTCTTTAGTTTCCGATTTTTGGAAAAGTTATACTGACCTCCCGGAGGTTTTGAAGCGTCAAGGTTTGAATGACGAAAATAAAGCTTGGTTTTTGCAATCTATTTGCTGGAGCAAGCAATAGTATGAGAAATGTAATAGTGGGGTGATAAAAGCATCCCACTATTTTTTTATATAAGTAATGAAGGGCAAGCCAGATACTGTAGTTGATATTTTCTGATGTTGCTCCATTTTAGAAAAAGTTTGTATTTTTATGACCATTTATATAACTATGCTATATGTAACATCGCTTTCGGGGAGGTAGATATAGGTTGGATGATAATAGAGAAAAGCACACAACATAAGCTAAAATAGTAAAAGTGCTCCAAAACATACTTGGATAGTCGTTTTATAGGTTTTTGACCTGTTTTTGTCATTTATTGAACCGTTATTTTTATTCTATTAATAGGATAGCGTTTTATTTTGCATTTCGTTAATAGTGCACATTGGAATAATGCATAGTTATTTTTTCTTTTGATTTTTATATTTATTGTTTAACAAATAATTTAATACAATGAAAAGCCTTTTTAAAACAAAAAAAGGAGGGAAACAGGTTAGGTTTGTATTGTTTTCCTTGATTTGCTTGGGTGGATTAGGTAGTTGCATGGACAAAAATGTGGAAGTAAATCTTCCGTCTTATGTAGCTTCTGACCCTAATGTTGAAGTTGTTTTTACTGACTATTCTCCCTTAGAAGGTGCTGTGCGCACGAACATGTTTATCAATGGTAGTAATTTTGGGACTGATCCCTCACTGATACGAGTGGTTGTCGGTGGTAAGGAAGCGAAAGTTGTTAGCTCTTCCGGTACACAGATTTATTGTATTGTTCCTTCCCGTGCGGATGGAGGGGCTGTGCAGGTAGATATCTTGAATAAGGATAAAAGCTTGAATGCCACCTATACATTTGACCAAAAGTTCTCTTATCAGTATAATGTAGTTGTCGGCACGTTGTGTGGTGTAGTAGATAGTGAAGGTAATACTTCTATTACGGATGGTAATTTTGATAAAGCAGGAACTCAAACTCCTCTTGCCATGTACTATGACGAATCATCAGGCGAACGTTGCATTTATTTTTTCGAGAATGAACATAGTTTACGTAAAATCTATCTAGATAAAGATTCCATAGCTACTGTGATTACCAATGGTGCTGCTGGTTGGAGTAGTGCTCCGAGTGGACTTGGCTGGAGTGTGGACAGGGATACTATGTTTGTGAACTGTCCGCAGGGGAATGTAGAACGTGCAGGAGCTTATTACCTACTTCGTAAAGAAAATTTTAAAAACTCTTATCCGGCTTTAAATGGAGATGATTTCAATACATTATTCACACATCCTATAGATGGTACTATCTTTTTGTGTCGTGGTCGTGATGCTACGCTTCATAAAGCGGTTTGGAATGAGAAAACACAAATGTGGGATCCGAAGCAGATTGCCAAGATGGGACCAAGCGGCTGGTTTCAATGTGTTACTTTTCATCCAAGTGGAAATTTTGCCTATTTAATAGCACGTGACAAGCAATGTGTGATGAAAGCAGAATATAATTGGGCTGGTAAATATCTGGAAACTCCTATTACTTTTGCTGGAGAGTTCGGATCATATGGTTACAAGGACGCATCCCAGAATTCTGCCCGTTTTGATAATCCAATGCAAGGGTGTTTTGTGTTGAACGAAGAATATGTGGCAGAGCAACGTGCGGATGTATATGATTTTTATCTTACTGATGCTGCCAATCATTGTATTCGTAAGATCACTCCTGATGGTATTGTTACAACGTTTGCCGGTCGTGGAAGTTATTCGACAGATCAGATCGTCTCAGGATATATTGACGGTGATCCTCGTGAAACAGCACGTTTCAACTATCCTTTAGGACTTTGTTATGAAGAGTCTACAGGTACTTTCTATGTTGGTGACAACGGTAATCACCGTGTTCGTACCATTGCATTACAGTAAATTGATGATTAACACACAATTCTTATTTTATGAGGAAATTTTTATTTATGATATTATTATTGACAACAGGTTACGTCATTGATATGTATGCCCAGAGTCAGACGATAGAGGTAACCGGTATGGTCAGAGATGCCGAAAAGATACCTTTGGCTGGAGTCAATATTTCGGTAAAGAATGTTGCAGGTTTGGGAGTTATCACCAACATTGATGGTGAGTATAAGATTAAAATAGCTCCTTACAGTACGCTGATCTTTTCTTATATAGGATTTGAAACACAAGAAGTCCTGATAAAGGATAATATGAGTAAGGTTGATGTCACATTACGCGAATCTTCTGCGAGTGTGATCGATGAAGTGGTTATCACTGGTACAGGTGCTCAAAAGAAGATAACAATGACAGGTGCAGTTTCTACGGTAGATGTGGATGTGTTGAAGTCATCTCCTACTTCAAGTCTGGTAAATGCATTGGCAGGAAATGTTCCTGGTGTGTTGGCAAGGCAGACTTCCGGTAGACCGGGAGCCAATATGTCGGAATTCTGGATTCGTGGTATTTCTACTTTTGGGGCAGGCTCCGGAGCATTGGTTTTGGTAGATGGATTCGAACGTAGTCTGAATGAAGTCAATGTGGAAGATATTGAGTCGTTCTCCGTATTGAAGGATGCTTCGGCTACAGCAATTTATGGTAGTCGTGGTGCAAATGGCGTAGTGTTGATTACTACTAAAAGAGGTAAGGCTGGTAAAATTAATATCAATGCAAAAGTGGAAACTTCTTATAATACACGTACCATGACTCCTGACTTTGTAGATGGTTATACTTACGCTACCATGCTGAACGAATCACGTACAACTCGTTCTCAACAGCCGATGTATTCTCAAGATGAGTTGAGACTGATTCAGACAGGACTGGATCCGGATTTGTATCCGAATGTAGACTGGATGGATGTATTGTTAAGAGACGGTGCAATGACTTATCGTGCTAATCTTGATATAAGTGGCGGTGGCTCTGTGGCACGCTACTTTGTGTCAGCAAGCTATGTTAGCGAGGGAGGTATGTATAAGACAGACGATAAGTTGAAAGATTATAATACAAATGCCAATTATCAGCGTTGGAACTATCGTATGAATGTAGATTTTGACGTTACAAAGACCACCATGGTGACGGTAGGTGTTTCAGGCTGGCTTTCTACTCAGAATGATCCGGGACTTGGTTCTGATGCATTGTGGAAGTCTGTAATGGGACAGACACCTATTAATATGCCGGTGATTTTTTCGAACGGAAGAATTCCGGCCGCTGGAACGAGTGAACGTACTAATCCATGGGTAATTGCTACACAAACCGGTTATTATGAGGAGTGGCAGAACGTAATTCAAACGAATGCAACTTTGGATCAGAAATTGGATTTTATAACGAAAGGTTTGAAGTTTACCGGACGTTTTGGATTTGATACTTATAACAATAACTATCGTAATCATAAGCAGTGGCCTGAACAATGGCAAGCCGAACGTCAGCGAGATTCTAACGGGGAAATCGTTTTCAAAAAAGTGGCAGAGAAACAGCTGATGTTTCATGAGTCTTCTGCTTCAGGTAACCGTAGGCAGTTTTTGGAGGCTATTCTGCAATATGACCGCCGATTCGGCGATCATTCGGTGGGCGGTACGTTGAAATATACTCAGGATGAATATGTCAACACACAAAGTACAGCCGGCTATGATTGGCTACCTAATAGACACATGGGACTTGCTGGTCGTGTTACCTATGGATGGAAATATCGCTATATGGTTGATTTCAACTTTGGTTACAATGGTTCAGAAAATTTTGCCCCAGGCAACCAGTTTGGCTTCTTTCCTGCATACTCAGTAGCATGGAATATTGCGGAAGAACCTATTATTAAGAAGAATCTGAAATGGATGAATATGTTTAAGCTTCGTTATTCTTATGGTAAGGTAGGTAGTGACAATATTGGAACTCGTTTCCCTTATCTGGAGCTTTTTGAAAGTAGAAATCCTTATAATTGGGGAGATTACAATACTCCTAATGTGGATAATGGACAGATTTATAAGCAGATATCTTCTTCTGGTGTGACATGGGAGATTGCTACTAAGCATGATATAGGTGTTGACTTTTCGTTATGGGATGACAGGTTTACTGGTACTGTAGATTACTTTCATGAAACACGTGATGGAATCTTTATGCAGCGTCAAAGTTTGCCAGGAACTTTAGGTTTGAGTTATCTTACACCTAGTGCGAATGTAGGTAAGGTACGTTCTACCGGTTTTGATGGAAATGTGGCTTTCAAACAGGATATAGGCAATGTCAGTCTGACTGTACGCGGTAATTTCACTTATAGTAATAATAAGATTCTGGCTGCTGACGAGGCAAATAGCGCATATCCTTATATACGTGATACAGGGTATCGTGTCAATCAAGCGAAAGGTCTGATAGCTCTTGGCTTATTTAAGGATTATGATGATATACGTAACAGTCCTCAACAAACAGAATGGGGAACAGTAATGCCTGGTGATATTAAATATAAAGATGTGAACAGTGATGGCGTGATTAATGATAGTGATAGGGTACCTATTGGTTCTACAACCCGTCCGAATTTGATTTACGGCTTTGGTATGTCTGCTACATGGAAAGGGTTCGATGTGAATCTACATTTCCAAGGTGCTGGTAAATCCTCTTTCTTTATTGATGGTTTTGGAGTCAGACCATTTAGTGGTGGTGACTGGGGTAACATTCTTACGGATGTAGTAGGAAACTACTGGAGTCTTGGCACGAATGAGAATCCTGATGCCAAATATCCTCGTTTGACTTGGCAGAATAACAGTAACAATAACCGTGAATCGACATATTGGTTACGTGATGGTTCATATCTGCGCCTGAAAACGGTAGAGGTGGGTTATACACTTCCAAAGAACATCAGCCGTGCAATCTTGATGAATAATGTACGCATCTTCTTTATCGGGACAAATCTGTTAACATTCTCTAAGTTCAAATTATGGGATCCTGAAATGGGGAGCTCTAACGGGCAGCAGTATCCATTGTCTAAAATGCTCACTTTAGGTTTAACTGTTAATATATAATACGAAATATGAAAAAGAAACATATATTGTTTTCCACCATTATCAGTATGGGAATGATGGTTTCCTCTTGTTCAGATTATTTGAGTGTGGAGGGGAAATTGGGAGAAAATACCCAAAGTTTGGAAAATATATTCGAAAATAAAGAATGGTCGGAACAATGGTTGGCGACTGCATACGCTTGGCTGACATGGAGTAACATCGATATTGGTTCGAAAGATAACTGTATCACTAACTTTTCTGACGATATGTGTTATAGCGACCGTAATCTTGAATATCGTGTATTCAAATATTGTGAATATGATGAGAATTGGAAACAAGACTCCTGGGCACAAGCTTATGATGGTATCCGTCATGCCTCGATTTTTATTCATAATATTGACAGAAATAAAGAAATGACTCCGGATGAAATTGTTGATTATAAGGCACAGGCTCGTTTTGTACGCGCTTATTTCTACTGGAAGTTGTTGCAAAAGTATGGGCCTATACCAATTATACCTAATGATGGTGTGATGGACTATAATGCTGCTTATGAGGATCTTTATATCCCACGTAGTACGTATGACGATTGTGTCAACTACATTGCAGAGGAAATGAAGCTTGCAGCGAAAGACCTACCATTGAAACGTGATACACGTAATATGGCACGTCCTACTCGCGGAGCAGCTTTGGCAACTCGCGCAAAAGCATTGCTTTATGCTGCCAGCCCTCTCAATAATCCGCGTCCAACCGATACTGAACGTTTCACGGATTTGGTGGATGATGAAGGACGCTATCTGATGGCTCAAGAATACAATGAAGAAAAGTGGGCAAAGGCAGCAGCGGCTGCTCGTGATGTGGTAGAACTTGGTCGTAAGGGTGTGTATGAGCTACATACAGTTTCAGCTCACTCTACTGGTACAATTGATAACCCGGCAACGATTGCTCCTCCTACGCATGCGGTATATTCTCATGCGGATTTTCCTGCAGGATGGCGGAATATTGACCCGTTACAGTCCTACGAGACACTTTTTAATGGGGTGATTTTTCCTTCGGAAAACAAAGAGATGATTTTTACAACCGGACAGAACAACGGAGATATCAATACGATGATTCAGCATCAGATGCCAATTGCATTCGGAGGTTATAATTGTCATGCTATGACAGGTAAGCAATGTGACGCCTACCAGATGAATACCGGAAAACCTTTTGATAAGACGAAAGACTGGACGGGTGATGAGAATTATGTGAGTGCCGAGGAAGCAGCCAGTGGTGATTGGGCGCCATTAGTGGAAGGTGTAAACAAACAATATGGACATCGTGAACCACGTTTTTATGCTACCGTAGCATACAATGGTTGCTTATGGAATGGTACTAATGCTGTACAGTCGTATGACCGGAATCTAATCATATGGTATTACCGTGGTGAAGAGAGTGGCTGGAGTAACTCAGGTGATCGTTGGTTGGCTACCGGCATTGGGATCAGGAAATTTGTTAGTTCTCGTGACAACTTTAAGACAGAGGGAGGGGTTATCTCAAAGCCTGTGATTGGTATTCGTTATGCTGATGTGCTGTTATGGTATGCCGAGGCATTAAATGAATTAGGTGCGAGTACTTATCAGATTCCTTCATGGGATGGAACTCAGTCTTATGATATTTCACGTGATAAGAATGAAATGAGTTATGCTATTTCCAGAGTTCGTATTCGTGGAGGAGTTCCCGATTTTGGATCAGATGTTTATGAGAATGCTGATGAGTTCCGCAAGCATTTGAAGCATGAGCGACAGATTGAGTTATTTGCAGAAAACAGCCGTTACTTTGATTTGCGCCGTTGGAAGGATGCCGAATATGAGGAGTCGCGGCAGATGTATGGTTGCAATGCATATATGAGTAAAAAAGAAAGAGACTTATTTCATACTCAAGTGATCAATTCGAACTTGCCGACTACTTTTAGCCGCAAAATGTATTTCTGGCCGATTTCTCATGATCAGTTGAGAAGAAACTTACGTCTGACTCAGAACCCAGGATGGACATATTATGATTAACCTTATTAAATGGAAAAATATGAAAAATTATATCGTATATTTTATATTGTTATTAACGCTTGTTCTGACTGGTGCATGTAACAATGAATGGGTGGAAGAAGTGTATGTGCAAAATGTCGGATTGAAAGCCCCTGTCAATAGTAAGGGAGTGACTGATGTATATTTGCGTTACCGAGCGAACGGTGAAGTGACTTATCGGCTGCCAGTGATTGTGGGTGGCTCTACTATGAATGAAAGAGATCTGGATGTTGCTATTGATGTGGATCCGGATACATTGATTGGTTTGAATGAAGCTCGCTGGAAGCAACGTGAAGATTTGTATTTCCAATTGTTGGATAAGAAACACTATGAGTTTGCCTCTCCTACTTGTCATATTCCGGCTGGTGAATGTCAAGGTTTGTTTGATATTAAATTCAAATTTAACGGACTGGATCTTGTTGATAAATGGGTACTTCCATTGACTATTTTAGATGGTGACTCGTATGATGCGAATCCACGTAAGAATTATCGTAAAGCACTTCTCCGTGTAATGCCGTTTAATGATTATTCGGGTTCTTATGGGGCCAATAATATGTTTGTATATATGATGGATAATACGAGTGCTATGGTTTCAAGTACACGTACCTTGCATGTAGTCAGTGAGAACCAATGTTTTTTCTATGCAGGAATCATTAGTGAAGAATTGAAGGATAGAGATAAATACAAGATCGTGTTGACCTTTAATGAAGATGGAACGTTGACAGCTGAACCTGCTGATCCGACTAATGCCATGAACTTCCAGCTCATAGGAGATGCACCTACTTATACGACTAGTATGTCTTTGGATGAAGTAACTCCTTATTTGGAGCATCATTTCACGACGATTTATATGTCATATACGTATGATGATGTGACAACGTATGAAGATAAAGATATCGTTGTACCTTGTCGCGCTGAAGGTAGTATGTTGATGGAACGAAAAGTTAATAGCTTGATTCCTGATACAGACCAAGCTATTCAGTGGTAAAAATGGAGGTGTGCTACAAGAGTAAGAACTTGTTGGCTGATATCTATTGATACAAAATATTGTGAGATGATATTCCGTAGAATAAAGCGGAAAGTCAGTTTATAAATAGAGAGAAGGTTATCTTATTATATATAAGGTAGCTTTCTCTTTGTTTTTCTCAGCAGAAATTCAATAGGTTCTTGACAAATGCTTTTAAATGTTGTATCTTTGTAGTATGAGTGTGGGCATCCACTTGAATAATTAACAGATAAAAGAAGATGAAATTAATGACTTAAATGGTATAATATTATAACAAATTCGGACGTGTTTCCTGATAAATATCAGGAATGGTGTATCGAATATAGGCAAAAAGGCTGCAAATTTTATGAAATTTGCAGCCTTTTTGTTGTAAAAGATGGATTTGAAAACTCGGAAATTCGATCGCAGAGTTTCTAATAAACTCAGATACCGTTTATAATAAACTACTCAAAAGTTTATTAAAAACGTGAGATCCGTTTATATAGAAAATTGTTCATATTTTTATATGTTCTCAAGTTTGCGTTTAGAATATTCTTGGTTAAAGGTAACTATACTTAACAGACCAGAGAGTAATCAAATGAGACAACAGCTTTCCTGTTGGCTAAATTTATACGTGAAGCTCCAGAACAAACCGTGCTCCTTTCGTATAATTCGTATCCAGTGTCAGGCTTCCGTTCATCTTGGCAGCAATCAGTGAACAGATTGGTAATCCTAGTCCATCTCCTGTAGTCAGGTCTTTTACTTCTGTGAAAGGCTTAAAGAGATTTTCCTGTTGCTCTGCCGGAATTCCTGTTCCTGTATCCGTAACGATGAATTGGTGCGTGTGCGCTCCCCGTTTCTTGAATTCGAGACTGATACGACCCTGGTCAGTGTAGAAAGCGGCATTTTTCAGTAAATAGAGAAGAATACGTTCCAACTGTTCCTTGTTTGTCTTTACCTGAAGTTTTGGTGCATTGACTGAAGATGTGACATCCAGTTTTATGTGTTCTTTGGCTTTATCCATCACATTCTCACAAAAAGTCCCCACGTTGATTTCGCTTAGTTCATAGAACTCGGTTAATGAGTTCTCCAGTGATGACAGTTCTTGAATATCATCGCTGAATTTCTTCAAAGCAGCAACTTGTCCCTGCATTTGGGCAGCTTCTTGAGGAGCTTTCTGTGACAGTTCTTCGGCTGAAGTAGCCAGCGTATTCAGGGTAGGCTCCATTTGGGAAGATATATTCTGTATGAATTTGGTTTTTAGTTCATTGTGTTCATTGGCAATTTTCACGCTTTTCTTTAATTTACGATTGCCGGCGATGAATCGCAGCAATATCACAGCCAGTATTGCCAGACCGGCTACCAATATAACCACTAGCACACAGAGACCTATGATAATATACTGCTTGGCAGATAGTGAGTCGTCTTTTTCCTGTATGGTCAGTTGGCTTTCGTCATATTTTCTCTTCAGTACATTTAGTTCATCCTGTGCGGTTAATGCTTTTACAGAGTCTGTCCAGACAATGAAGCTTTCGTAAGTGCGTTCCATCAGTGGAGCATTGTTGCCTTTCCGTGCAATACTGATAAGGTTTTTGTAGCAATCGCTCACCTTGGCATAGTCTTTCTTTTCTTTATATTGGTTGATAAGTTTGCGGAAACAGGCATCACCTTGTGTGTTTTGGTTGAAAGTATAATAATAGTTGGCTTTTGTATACAGCAGTACCTCCGTTAGGGAGTCGTTCTTTGCAAGATTAGCTGTTTCTTCCAATTTATCCAACTGTGTCTTTGCCTGTGCGGGGTTTTTCAGTGCGGTGTACATCTGCAATCGTTCCTTATTGATAAGGAAACGCAGGTCATAAAAGACTTTCTTTTTATTCTGTTCTCCGGTCCATAGAAGCTGCTCCATGTCACGGCAAAGCTCGAATCCCTCTTTATAGAAATTCTCTCTGACATATAAAGCATTGGCCTGAACACCACATTCTATTGCCTGTGGATAGTTTTCGCGGGCGGCAAATGCTTCGTATGCTTTTTTGAATAAATAGCGTGCTTTGATATAATCTTTCTGTTTAAGGCTGCTCTGCGCTTGTTCTTTTAGTTCTGTGGCTCTGTCTTGGGGAGTTTGCGCATAAGTCAGTATGCTGAAACAGAATATTATCAGGAGACTTGTTATGGATGTTTTCATATTATTGCTTATTTGTTTGTCACAAATGTAAAACAAATATATGAAAAAAGGTAGCGTTCGCGGTGAAATAATTTTTATCTGTTTATATTCACTGTGATTATCCTGCCCAGTTCTCCCTGTCGAGATTCCGATAACTGATGGCTTCTGCCAGGTGGCTGGAAAGTATTTGCTCTGTTTCCTCCAGATCGGCAATGGTGCGGGCTACTTTTAAAATCCGGTCATAGGCACGGGCAGATAAATTGAGCCGTTCCATGGCATTTTTTAATAACACAAGCCCTTTATCGTCCGGTTGGGCATACGTTGCCAGCAATCTGCTGTTCATCTGTGCATTGCAATAAATACCCGTACATTCGGCATACCGTTTCTCTTGTATCTGACGCGCCTTTATTACTCGTTGCCGGATGATATTGCTCGACTCTCCCTGTCTTTGATCGGATATCTTGTCAAAGGGTACGGGAACTATTTCTATTTGAATGTCTATACGGTCTAATAACGGACCGGATATCTTATTCAGGTATTTTTGTACTTGTCCGGGACTGCATACGCATGCTTTTGTCGGATGATTGTAATATCCACATGGACATGGGTTCATAGATGCGATAAGCATCAGGTTTGCCGGGTAACTAATGGTGCTTTTGACACGGGAAATGGTGATGTGCCGATCTTCAAGCGGTTGGCGCAATACTTCCAGTACGCCTCTGTTAAACTCAGGTAACTCGTCTAGAAATAAAATCCCATTATGTGCCAGACTGATTTCTCCCGGCTGCGGGAAACTTCCTCCACCAACCATTGCTACTATATAAGTATACGATTTGGTGGTGGTCTGTATTTTCATTATATTTGTACCAGTATTAACCATCTATAGCTTACCTTTATATGAAATGTATATTGTTAGTTCGGGTATCAACAGAAAGTCAATCCTTTAATGAACAGGAAAAGGAGTTATATGACCTAGCCTATTCTCATGGATACAAAAATAATGATATTGTCTCAATAGCAACGAAAGAAAGTGCGATAAAATTAAAAGAAGAAGAAAGATACGGTCTTAACCGTATGAAAGAATTGGTAGAAACAGGTGAATATAATTGTGTGTTCGCTTGGGAAATATCTCGCATTGCTAGGCGTAAGAAAATTCTATTCAGTATCTTGGAATATCTTGTAGAAAGAAAAGTTCAGCTTATCATTAAAGAACCTAGGATTCATTTACTCAAAGATGATAAAACAATAGATGAAGGAGCAGAAACTATATTTACTTTATATGCTCAATTAGCCGAATCTGAGATGAGGAATAAAATGTCTCGATTTGAAAGAGCAAAAAAAGAAGGATATAACAAAGGAAAGTATATGGGAGGAAAGGTAAAGTTAGGTTATAAAGTAGATGAGAATGGATTTTGGGCTATTGATGAGAATGATTCTAAACTGATACAACTTATGTTTGATCTATATAATTCTGGTGAGTATAGCTTAGCAGAGCTTGGAAAAGAGCTTAAATCAAGAGGATATTTTAAGAATCTTTCTATTACTAATGTTAAGGCTGAAATCTATCATATGCTTAAAGACCCTTTATATAAAGGAGAGCGAACTAGTAATAATATTTATCCTCAAATAATAGATAATGAAACGTGGGAGAAATGTAGGGTGAAACGACAAGAAAATCGAGTACGTTCAAAACAAAATGGATCACATTTGCTAACCCCACTAATACGCTGTTCATGCGGTGCATCATATTCAGTTAATCTTATGGATGGTTCTTATTCTTGTAGGGTGAAGCATAATGCAGTCGAAAAAGGCTTAATTCACTCTCCTGATATTAATGTAAATATGATTGAGTCTCTAGTTTGGTATGTTGCTCTTCAAGAATTGCATGAAGACATGGTTTGCAAGCGCAGCGATGCTAAAAAAACTTATGAGGAAGAGATTAATATCTACAATCAAAAAATAGCGTATTCTCGTGAACTAGTTGATTCTACCATGAAACGTCGCTCTGATCTGGATGAAAATTATTTTGTTCATGGTCGTTTTACTAAAGAAAAGTATGAAGAACTTACTCAGAAGCAAAATGATATTATAAAAAATGAGCAAAGCAATATAAGAAAATTTGAAGCTGCCATAAATAATTTGCAGCAACAGATTCAGGCAGATATTACTTTTGATGATATGATGAATTCTCTTAGTAGCTCCTATGATAACTTAAAAAATGGAACGAATTTAGAAACAATGAGGAAAATAATTCATCGATACATTGTAGAAGTTAATATTGAACCATGGGTAGATAAGGCAACTTGTTTCTGGAAAAAAGTTATAATCAAGACGACTCATGATGATGAAAATAAAGAAAAAGTGAAACTCTTTCAAGAACAAGGCTTAGATAATATGCTTTTTACACTTGCTGATATTTTCTATGTAAACACATTTCATAAAAAAGCATACTGGGATGAAAATATGAAGAACTGCGTGCCGATGGTATATATACCACGATTGGAAAGAAAGAGAAAGGATGCTAGACAAAATAAACTTTTAAAAAAATAGTTATATAAAATTTATTTCTATGAATACACTAGAAAATGCAAGTGATAGCATGAATACATTGCTATCTAATATCTCTCAATTTTGTAATTATTATGAAGGATTGAAAGCTATTAAGGGCGATCAGCCGCAATCTGTAAAAGATTTACGTAGTTCGTATGATGAAATAGAAAAATGGAGAAATTGGCTAAAGGAAAACAATCAAGACGAATTGAAGCATGCTGAATTTGCAGAATTAGAATCTTTTCAAAAACAATTAAAAGGTATTTTATTATTTTTTGAAGCACTTATCCCCTTAATACAAACTCTTTTTTACATTTATTTCTTTAAAAAGTTTGATACGTTTTTAAGTTCCTTTGAAGAAGAGAAAATTATGGGACAAAAATATAGACTAACAGGGAAAGAAATCTATGATATGTTAAAAAAAATGCCAGAAAGAAATGCATTAACCTTGTTAAAGCGAATTCCTAATACAGATAATGCTTGTTTTGACTCGTTAGTAGATTCTCTTAAGAATGGAGAAAAGGATATGTTTATTCAAAGTATTCATAAATGGAATTGTGATACAGCTAATATCTCATTTTTTTTATCTGTCTACCGTTCTTTTTATAATACTAAAGAGGAGATTCAAGCTTTTGACACTTTAGGTATATCGCAAGATAATTCAGATGAGCTTTTTTTTAATTATATTTGTGCTTTTGTGAAGGACTTTTCAGAGGATTACAATATATACTTATCATCAATGGATGCTTTTGCTGTTTTCTGTGCCAAAATCCCAACTATTAAAGATGGAAAGGATTTTTTTGACTCTCTTCCACCTTTTGAAAAAATAGTTCCTGATTATAAAGAAATATTGAAAGATTATTTAAAAGATAAAGCCTCTTATACAATACAAGAAATAAAAGCTATTGAAGAGATTGTAAAAGAATCTCATTTTATAGATATCTATAAAGAAGTATGTTTAGAGCTTAGTGGAGATGATCATTTAAATTGTCAAAAAGAAATAATACATGAAATTGAACCACAATGTGATTTAAGCTTTATATTACCTGATGACTATTTTGATCGAAAATCAATTGAAAACAATAATCTTTATTTTTGCAGGCTCCAAGAATATGTTAAAGAAAAAGGGAGTGAAATTTTCATGGAGTTTATTAATTATTTGGCAGAAAATGGTTATATTGAGAATACTGTTGCAGTAAAAGAAAAACTCGCTTTTTGTCTAACAGGAATTATTCTGTCTGAAAGTTCAATGACGATAGTCGAAAAAATAGATAAAATTGAGTGGAAGAAAGAGGCACGATATTTATTCTATATAATAAGTCACTTCTATAAAAAGTGGGATTACAAGCGTGACAGAATGAAAGATATTTTCTCCTGTAAAGATCCAAAATTTGAAAACAATATTTCTTCTTTTTCTTCGTATGCTATTAAAGGCGATTTAAAGACTAAAGATCCTTTTTTAATTAAGATTAGGGATTTGTATCCCAAAATAGAAGACCAAAGGAAATAAAAAAAATAATAGTTAAGCGGGTGTGTCCTTTTCGAAGGGCACACCCGTTTTGTGTTATAACACATTTAACACTATACTTACCTCTTTCTGCCGTTTTATTTGAAATTCAATAATTTAGCTTCGAACTTTCCTGCCATTTGTGTTATAACAGTTTTCATATGCGTTATAACAATCTATATATCAATTTTTTAGATATAAAATATAAATCTTTGCAGTGTTCTTAAAGACAATGAAGAATGAAACAAAGTATTGACAACCTAGAACTGCTGCAACTGATGGAGAGAAAGCAGAAGCTTCTGCTCAAACTGAAAGCAGCTCTTGCATTAGGTCGTATAGATCTATTAAAAGAGTTGTCTTACGAATTCCAGACTATCGTTGCCCAAGAACAGATATTGATTTATTTTAAACAAAAAAAAGTATGAGAAAGAAAATTGTAAAAGTATCTACTATCCTAAATGGAGAGGTAGGACAAGAATCAAAATCTGCAAGTGGAAATGGCGTGGTATCTCAAAATGAGCAAAACGCCTTAGTAGAGAACTCGGAAGATAATGAGGATACTGAACGAGAACCGTCAGACCAACCACAACCTCCAGAGGGAAGTGAACAAGAGACACAAGAGGAAAATGAGAAACAATCTAAGAAACTAGAGAAAGGAACAATCTTTGCTCTTTCTGTATTGCTTGGGATGAAGTATGTCTTCGGACGTATCAAAATTAATCGAGATATTGATTCTGCGCAAGTACGCAAGAAAATCGATTCTATTGTTGCCTGTGGTGGCATAATTTCACCTTTTCTTGTTGTTCCGGCTCTTGTCTGTTTAGATACTAATCTAGAACTTGAAGACTTTGATGGACACACCATAACAAAGGATACTCCTAATTTGAGTTTCATTCTTGTTATAATTGATGGGCAACACCGTTTTGAAGCACTTAAGCAGCTAAATAAGAAAAGGGTAAAAGAAGGTAAAGAACAGTATGAAGGCTATTGCCATTTACCATTAATTGATAATTGCGCAGTAACTACTCTTTTACGAGAGGCGAACTCTGCTACAACACCTTGGGACGGAATGGACTGGCTTACTCAGCTTCTTGTAACCGCTCAAAAAGGGGGGATACCTACTCAGAAACTAAAATGGGTCAAAGAAAAAGCTAAAACTGGATCTGATTCGGCTGCTTGGACATGGCTCTATGGAAAAACAGTATCGAAAGCTACTTCAATAAAGGCTTCAAAAGATCCTAAAAAACTGGAGGACTTGGCTGATGTTACTTCCTTTGAAGAAGATAAAAAACTTTATGAAGCTGCCGCTAAAACTTTCACACAAAGTGCTGCTAAAGTTTTAGGATGGAAGGTTTTACCAGAATGGGTACATAAAAAATTGGACAGTCTGGTTAAAAGGGACATAGTGCGTAGTAAAGCGATAGCTCAATTAGTTAAATTCCTTGAAGGTATGGAATCAAAAGATGTACAGGAAATTAGCGAAATTAAAAAAAGTCTAGATCAGAGTAAGGATAATAAGATAATTGCCAAATTGGATGAACTCTTTGCCAATTTAAAAGACTAATCATTAACACAAGTTCCCCATCATATATCTGTGGTGGGGATTCTGCTAAAATGAATGAGCTATGATAAGACTATATAAGGAATATATTGACTTGGGGTACATCTTCTGTTTGCCAGAACAAATTAAACTAAATTCTAGTGTATTGGCTACATATAAATGTGCTTTAAAAGTATGTATTGATAGGGCTCTTTTAAAAGCTGTACCCGCAAGTCTATTTTTGGAGAAGGGATTGCTAGCAATTGATGATAATGGAGTACCGCTAACTTTATTGGATCAAGATTTATCCCAAAAATTGGTAATAATTGAGGATCTTAATTTATTCTTTGCGTTGCAGAAAGAAGAGTTAATTCTAAACAATTATGTCTGGCTAGAAGTATTATCAAATCTTCCTAAAAACAGAAAATGGACCTTTTAGCTTATGGACTTATTAAAAACCATATTATGTCTTTCTCATAGAATACCAGAAAGAATAAATATTACGATTCATTCGGGAGGAAACGGATTTGATATACCTTTTCCGTTTGGAACGATAGTAGTACCGGACACACCGGATGGATATTGCATTTCTAGTGGTTGTGGATCAGGAAAAACTGAATCTATTAAATCGCTGATACGTCAGAAATGGGATCAAGGTATACTATATTGCGTTGATACGAAAAGTGAATGCAGCAGAATGTATCAATGGATCATGGATAATCTAATTGGAGAAATATTGCACGGTGAAACACTTAAGTCTAATGATGTGCTGATGATTCATTCAGATACCGATTTTGAGAAGATGAGGGAATACAAGACACATCCAGAAAATGTGGTTGATATTAAGATTTTAATCATTACACATGTACGTTTCTTTACTGACCTGATTAACTATTTCTTGCTTTATGAACCGAATAATCCTAATCCGGCTGTTCCTGTATTTGACGGTGACTTCAAGAAATTAATGCAGCAGGGCAACTTAAGAAAATATATCCTTCTTGATGAAACTCCACTGTTCTTAAGACCATTCATTACTTTCTCTAAGGGTTTGCTAGGCGTATTCTCCGAGAAGAATAAAAAGGGAGGTTATCGGTGTAAGTCCCAAACGGATATAAAGGATATGTATGATACATTTATAAAGGGAGGGAGCTTGGAATTCTATAAAGGGACAGACAGGGTTAGTCAAATCAAACGGAATGTTGTATTGGGGTTGATACCGAAGCATTACTCTGAATGGATGGGGATGAAGGATAAGAATTGCAATATCCATTTCTATCCGTCTGACCTGATCCAACCCGGTATGGGTTCCCATGTGATTATATATGAAGGAGCAGGAGATGTGTTGTTGGGTAAAAGTTCCTGCTTTAAGCTACTTGATATAACACCCAAGTATAACTGTCAGGTTGATTTTAGAGAATTTACTTTTAGGGTGAGTAGAAAACATAAACCGGATGATGCTACGTATGCGTTATTTGTCAAGACTGTTTGCTCTTTGTGTTATAGTTCATTTGGGAAAACACTGATTGTTATCTGGAAAGATTACAGGACGGATGATGAGAGAACATTAACTAAGGAGGCTGGTAAATCGGAATGGGCTGATAAACTTAAAGAAGCATTGCTGAAAGAAGGATTAGCCGGAAGAAATTTTACTGTTACTTACTATGGCGCATCCGATACCAAATCAACCAATGTATATAGGGATTATCAGAATATTATCCTTTGCGGTAATTGGGATTTGCCTTCTTCTGTATCAGGACAACTAAGGAAAGCATATAAATCTAAAACCAGTCAGGATGAGTATAAGTTTTGGTATACAATCCAATTGCTCTCTAGAATTGGCATAAGAAAGAATGATGGACTAAAGTATACTGTCTATTACTCTTCTGATCACTCGAAGAAGTTTATCAAGTCTTTGGACGATTATCTGAATAAGAATAAGATAACTCTGAAATCGAAGAGGACTACTACTGATCCCGTATGGATGGCACGAGTAAAATCCATAAAAGGAGGGAGTAAGTATGTAGATAAAATTGGGAAACTGATAAAATATAACCCAGCTTTGGAAAAAGCGATTAGTAATAATGACAAAAGCTTTCAGATGGATATTTCTCTTGATGCTATTGGGGGAATTATCCCAATGGGAGGTAAAAAGCAAAAGTCAAACTATAAGAGGTTGATTGATTTTATGAAGACTAGTTTAGGAATTTCCCTAAGTATACCTGATAATAGAAAATCTATAAACCCCAAACCTTAGTCCGTATTTTTGAAATTGCGGTATAATATATATAAGAGTATAAAAATACGGAGTAGTAGAGAATTATCATAAAGATAGTATTAATGAAAACAAATGTTGTTTTCCATGAGGAAGTATCTCCCAAAGGAGACACTTTCTCCGTGTTAATGAAGTTATGTAATGTTTAATGGACATAATGTATTTGCTTGTTATCCTTTATGTATAGCTTCATTATTTCCCCTTCATTTAATCCAATTAGCCATGCAAACAAAAATGACGGATATAATTGAAAACTATGAAGGGATGAGTTTAGAAGCTATATCATTATTTCCTCAATTCCCCATTTATTCCAATTATCACCCTCATTGTCTAATTTATTATTCCTCCGAAACCTCTATATCCCAATGAATCCCTAATTGATAACAGGGAGATTGTCCAAGTGCGGAGCGAGAGTGAACCCTTTAGAGTATGTCTGTGGGAGTGACGTTATTGCCTTTCGTAGTGTAACGGAGAAAGAATAGTCACGAGTTTCGTAGAGACATACGTGGTGAACGTAAGCGTTAATAAAAGAATGATAACTATGCCGCAATTTCAAAATGCCGGAGTTGCTATTTTAGTCTCATTCAATATGGGGGATAACCATAGATAATAACTTCTCTTGACTGTTACAAAAGATCGAATATTGAAGAGTATAGTTTTAGAAGCAAACTTAATTCCTGTATAAAGATAGGTAAAACTATATATAGTTCAAAAATGAAGAAAAGAGTTTTATTGTGCATATTAAGCTTTTCTTGAGATTAAACAAGCGAATTTTGTGATATTAATATCAAAAAATGTAATCTATATATCGTTTTTTGATATATTATAAACAATAATCGAGATTATTTTGTATATTTGCCGTGAATATTATAAATATGAAACTATGTATACTGAAATAACAAAGATAATTGAATGTGGGTTATCAAAGGATAGTGCAAGGGTTGCAATGTATGCAAAGCTCTTGGCGGAGAAATACGAAGCAGACGGTGAAAAAAAAATGTCTGCTAAGATACGTAGCTTATTAGATAGTAATATTAAGAAAAACTCTCTAATAACAGAGCAGTTTTTAAATCTGCCTGTTGATAATGAAACAAGGCTGAGTATAGCGGATATTTTATCACCAGAAATTAATACAACAGAGTTGATTCTCTCTAACTCTGTTCAAGAAGCAGTAAAAGAGTTTGTTGAAGTTATAGAGCATAAAGAAAAATTTATGGCTTTAGGAATTGAAATACATAACTCTCTTTTGTTATATGGTCCTCCCGGATGTGGAAAGACTTCACTAGCTAAATATATAGCGAAATCTATTCAACTTCCTATCATTATAGCTCGTTTGGACTCTATGATATCATCTCTGTTAGGTAATACATCTAAGAATATTAGAAAATTATTTGAGTTTGCGGATAACAAACCTTGTATTTTATTTTTGGATGAGTTTGATGCTATTGCCAAGAATCGTAAAGACCAGAATGAACAAGGAGAATTAAAAAGGGTTATAAATAGCCTTTTACAAAATATAGATGATTTTTTAGCTAATGGAAATATTTTAATTGCAGCAACAAATCATCAAGAATTATTAGATGATGCTATTTGGAGAAGATTTGAAAAGGTTATATTTATTGATAGACCTGGCTTGGCTGAGAAAAAAGGATTAATAAATAGTTTAATATCCAAGTTTGCTAATAGTTTAACCAAATCTGATGTGGAAAAAATGGCGTTAATGTTAGACAATCTATCATATTCAGAAATAAAAAAGGTCATTAATGGGTCAATAACAAAATCTGTTATTAACAATAGGAATGAATTTAATCTGGTAGATGTTGTATATGGCTATTTTCAATATCAACATTCAAATGAATATACAGAAGAAGAACTTGTTAGATTTTTAAGTGAAAACAATATAAGTCAAAAAGAAATAGCCAAGTTCATAGGAACTTCAATAAGGCAAATCAGGAACTCTTTAAATTTAAAATAATATGAAAAAGTATCTACCAATTAAATTTTATCAGAAACGAGAAATTACAGATGATCGTTTAACTAATGCTGGAGGCTCTAAAGATGATCCTTCTTGGGTGTTACATGGAGAAAGTCTAGAAGAGAGAGCTGGATTACTGAGTACAGGTATTGACGATATTATAAAAACTATTGAAATCAAACCGGATAAATATGATTATATTCCTTCTATAATTGCAGTTGAATTAGATGAAAATGCTGTTGCTAAAACGCATAGAAACTCTATTAAAGAAATATTCAATCAAGAGAGAGATAAAAATAATGTAATTGGTTTTAATAATGAGAACGAACTCTTAATAAAGGTTGATTCTGTGAATGATGCAACAAAAATAAAGAGAAAACTCAATAACTCAATCAGATATGCAAAAGGTATTTCTGCTATTACTAATATTGCAGCATATCAGCCTATAATAGAAAATACCGAAAATAGCAAAGATAGAAAAATAATCAAAGTGTCATTATTTAATTACTTTGATTACAGTTTAAATCAAGCTGTAAAATCTGCATTTCATGACTTATGTAAAGAAAATAATATAATATCAAAAGAGGTCTTTTATACAAATGATTTAATTATTTTTAGATTAGAGAATGTTGAATCTAATGAACAATATTTGAAATTGGAAGAGTTTCCTGCCATAGAATATATCATTCCTATGCCCCAATTCAAAATCTCTAACCAAGAAATAAAACAAAGTATTGACATTGAGTTAGAGAAACCAAAACCTGATAAAGAATATCCAGTCGTAGGAATACTTGATGGAGGTATTGAACAAACGCAACAATTATCTGAATGGATTATTGGTTCTAATAATTCATATCCCGATGAGTTGCTTGATAAGTCACATGGCACATTTATTGGTGGAATAGTGACTTATGGTGATTCCTTAGAAGGGAAAATTATTACTGGAGTGAATGGATGTAAGATTTTTGATGCAGCAGTTTTTCCTGACACCAATAAAGAAAATATTACAGAAGATGAACTTATTGAAAATATAAGAGAAAATATAAAGTCTCATCCAGAAATTAAAATATGGAACATGTCACTTGGCTATGAATGTATGGAGGCTGATTCTGATAACTTTTCAGCTTTTGCTATGGTGCTTGATGACATTCAACAACAATATAATATTATAATATGTAAATCAGCAGGTAATTGTTCTAATTTTTTATCAAATAGACCGACTGGACGAATAACAATCCCTGCTGAAAGTATAGCATCTTTAGTTGTAGGTTCTGTTGGAAATGATGGAACTCCTTCTGTCTTTTCTAGAAAAGGATTCGGTCCTGCCAATATTCATAAGCCAGACCTAGTTAGTTTTGGGGGAAATATGATAAAAGTTGGTGAGAAATATATCATGGACGGTGTTAAATCTTTTGCGACAAATGGTAGCTTTGTGGAGAATCTTGGAACAAGTTTTGCAGCTCCAAGATTAGCAACACTTCTTGCTGGACTAGATTTTAAAATAGCGGAAGAATTTGATCCATTATTATTGAAAGCTCTTGCTATCCACTCTGCTAAATATCCTGATACTAAGTTATCTCAAATAGACCGTGTTCAACTAATGGGATATGGAATTCCTGATACGGTAGAAAATATTCTATATAATTCAGACTATGAGATTACCCTTATTCAATCTGATAGAATTACAAAAGGAAGCTTTATGGAAATACTAGAGTTTCCTTATCCGGAATCATTGATTGACCAGCATGGTTTTTATTATGGAGACGTAACGGTTACTCTTGTTACTTCTCCGGTATTGTTTGCTGGTAATGGAGCTGAATATTGTCTGTCTGATATTGATGTAAAGTTCGGGACATTTGATGAAATCAAACAACTCAAAATTACCCAAGGAAGAAGAAACGAATACGGACCAGATGGGTTTGAAAATCTTCTGATGCCAGATAATTATGGAAGGAGATTTATTAATGCTGATTTTGACAATCCTTTTACTAGGGAACGTACATTGCTGAAATATGGGAAGAAATATCAGCCTGTAAAAAAGTGGCATTTTAACTTAGGTGAATTAACTCCCGCAAATAAAGTAAAATATCTAACAGCTCCTAAAAAATGGGGACTTAGACTTACGGGATTATACAGGGATTTTGCTGAAACTAGAGCTGTTATAGATGGTGAACAGTTATTCCAAGATTTTTGTTTGATAATAACAATAAAAGACCCTAATCAAGAAAAAATGGTTTACAATGAAGTTGCCCACTTGCTAGAAAGTAGAAGTTTTATTCATAATGATATAACTTTAAGGGATTCTATTCAAACACAAGTTAGAATATAATTTATTATTTACATAATTTTCTCCTGTTTATCTAAAAGATAACATGTTTTTAGGTTTTAGGATTATGGGAGTGCTGTTTTTTCATAAATACGAAACTATATAGAAGATTAGTAAATCAAAGCTGAGAGGACAGATCGTCTGGCAGGAAAATTTTAAAAGCAAGGGAAGATAGATCATATTCCACCTTCCCTTTCCTTTTTTAATACGCCAAAGCAAAAATAATCTTATCCGGCATTATTCCAACTTCCGCTAATTTCAACTTGCTTCCTCCAAGTTTAATCGCTGACTTCTTATAGCAATTAATAAATTCATCCTTCGGCATGAAAAAAGGATAGCCATAAGGTACTCCTCCCCAATAGACAGGAACTCTAAAACCATCGAATCCATGACCAGTTATAATCTTTGCATCGGTACAATATATTGTCTCTGGATTATAATTTAACCAGTCTATCTCACCATCCCTGTATTGGCGAGTGAATATTAGCTCCAAAGTCTTCTCAGAAGTAATATTTATCTTGAATCCAATCCCACCGTTAGAGTACTTATCTAAATCCTTCTGTACCTCATTTTCTATTTCACTAATTTCTTGTTTGGTAAGATCATATACTTTCGCCATAACGAATATTTTCTTTTTCATGTTACTTAGTTTTTTGTGATTTAATGATTAAGGTAATATTATACTTTTCTTTCAGGTATTCTTGGAGCTTTCCGTATCTATCTAGCCTACATCTGTTTCTTGGGCATAGCGCAAATATCTCTTTAAGGCTTATTTCTAACATGAATCCTTGTTCATTCTTATCCGTTGTCAATAGAGAAGCCAGTTGAGGAAAATATTCTCCTAAAGCTTTTATATCATCGGAGAACTTATTCGTTGTCTCTTTCAAATCAGGTGATGATTCTACCGGAGTTCTTGGTATACCGCTACAATCTTTATTAAGCGAATACCATAATTGAGATGTGTCTGTCATAAATTAAGTATTGTTTCATAGTTAGGGATTTCAAGGCTTCGTAGTAGAGTTTTCGGCATTTTTTAGGGTAGGAGGAAATAAAAAAACGAGATACCAACTTAATGATACCTCGTTAATGATAGCTCTCTATAACTTAATCATCGTTATAGTCTTCATCTGGATCATCATCTTCATCTGGATCATCCCTGTCCCATTCTTTCCGTGGATCTCCTGTATAGATGTCTCCATCTTCATCATTATCATCTTTGTACATTTCTAAAGTATTCTTTTCCATACTCTTATCTTATTTATTAGTGTTATTATTCTAACAACATTTGAGAACGCCTACGCATATATATAACTTGAATAACAGAAGGTATTGTAACACGATAAGCAGGACCAGCTACATCAACTAAAGTCCATAAAACGGTCACTAGCCATCCTATTGGTCCAGCGAAAATACTTATATATTTAGTTAATCCGGCATTTAAAGCTAATGAAAGCCCTCTGCCTAATAAAGTTTGAGCAACCGCATTTGCAACAATCACAGCCATTTTATATGGAGCAAATCCGCCATTTCTAATAGCCATTTGTAATGCAATTGTCATTCCTTGCTTAGTAGGAGTCTGAGTTTTTATATTCATCTCATCAACAAGCTTCTTCATATCTTCTGCTGCCATCTGTTCCAATGAGTCTGTTAATATTTTCTGTAAAAGATATTCTTCTACCATTTCTGTAGAAGCGTTCTTGTTGTAATTGACTTTCATTCTATCACAAACATCAAATAGGATCGTTCGGTATGTAACACCAGTTTTTCTTATACAATTAACGATCGTGTTACCCCCAAATAGCTGAAATTCATTCGCTATATCTTCCCACATACTAGTGAGATGATCGGGATAACATTGGAGATACGCATCACTTTTTGTCAAAGTCTCCGAATAACGCTTCTTTCCATCCTTGTCTGTAGTTAAATAATCCACTAGGATTTGTAAGTCTTCATTCTTGCAGAAAGCAAGAAATTCTAAATCTTTGTCTTCTTTCATAAGTTATTCTTCTATATATTCAACTTTGTCACCCATTACATTATAATAAGCAGTTATACTACCTTTAGGGATATGGACTTTGCCACCATATCTGATAAAATCACCTTCTTTTATTGTAGGAGGTGTTGATGACTTGAAATAAAAGTCAGCAGTAACTGGATGTGTATTATGTTGTCGGTCATTCCAAGATCCAATTTTAGTGACTGATTTTGGTATAACTATTTTATTCATTCTAAAACAGCCACTTATGCATCCATAAGGAATTTCTACAAGTCCTTCGGGGAAAGTAATTTCTTGTAATTTTATACAGTCTTTAAATGTTTTATCGCCTAGTTTTTTTAGATTTTTGGGCAATTCAATCTGTTCTAATGATATACATTGACCAAAAGCCATTTCTCCAATGGTTTCAACGCTTTGAGGAAGGATTACTTTTTTAAGGTTTGTACAACCTTCAAATGCTGAAAATACTATAGTTTTCAAATAAGGAGGGAATTCGACAGTTTTCAAGTTTATACAGTTCTTGAAAGCTTCTCTATATATACATGCAGCTCTTAAAGGTAATTTTACTGTTTCCAGAAGAGGCATTCCTTCAAAAGCATTATATGGAATACAACAGTTTTTCTCTGGTTCTTTAAATTCTGTTGCAGATTGCAATATATACGTTAAAGCTTTATTTGCTTGATATTCATTAGTAGAAATATTCTTATCTCTGTATTCGTTATCCAATCCCTTCTCTAGTAATCCAAATAAGAAATTTAAAGCTTCCGTATCTGCTTGCTGTTTCTTTAAGAACTCTGGTGAATAAGTAATATATGTGTGAGACAGATCTAAATATTTTAAAGCCCTGCATTTCTTGATAATATCTAAATCCGTTTCATAAAGAAATCCAGTAATAGTTAGTGATTCTACTGAGCTAAGATTCTTTAATGGCAAAGAAGATAAAATTGTTCCGGGCTTTTCAACTGTAATATTAAGTTTCTTTTTTTCTCCCATTTCAATTATTTTATCAGAAGAAAGTCCTAGATTAATAAATTGATTTCTACTTCCTTTAGGAACTGCCACAATATTATAACCAAACTCTGAGAAATCTTTATCTATTTTTTGGGGGATATTTCTGAATTCTACATATTTAATGTAATGAAACGACTGATAATGCAAATTCTCAATGTCATTTATAAAAACAACAGTATCAAGTAAGCACCCTGAAAATGCGGATTGCTCTATATCTATTTTATTATTAAAACGAATAGTCTTCAATTTGTTACAATCTCTAAAAGCGCAATTGTTAATATGCAATAATTCTGTACCTGATTGAAATTCTATATCAGATAATGACTGGCAATTATCGAAAGCTCCTGTTTTTATCTCTTTGATATATGGAGAAAATGTAACTTTTTCTATAGAACTGTTCCTGAAAAAGTCTTTACCGACAATTTCTACGTTAGGAAGAGTAATATTTTTCTCATTATGCTCATTACGTTTTTCGCTACCTCCTAAATCTCTAAGAATATTAATGCCGTTAAATCTATTCTTGTCATTTGCATCATTTTTCTGTAATATTGATTTCCCATTTTCATCTATGACTACTTTGGGCTTAAAACCAACATAATCATGTTTGGAGGTTTGGAATACTAATGTATCAATTTCTTGTGTTTTATTAAAACCACTATGTTCTCTCACTCCGGCAGATAAAACATTAGAAACTATTACTTTACGCAATTTTGGTAAACTTGAAAAATAGTTATAGGTGTAATGCCGTAGATATCCTGCGCTTTTAGCTTCATTGATACATACAGATAATACTTCTATATTAGTACATTCTCCAATACTCTTTTCTACCCATGATTTTAATAGAAGAGCTTTCGGTAGATATAGTTCTGATAAATTAGGCATTAATGGGAACTCTTCAAAATCTCCGGTGGTTTCTGATAAATCTAATAAGGTAATATTGGGCATTTTACCTATATATTTAATATCTTTAGAAGAAATCTCTCCAGATATTTTTAACTTGGTTATTTGAGTTATTTCTTTTTTGTCAATAATAGAGCTTAACTTCCCTGCTTTAGGATTAAATACACTTTTTAAGTCCTTATCATTAATAGTTGTAGCTTTTGAATCTACTATCAGATTTGGCGTATACAACAACTGTTCAGAATAAACTCTTTTTGTGCTTTGAATTAGCAATAACAAAAATAGCAATGAGATTAATCGAAAATTCTTCATAGCTTTTCCTCCTATACGCCTATAAGTCCCGAATTCAGCCGTTTGTTTTGATTAAACGTTAGTATACAAGAAAGGCATGGACTTGTCTGCATTCATTCAAGATCGGGCATCGCCAAACGCCTAGTGAAAAATGAACAAAGAAACAAATACCCATGCCATGATGTTATGTAATCAAGTACAGCATGTGCCATACAAGTACATATACAAAACAGAATGAGCGTTACATTTGTCCCTTATCCCTTCACTTTGAAATTGGCGATTTCGATCTTAGGATAAAAGCAAAAATACGCTTTCTATAAATCCAACCATTTCTCCGGTTGAACTTCTGCAAAAATACGTTTTTTTGTTTAATGTAACGCTCTTATATGAGTATTTATTTCTTCAAAAATAAGGCTATTAAAGTTTTTGGGACGGTAAAGATACAGGGAAAGAAAAAGAAAAGAGGGAATTTCACCCTCTTAATTTCTAATTATTGCTTAAAAATTGATTCCTGATTCTTTGGACTGTCGAAATTCCAATATTTTGCAGTTTGGCGACATTCCTCACCGAATACCCTTTTTTCAATAAAGCTATGGTATCCTTATATTCCTCTTTCTTCTTTTCTTCTGTTTTAGTTGAACCAGTTTTTCTGCCTAGCTTACCTCCATTTGAGATATAATTTGCTCTGCCGGAATTTAAACGATATTGGATATTACTCCGTTCTATGTTTGCCATTTCCGCCAGAACTGTCACCATGATAGAAGCTATTGGATTAACTTCTCCGTTTGGTTGGAGTGTATAAAGTCCTAAGTTCTGTATGTAAACCGATACTTTGGATTCGTGTAACATTTCTAAAGAACGAAGCACTTGTAATGTTGATCTGCCAAGTCTGCTTAATTCTGAGAGAAGCAAGAAATTCACAGATTCACGTTTACAGTATTCCAAACATTCTCCTAGAATCTGCCTTTCTTCAATTTTCTTTGCACCTGAGATATGTTCTTCGTATATATTCACAATTTCTATATCCTGTGACTTAGCATATCTTTTTAAATCCTCAATTTGTCTAAAAGTAGATTGCCTATCATTACTAGATGATACACGTGCATAAATAACAGCTTTTGTTTCCATATAATTCTTTGATTAAATTGATAACACGAAAAGATGTATTCAAAACCGTCCATCAGATTTATTTGAACACATCTTTGATTTGAACACAAAAAGAGGACACAACCTTTCAGAAGCATCCTCAATTCTTTATGGTTTCTGATAAATCCTAATACCTTATTATATTATATGTACTAGACCCCCCTTTTTCATAATCTTCCACTTCCTCTAATTCAAAGTATTCGTTATAAATTTCTTCTATCTCCTCTCTATCCAAAAAAGAGTAATTGGTTTGGTACATATAGAATAAATCATCTACTGTTATACTGGGATCTGTATCTAAGACAGAAAATATATCCTCTCTTGCTGCTTCATATATATCATCTTGGTAATCATGCTTCGAACTTTCACTCTGATGATAATAGACTTTGGTGCAATTCTCTATTATATTCTGTACTAGACCCAGGCATTTTAAGAGGTCTTTCTTGATCGTAAACTCATGATCTGTGTGTGGTTCATAATATCCACAACTAAGATTAATACAGCTTCCCGAAAAACCACGTTCCTTCAATTCTTGAATATCTGTCATCATTCCGTCTGTTGCCCTATAGCCAAACTTCTCATAATTGATGTCTTTTAGAAATTCTGGGGAGCAGAGAGAAGTCCAACCTATTTCGATAATAATATCCTGATACCCTCTTCTATCAGGTTCTACTATAAACCGGCAATCCTTGAAGAATTCCATGTCTGCTTTAGAACTTCCAATACATCCTATTTCCTCACTTACAAAAAAAGCTACTTTTAAGGTATCATACTTTTCCAGACACTTTAAAGCTATCCAGATTCCGTTCTTATCGTCTGCTCCCAAACCTTCTTGTCTTTTGTTATTCGGGCTGTAACCGAAAATAATATCTTTCGTTTCGATTGGCATAAAGTCTTTTGAATGTAATCTTTGTACCTGATCTAAATGTGCTACAACACAGGGATAATATTCTGATTTTCCCTTGGATATGTAGAGGTTTCCCATTTTATCTATTTCAATTCTGACCTCTTGAATCTCTTTTACATAATTCCATATAAACTTGGTTATTGCCCATTCTTTACCACTGGGACTATAGATCTTATATAGTTTCTTTAATAATTCCATGATTCTTTTGTTTTTAGGGTTAAACTGTCATTTCTTCCATTTCGTAGATATAAGGTAGTCCAGTTTCTTCATCGACTTCATCATAGTAGATTCCATCAATTTCATACAGCCTTTTTTCCTTTACCAATCCTTCTATTGTTTGAATGGAGATGGTAATTTCTTTATAGTTGCAATTCATAGAATCCCACTCCTGATAACTTGCTACCATATCCTTATACTCATAAAATTCTTCATCATACTCTGAATAGAACCAATTCTCCTTCTTGTACTTTTCTTCAGCTTTTTCTTTGCAATCGGGACAGCAATAATCTTCTTCAGTTATATTAGAATAGTTTATTCCTGTTTCTATATAATATTCCTCGCATTCAGGACAGCTTTGGACATCGTCCTCATGGTGATATTCTTGAGATTCTTCGACCCATATAAAATCATCCATATTTTCGGTGTCGCAATAATACTCAATTCCATGATAGTAGACTAAGTATGTATTATCACAATAATAATCATGGTAATTATCATAAGGGCGATCTTCATCCTCGCCACCTATACTTCCTTCTGTCGTATCCAGTGCAATATCTCCGTCCCCATAATTATCTGCTATCCTTTTGTATTCATCATACCACTTGAAGGAATCTTGATAGCTCAGAGTATCATCATAATCTAAGTTACACTCTATCCTAAACCTATGTCCCGCTAGTGAATTTCCATCAAGATCAACAAAGTTCCTTGCTTCTCCACATCCAGCACCGACCTTCTTATATCCATCAATGTGACCTCCTTTGATCAATGTATCTATCAAAGAACGCTTAAGAATATCATCTTCCTCGGAAGAATATTGTCTTTCTGCCAGTTTCCATATCTTACCGCTTTCATCCATTACCTTATTATAGATGATACACCGTGCTATAATTTTTCCATCTTCATTGGTCAGATAGGCTGCACTTGCATCGACAGCATTTTGATAGAAATAATGATATTCCTTATCTACCATACAAGAATGAAAGTCACCTACACAACTTTCGGATGAATATATTTTCTCAAAATTCTGATCTATACATAATTTATTCTTAGGAACTTTCATCATTGCGTATACCTGCCAATCAGCTACAAATTCTTCACATAAATATGTGACTACTTGTTCTGGCAATGATCTACCGAATTCTGTTTCTAGAATAATAGATCGGTATAGTTTTCCAGCTTTCATTTTATAGGTTTTCATATCCTCATTATTTATATATCTGACAGCCTTAGCGTCACCATCTTCGCATAATCCGAGGTTATCGTCAGTAGAATAGATAGAACTGTAATAGAGATTTCCATTCAGATTCAATAGATAAGGAAGTCTTTCATCATTCTGACTCTGCCTTGATATTTCTTGGGTAAGAAGCTTTTTCAGTTCGGGCATACTTGAGATTCTAAGAAATCTTGTATCCCCAGTTGCTATTGCTTTATGTAATAATTCTCTGTTCTTAATATAGGCGAGTAATATTTTATTTTTTCTGCTACATACTCCGTTCCCATGTTTTTGTATTCCGGAGAGTTCTTTGAATTCTTCGTAATTTTGAAATTTATAGTATAGCATAATCTTTTCTTTTTTTAATTGTTAATTTAATTCAATAAAAAAAGAGGAACACCACCTTCTTACTAGTGAATGCTCCTCTTCGGTACATATTATTTTCCGGTTTTATCCGGTGTTTTTCTTATGACAGAAACCAAGAATAACTGTTGTCTTCTCCGGTCAATGTCTTTTGAATACCAATAGCTATATCGGTCGCGTTCTGATTTCTTTCCAACCATTTATCAATATAACTCGACTTGGCGGCTTCATTTAATAATTGCATTAGCTGCCAACAAGAAATATTACCGAATCCCCTTTCTCCAAAGTTTTCATTTGACACAAAGCCTTTAGTAGCCGCATTTATTTGCGAATCTCCTAAAAGGACTGTTGGTAATTCTTTTTGTTCTGACAGTGGTAATACTTGATAAAGTCTTAGCCGACCTATTAATTGACAATACTGTTGAATTGTTAATCTAGTGCGTCCCAGATTCTCTAAAAGCCTTAGATTTGCTTCTGGTTCAAAAGACTTGAATAACTTGATTGCCGATTCATATAAATCTAAATCTGACATAACTTCCAGTTTCTCTTTTAATCCATCACAAGTTAGCATGAGATTTGAACAAACCTTTACTCGGTAGCCGATGAATATTTTAAATTTCTCCGGACTTTTCCTTGAATAAAGATTTTCTTCGTGATAACTGCGTACACCTCCAATACAAAGATGTACTTCTTCTCCATTGAGTGTTTGACCCATAGATTTAATCTCAAAGCAATAAGCCATCCTTTGATAAAACAAAGTCTTTTCATCTTCTCTGAGTTCGTTTGCTTTTTTATGGAGGGCGGTCGGAATTCTGCCAATCACCGGATGTGAAACACGGCATTCTATATTTCCTAATTGCTCTCCTATAAAATAGTCACTTGCAGCCTGATAAACTTTTTCTATAAAGCTCTGGTGGCTAATTGTTAATGAATTGTCCCCAAAAACGGGAACAACACATTTGTCCTTAAGTTCTTCCAATGTGATTTCATTGGTATTACTTTCTATGAAATGAGGATGATCTTCTTCAACCATTACGTTTGGCTCTACTATAACTGCATCTTCTATTTCTTGATCTAATATATTTCTTCTCATTACTGCCATCCCTGTTTGTGGGATGATACTTAAATTTGTTTCCATAATTTTAAATTGTTTTTAATTTGTTTCTTTACTTGATTTTACCTTCTTCTTCAAAAGGTTTCTAAATTTCTTTCCATTCTTGAGAGTACATAATACTACCTCAAAAATTATAATTAGACCTGTTTCAATCTTCTCAAATTTGGTCATAATTATTCTTCTGTTTTAAATCCCACAGGATTTGGTTTCTTTTGAGCTCTTCTCTTAATAAAAGATTCAATGAGCTCAAACGCTTCTAGTAAATGGGCAAGTAGCCCGATAAACTTTACTACTTCAATAATCATTTTTACTTTTTTCATTTCAATTTTCTCCTATTCTTTAATTGTTAATAATTTGTTTTTTATTCATAAATAAGGCGATCAGAGGAGTATAGGAGGTAAGTCAATCGGTGAGAAGAAAAAAATAAAGAGAGCCTTTAGCTCCCTGATTGAGAAAGAATATAGATACGAGAAAATCCCCACTTCCGGCATATAATTAATGCTGAAAATAGGGATTTAGTCTCTCGGTGCAGTAATGTTTTGTCTTTAACATTATTACATCGCTTATATGTTTTTTATTTCTTATCTATTTGTTCTTTCTCATATATAAGGTTTTCAGGGGATTTGAGGCGAAGTTTTAAAAAGATAATGGCTTATATGCTTTGTATAAGATAATGATGAGATAATTTTATATTGAAATCGTGATTCTTTTACAGAGAAGCTATCTTATAATCAAATAAATAACTTATTTTTGCAAAAATCTTATGTAAAATAGAATAGAAATATATGACTATTACAATCATTTCCATAGCTATTATTGCTATAGCATTTTTTTATTGTTGTTATCGCATCAAGAAAGCAGTTAAAAATAATACTTTTAGGCAGGAGAAAAATATCATAGAATACATGCCCTCTGTTCTTACTACTTTAGGTGTATTAGGAACATTTATTGGCATTACTTATGGACTTTCGGATTTTAATACAACAAATATATCAGCAAGTATTTCAGTTCTATTAAGTGGACTAAAAATGGCATTTTGGACATCTATTGTAGGGATGATTTGTTCTATTGTGGTTAGTAGATGGATTAATGGCATATCGGATGATATAGAGGCGACAACTCCTTCTACGGAACAAGACGCTTTAAATAGAATATGTGTTGCAATTCAGAACATGAGTCAAGATCAAAGCCGATTGAATGAAACAATTGAGAGAATGGTAAATCAATCAAATACATTACAAACAAGAATGATTAATTTACTGGATCAACAAGCTACAGGTATTGAAAAAATAGTAGAATCACAAAATGGGGTAATAGAATTGTTAAGTTCTCAAAGTGGCAGTTTAGACAATCTTAATACCAAAGTAGAAGAAATGGTTATAAGTAATTCCAAATTAATGGATGTTCATACGGAAATTGTTGGTATTCACAATATTTCGACAAAGATAGAGGAAGGAGCCAAAGCTGCATATAGTCAATTAGGAGAAGTTTTAGACATAATGAGTACTCAGGTAAGTATTCAGGAAGAAAATCTACTTGAAACTAAAAATCTATCTACAACAGTCAGGGGTGAAATTGTTGTCATAACAGATGCTATGGAAAAGGGTAATAAGTTAATGCAAAGTAAATTCGATGAATTCTCTGCGTTAATGCGTAAGAATAATGTTGAGTCTTTAGTTAAGGTAATGGAAGGGGTTACTAAAGAATTTAATAAATCCCTCAAAGAACTTATCAACAAACTTGTTCAAGAAAACTTCGAGCAATTAAATAAGAGTGTAGAGCAATTGAATGTATGGCAGATTGAGAATAAAAATATGATTAGTGAATTGACTTCTCAATATAATAATATGACAAGTGAATTTAAAGTCACATCTACAGTACTTGAAGAAGTTGCTGATAATACTCATTCTTTAATTGCTGATGATAGTCACTTGAAGCGATTGATAGAAGAACTGCAAAGGGTGTTGATTGACGATACTAAATTTGAAGATATAACAGTAAAATTAAACGATACAATATCTAAAGTGCATAATGGAACTGAAGCTTTTGACGAGGCTACAAAGGAACTAAATACTTGGATTCGTAATCACAAAGATATGGGAGATGGAGTTCGTCTATTGGTGAAGAAGTTAGATGAAATTAATAAAATAAAAGATTACAATGAAGAGTTTTGGCGAGAAACTAGAAAAAACATGAATGAGGGAGTTGGCATAATTGCTAATGCTTCTAAATCTTTAAATAGTAGTGTGTCTACACTTAACGAAGAGTTCTACGAGAGACTAAATAATACATTGGCTAACTTAGACGCTTGTATTCAAGCCATGTATGATAATAAAAAACGCAACTAATGGGAAGTAAGAATAATAGTTGGATGTCATTCTCTGACTTAATGACCGGACTTATGGTCATTTTTATGTTTGTTGCGATCTCATATATTCTTGAAGTACAAAAAGCCGAGCAGCAACGCCAGAAGGTTGTAACAGACTTTCAAGATTCAAAATCAGCCATATATAAAGATTTGCGTTCTGCTTTTGATGAAGAGAAAAAAGAATGGGAGATGGAGATAGGAAAAGATTTATCTATTCGCTTTACAAATCCACAAGTTATATTTGCTTTAGGTAAATCGGATGTTACCCCAACCTTTCAGAAAATATTGAATGATTTTTTACCTAGATATTTTAACATTCTCTTAAAAGAAGAATATCGAACAAGGATTAAAGAAATTCGAATCGAAGGACATACAGATACATTGGCTATTTATAGTAAATCAAGCGATCCTTATATCGGAAATATTTTACTGTCACAAGAGAGATCTGCTAAAGTTCTTGAATATTTTAGACAGATGGAATACTATAAGAACTTATCTGAAAAACAGAAAGAACAATTACAATACTGGATCACAGCTAATGGACTATCTTATGGACGAACTCTTGATGACAATAAGCAAGAAAGTTTTTTATCGCATGAACCAATAAATGCTAATTACTCACGTAGAGTTGAATTTCGTATAATTACCACAAGTGAAGAACTTATTGAGAATATTGTTAATGATATGCAGAAATGACTAGTATGAGTGAATTATATACTTTTGATGCTTTAAAAAAGTTTCTAAAAAACAATGGCTACATTGTAGGGGATTCTAAAGGGTATAAACTTATTAGGGTTGATTTTGAAGAAGCTTATACTAATGGTAAAATTGATTTTCAATCAACAGGTATATTCTATTTGGATGAAAATGGTTTTAAACGTCAAGGGTACATGTATCAAACACGATATTTAGTTGATAAGTATGGGTTTCCTAAATTTCATATATTTGAATGTGAAACTATTCGGAAGTTTTTAGATAAAGGAGTCTTTGATCAATATTATTCCTTTTCTACAGCTAACACCAATGATATAATAGAGCGTAGGACTGGTGAAGAATTTAAAAATGTATCTTTATCCTTATGTGGATATTGTAGGCATATGCTACTCAATATGCAAGCGGAAGAACTTTTCGGTGAAGATATGGTTGGGATAAAGGCGCTGTTGATAAATTCGGTATCTAATACTCAGGGATTCTATGATGCTTTAGGAGGAAGTGAACAAAACGAAATGCCCGAACAAGTTGATATTGATATGTTCGGATATGTTAAGGAGTGGCAGAAGATTAGTGAATATATAAGAGAGAAACATCAATATGTATGTGAGAATTGTGGTGTTATTCTAAATGGATTTAATAAGCGATTTTTAGAGGTACACCATATAAATGGTAATAAACTGGATAACCGAGAGTATAATTTGAAATGTCTTTGTATTAGATGTCATTCTGAGATTGATAAGCGACATAAAGAAAATTATCAAGTTTCAAGAAGTAATAGGATTCGTTTGCAGCAATATTTAAAATGCTTATCTAAAGGTGAGTTTCAATTCTCAAATAGTGATACAGACAGCGATATTTATCCATTTTAGAGAAATGTAAATTATTTCAAAAGCATTATTAACTCAAAAATGATTTGTCAAATAGAATCTTTTTGTATTTTTGTTTTTATGAGGTATAACAATAAGAAAGTGGAAAATTTAAACTCTTTTTTTTGTGTTGCTGTTATTCAATATAAAGTTAAATATAATTGCCTAACTGGCATTAATTATAATAAAGTATGAGAGTCTTTGAAGCATTAAATCAAATGAGAAATCAGCTACCTCTTGAAAGGACAGGTAGCTCTTATATCGAAACATTGCAATATGAATTCAGTGAATATATATCATTGCTAAATGATATTGATGAAGTTGATTTTAATGCTTTATTTAGAAATGAAGGTTCACCAATAATTATAGATCTAACAAAAAGAAAGTTTATCTCCTTTATCAAGAAAGTCCAACAGACAATCAGCTCGATAATTAGTATTTATTACGAAGGATATCCGGATGAAGCATATAAACTTTTAGAGAATTTGTTAATGAGAAATAAATTTGCTCCAAGTAGAAGTAGTGTCCGTTGTGCATATGCAAATAATTATCTTAATGATCAGTTGGGCAATTTTTTCTTATTAGAATGGAGAGAAGAGCTTATTAATTTGTATAGAATGCGAATATCTAAAGAAACTTTATCTAAGGAGAAAATGTTTCATGTTCCTTTTAATATGAGAGAAAAGGTTTCGTCAGCAAGATTTAGTATTCCCGGATTCCCATGTTTATATTTAGGAACATCATTAGAAGTTTGTTGGAATGAAATTAAACGATCATTGGAGTCTGAAGAACAAGTATTTGCATGTAGGGTCGAGAATCATAAACTTTTATCACTGATAAACTTAGTAATTCCAGATGAATGTTTGGAAACTATTATAGAAACAGATGCCCATTTTGCATTTAGTTTTTTATCTACTTACCCATTTTATTTATCTTGTTTAATGAAAGTTGCGCATCCTGACGAGCCATTCAAACCAGAATACATTATCTCACAACTTCTATTACAGTATATTAAAAAGCAGGACATGCTTGATGGTATAATATACTCATCAACCAAAGATCATGCATTAGTGGGGGTAACATATTGTAATATAGTTATACCTGCCCGTGAAATGGCAGCAGAGGGATATTGTAGAAAAGCAAAGACGTACTATCATATTACAGAACCTATTCTTATTGATTTAGAAAATATTAATGAAGGTGAGGAGAATTTGAATATTAGTTTAACAACAAGGTTAGTTTGATATTAATTATTGAAAGAATTAATAATATCTTTAGACTGTATAATTATAGCTGTAATAGCCATTAGGTTGTTAAAGGGAAAATGATAATAGATTTCTTTCTTGAATGAAAAGTGTAAGCAGCCACCTAATAGTTAATTAGTACTACTTGTGAAATCGTATGATGTGGGTCGCGAAACGGACGTTGGGTAATTAATGAGGACCCGCGTTGCAGTTTTCCGGCAACCGAGTGTATCTTGGTTGTTTCCAGGCTTTCCCCTAATGAAAGAGGGGGAAGAATGGACGGGAGCCGTTTAGCCATCATTGATTTACCGCTACCTGGTGCACCTATCATGATTAAGTTGTGTCCTCCGGCTGCTGCAACTTCCAAGGCTCTTTTCACATTCTCTTGACCTTTTACGTCTGCAAAGTCCAGGTCACTATGATTCTGTTGTTGATAGAATTCTTCCCGGGTATTGACAATCGTTGGCTCCAGTTCGCGTTCGTTGTTGAAAAACTCGATGACTTCTTTGATATTACTGACTCCGTATACTTTTAACTGATTGACAACGGCGGCTTCCCGTGCATTTTGTTGGGGGATGATAAGTCCTTCGAACCCGTCTTCACGGGCTTTGATGGCGATAGGGAGCGCTCCTTTGATGGGCTGGATACTTCCGTCCAGACTTAGCTCACCCATAAGTAAATAGCGGGAGAATTTCTCGGAAGAGATTGTTTCGCTGGCTCCGAGTAGTCCGATGGCAAGCGGTAAGTCATAGGCCGAACCTTCTTTGCGAATGTCAGCCGGTGCCATGTTGACTACTATATTGCTTGTGGGCATTTTATAGCCATTCACCTGCAATGCGGAGATAATGCGTTGATGGCTTTCTTTGACCGCAGAATCCGGAAGGCCGACGAGGTAAAACATACAGCCGCGCGAGCTGTTGACTTCGATTGTGATGAGTGTTGCATCAATCCCTTGAACAGCCGCTCCGAAAACTTTGATTAACACGTTTGCTTACAGGTTATTTTTTCTTTTTATTGTCTTGTTTTTCCTTTTCTTCAGCTGCTGTGACTACTTCTTCAATTTTCTTTTTCAGCTGCTCTCCTTTGAGGTTTTTTGCCAGAATCTTGCCGTCTGCTGCTAAAAGAATGTTACTGGGAACTTGTTTGATAGCATATTGTTTGGCAACTTCGGAATTCAATCCACCGAAATCACAAACTTGTTCCCAATTTAGTGTATCGCGTTTAATAGCATCCTGCCACTCTTTCTTGTCCATATCAAAGGAGACTCCGAGCATAGCGATGTGTTTGTTCTTTTTGTACTTTTTATAAAGTTCTTTTAATTCGCTGTTGCTTTGATGATTGGAGATACTATCTGTCCATGAGGCCCAGAAGTTGATTAATAGATTCTTCTTTTTGAAATCTTCGGATGAACGGGTAATTTTCTCTCCTTTTATATTGGGTAGACTGAAAAACGGAGCATATTTGCCTATCTCTGTCTTTTCGGACAAGGAAATAGCTTCGTTCAGTTGCTCGATATATAGCTTGTCTTGAAGTATTCCTGTCATGACTTCAATTAATGTCTTTATCTTGTTGAAATCAGGAGAGTCTTTCTGCACAAAGTATTTATCCAACAGGTAAAGACTGACAAAAGAAGAATGATGTGCCCTGATGAATTCTTCCGCCTTTTGCTCTAAATCTTTTTCGGAAGGGTTGTTTAAACTACCCAGCTCTTTCTGAAAGGCTGTGAACTCTTCATTATATTTATTCCCGTTGATATCCAGAAATTCGAGGTGGTCCACATTTCCTTTTATCTTGATTTGGTTTCCTTTATCGAGGAAGATCGGATATTCTATCTGGTTATCAATCAGCAGATAGGCCGAAGTTATGGTGTCTATGGAGGTGGTGTAAGAGAATTTGTCTCCTTTCGCGAAAATAGTATCTATCCGATCAAAGGATTCGTCCATTCCGTACAGGTAGAGCGTATCTGTACCCAGTCCCTTGATTTCCCCGGTTATGCTTGTTTTCTTAGAAGATTTGCCACAACCGCACAGACAGATGATTATAAGGATTAAAATGCTGCTCTTTTTCATTGCTTTGAATTCTTTTCTGCGAAAGTACGGTTTTTACGGATAAAAAAAAAGAATTGCCCGTCATTTATAATGACAGGCAATTCTTAATATTTAAAATAGAGTGGTAATTCTCTTATTTAACGATGCTCATGAAATCTGCATTTGTGAAGTATTTTGCAAATTCCAGGTCAGTAGCTGCTTTCTTAGCTAATGAAGAATCTTTAGCAACTGCGCTCTTCAAGCTGCTTGTTACCATAGAAGAATTGTTAGTTCTAGCACCTAAAACTGCCATCAGGTAGTCAGTGTAAGCATCCGGTCTTGTTACGTTAGCCAATGTGTTTTTAGCTTTGTTGTAGTCCTTAGCAAGGATTTGAGCCAAAGCAGCACTGTTAGTCTTAGAGTCACCGAATGAGTTAACTGCTCTTTCATATTGACCTTGAGCGATGTACAGGTTACCCATAGATTCGCCAAGTTCTTTTGTTCCGGCAGCTTTACCGAAGTATGCTTCTGCAGCAGTTTTGTCACCCTTCATCAAAGAGATCAAACCTAAGTTCATGTTAACTTCAGGAGTAGCATTAACGCTGGCAGCTTTCTTGAAGTAAGATTCAGCTTTGTCAATGTTACCAGCCTGGTAAGCTAATTTACCCAAGTTGTTGTAACCACGGTAATCGTTCGGGAATTGTTTTGTAGCTTGAGTATAGATAGCTTCTTGTTTAGCAGGATCGCTAGTCAGTGTAGCAGCATACAGCAATTCTTCTACATTCAGTTCAGAAGGATTAGAAGAAGCCAGTTTAGTGATTTCTTCGTCAGACTTACCGATGATTTCATAGTTCAAAGTCAAACGAGAACGACGCAACTGAGGAAGAATAGTGTTAGCCAATTCTTTGTATACAGCAGAGATGTTTTTGATTTCGCTTTCTCTTTGAGCAGGATCTTGGTACATTGCAATAACGCGGAGGATCAACTCTTTGTCTTGGATGTTAGATTTAGAAACTAATTCTTGGAAACCTTCCCAGTCCTGTGCAGTATATTTAGCATCGATCGGAGCATCGATTTTTGCTTTCTTCAGGTCTTTGCTCAACAGCTTAGTTGTGTTGTCTTCGCGGTTTTCAGCAAGAGTTGTATTCAAGCTTACACCACCATCAGGAGAAGCGTATGCAGAAACTTCAATGTTGCTGATCTTTTTGTTAGCAGCTTCGTTTACGTTAGCTACTTCTTTGTTGAATTCTTTAGCAGTCTTCAATTCGCTAGAACGAATGTTAGCCTGTTGGATCAAGAACATGATGTTAGCATCGTGTTTTTCTTTGATGATACGTTGGAAAGCGTCTTCGCCCAATGCAGGGTTAGCGTTACCTAATGTATTGTTTACTAATTCAGAAGTAGAAATTACACCATCAGCAATTTTCACAGCAGGAATAGTAACTACTTTCTTACCAATAGTAGCTTTGAATTCCAGGTACAATTCAGACTTAGCCATTTCCGGAACATAGTCAAAAGAAGTTTTCATAGTGTAGCTACCGCCCATCTTGTAAGAGATAGTCTGGTCGTTACCTTCCACTTTTTCACCTTGGAAAGTAGCTGGTTGGCCTTTAGCTTCGCCGCCATTCCATTTCAAAACCGGAGTAACTTCTACAACCGCTTTCTTGTTGAAATACTTTTCAGGAAATTTACCATTGATGGTCGCAGGAACTTTACCACCTACTGCCTCCAGCACTTGCGGAGTAACAGTGAAGTAATCAGCTGATAATTCACCCATTTTTTTGCTGCAAGAAGAGAATAATGCAACAACCATTGCCATGAGTAAAGGCAAGTACAACTTCTTAGTCATTTTAGGTATAAATTAAATGTTTGTAATTGAAATATCGTCTATTTGCCAACCTCCTTCTGCTCGCACAGAAAAAGTAACGCAAAGATATTAATTCTTAATATAATTATATAGATACAGGGGCGATTTTATCATAATTTAATGAAATAACCCCTCTTTTTCTTTCCGGTACTTGATATTTCGTGGATGATGCTCAATAATCTCACTACGAAGCATATTACGGTCAATGTGTGTGTAGATTTCCGTTGTCGCGATAGACTCATGTCCGAGCATGCATTGAATGGCTCGCAAATTGGCTCCACCTTCCAGTAAATGAGTGGCGAAGGAATGTCGGAAAGTATGCGGACTGATGTTTTTGGTAATGCCTGCTTTTTCCGCTAATTCTTTTATCATGTGAAAGATCATAATCCGGGAAAGTCCTTTACCTCTCCGCTGGCTGACAAAAACGAAATCCTCATGCCCTTTTTTTACTTCAATTTGATTACGGTCTGGTATGTAAAGTTTTATTTCATTAATGGCTCGTGGAGAGATGGGGACGAGGCGCTGTTTGCTTCCTTTTCCTTCTACTTTGATAAAGCCTTCATCAAAATAAAGGTCGGACAACTTGAGTGTGACAAGTTCCGATACGCGAAGTCCGCAACTGTATAATGTCTCTAAAATAGCTCTGTTTCGCTGTCCTTCGGTTTTGCTGCGGTCAACGGCAGAGATAATCCGGTCAATTTCCTCCACAGTCAGTACTTCAGGAAGTTTAAAGCCTATTTTAGGTCCTTCTAATAACTCACTGGGGTCTGCTTCCAAGTAGTCTTCAATGATGAGAAAACGGAAGAATGATTTGATTCCTGATAAGATGCGGGCCTGTGAACGAGGGTGAATGCCAATATCGTGTAATCCGGCTGCAAAATGTTGAAGATCAGATAAACATACGTCTAGTATCTCTACCTTTTCCTGCTTCAAAAAACTCATCAGTTTGTCCAGATCCGTAAGATAGGCATCCAGCGTATTAGGAGATAAAGACTTTTCCAGTTTGAGATACTGCTGATACTTCCTGATTATCACCTCTTGTTGTTCCTTCTTCTTCTTTTTTTCGTTGATTTCCATTTCTTTTTTCTACCTTTGCACCTTGAAATATTGTTCTTTGGATACAAAGGTATATAAAAAACAGGATTGCGCGATGAAGATACAAATTATTAATGGCCCGAATATTAATCTGTTGGGTAAGCGTGAACCTTCCATTTACGGAAGCGTTACATTTGAAGATTACTTGGTTGATCTTCGCAAAAGATACGTTGACGTGGAGATCGACTATTTTCAATCGAATATTGAGGGTGAAATGATAGACTGCATACAGCAGGTGGGATTTGATGTGGATGGCATCATTCTGAATGCAGGTGCGTATACACATACTTCCATAGCTTTGCAGGATGCTATTCGCTCTGTGACGTCTCCGGTGATTGAAGTACATATTTCCAATGTGCATAGTCGGGAGCCTTTCCGACATGTGTCGATGATTGCTTGTGCCTGCAAGGGAGTGATTTGTGGCTTTGGGTTGAATTCGTACCGTTTGGCCTTGGAAGCTTTGTTAGATAGATAATAAATAAGGTAATATAAAATATAATAGGTAGAAAGACTATGTTATTGAAACAGACTAAAATTGTGGCTTCCATCTCGGATAGACGTTGCGATGTGGATTTTATAAAACAGTTGTTTGAAGCTGGGATGAATGTGGTGCGTATGAATACAGCGCACGCTAGCCGTGAAGGTTTTGAAGCTTTGATTGCAAATGTACGTGCTGTATCCAACCGTATTGCGATCTTGATGGATACAAAAGGTCCGGAAGTTCGTACGACGGCTAATGCAGAACCAATTCCATATAAGACAGGTGATAAAGTAAAGATTGTAGGTAATCCGGATTTGGAGACAACCCGTGAATGTATCGCTGTTTCATACCCAAACTTTGTGGCCGATCTAAATATCGGTGGTATGATCCTGATTGATGATGGTGATCTGGAACTGGAAGTTATTGATAAGACTAACGATTATTTGTTGTGTGAAGTCAAGAACGATGCTACTTTGGGAAGCCGTAAGAGTGTAAATGTTCCGGGTGTTCGCATTAATCTTCCTTCATTAACGGAAAAAGACCGTAACAATATCCTTTACGCTATTGAAAAGGATATTGATTTTATCGCTCATTCTTTTGTACGCAATCGTCAGGATGTGCTTGATATTCGTGAAATTCTGGATGCTCATAATAGTGATATTAAGATTATTGCTAAGATTGAGAATCAGGAAGGAGTAGATAATATCGATGAAATTCTGGAAGTGGCAGATGGTGTAATGGTGGCCCGTGGTGACTTGGGTATTGAAGTTCCACAGGAACGTATCCCGGGAATCCAGCGTGTATTGATTCGCAAATGTATTTTGGCAAAGAAGCCGGTAATCGTTGCTACTCAGATGCTCCACACGATGATAAGTAACCCTCGTCCGACTCGTGCGGAAGTGACTGATATTGCTAATGCAATCTACTATCGTACAGATGCATTGATGTTGAGTGGGGAAACTGCTTATGGTAAGTATCCGGTAGAGGCAGTGAGGACAATGACTAAGATTGCTGCCCAGGCTGAAAAAGATAAATTGGAGGAAAATGATATCCGTATTCCATTGGATGAGAATAGTAATGATGTTACGGCATTCCTTGCTAAACAGGCAGTGAAGGCTACTTCTAAACTAAAAATACGTGCCATTATTACTGATAGCTATAGCGGACGTACTGCCCGCAATCTGGCAGCTTTCCGTGGAAAATATCCGGTGTTGGCTATTTGTTATAAAGAAAAGACGATGCGTCATTTGGCTTTGTCTTATGGTGTGGAAGCTATCTATATGCCGGAATTGGCTAACGGACAGGAGTATTACTTTGCAGCATTGCGCCGTTTGTTGAAAGAAGGTCGTTTACAGCCTTCTGATATGGTTGGTTATTTGAGTAGTGGTAAGGCGGGAACGAAAACATCATTCCTTGAAATTAATGTAGTGGAAGATGCATTGGAGCATGCAGGGCAGACTGTATTGCCTAATAACAACCGCTATCTGTAATTTGTAAGAGCTAGTTTTATGCAGGAAACCGAATCGATAGACGAATATATTTTGCAGCATATTGATCCCGAGAGCGATTATTTAAAATCGCTCTACCGGGATACACATGTAAAACTGCTCCGTCCTCGTATGGCTTCCGGGCATTTGCAGGGACGGATGCTGAAAATGTTTGTAGAAATGATTCGGCCCCGTCAGATATTGGAAATAGGAACGTATAGTGGCTATTCTGCCCTTTGTTTGGCGGAAGGTCTGGCCGAAGGTGGAATGTTGCATACGTTTGAGATCAATGATGAACAAGAGGATTTTACCCGTCCATGGTTGGAAAAATCACCATTTGCCGATAAAATTCGTTTTTATATAGGTGATGCTTTAGAACTTGTTCCGCGTTTAGGTGTTACCTTTGATATGGCTTTTATTGATGGTGATAAGCGTAAGTACATTGAATATTACGAGATGACGTTGGCGCATCTATCTGCAGGCGGATATATCATTGCTGATAATACTTTGTGGGACGGTCATGTTCTCGAACAGCCTCGCAACACGGATGCACAGACGATTGGTATTAAAGCCTTCAATGATTTGGTGGCGGAAGATGTGCGAGTGGAAAAAGTGATATTGCCTTTACGTGACGGGTTAACGATTATAAGAAAAAAGTAAGATAAAAGAGTAGATTTATGGAAACAACCAGACAGAATAAGATATCTCGCCTGTTGCAGAAAGAACTAAGTGAGATATTCCTGCTTCAAACAAAGTCCATGCCGGGCACACTGGTCTCTGTTAGTGCAGTTCGTATCAGTCCTGATATGAGTATTGCCCGTGTTTACCTCAGTGTTTTTCCTTCGGAGAAAGCAGAAGAGATGGTGAAGAATATCAATAACAATATGAAATCCATCCGCTATGAGCTTGGAACTCGTGTGCGTCACCAGTTGCGCATCATTCCCGAGCTGAAATTCTTTGTGGATGATTCATTGGATTATATTGAGAAAATAGATTCATTGCTGAAGTGAAATAATTCATTGCAGAGGTGAACTTCCCTTTTTATATAGCCAGGCGTTATCTTTTCTCAAAAAAAAAGCATAACGCTATTAATATCATATCCGGTATTTCCGTATGTGGGGTAGCTCTTGCTACGCTTGCTTTGGTTTGCACTCTTTCCGTTTTCAATGGTTTTCAGGATATGGTCGCTAGCTTTTTTACGGCTTTTGACCCGCAGTTGAAAATTACGGTCCGTGAAGGAAAAGTCTTTGATGCGCAAGATAAGCGGATTCGCGCTGTTTGTGCACTTCCTGAAGTAGAGGTGTTTACAGAAACACTCGAAGAAAATGCAATGGTGCAATACAAGGATCGCCAAGCTATGGTTGTATTAAAAGGTGTGGAGGATAACTTTGAAGAACTGACTGCTATAGATAGTATACTCTATGGCGCAGGTGAATTTCTTCTTCATGACTCTATTGTGAACTACGGGGTTATGGGAGTGGAACTGGTTGCGACTTTGGGTACAGGTTTGGAATTTGTTGATCCTCTTCAGGTCTATCTACCCAAGCGAAATGCCAAAGTGAACATGGCAAATCCCAGTGCTTCTTTTAATCGTGATTACCTGTATTCTCCGGGTGTCGTATTTGTTGTGAATCAGCAAGAATATGACGGGAAATATATTCTGACTTCTCTCGATTTCCTCCGTGAGCTTCTGGATTATACAACAGAAGTCTCTGCGATGGAATTGAAATTGAAACCTAATGTAAATATTTCATCTGTACAATCCAAAATTGAAAATATATTAGGTGATGATTTTGTAGTTCAAAACCGTTATCAGCAGCAGGCAGATGTTTTCCGTATTATGGAGATAGAGAAATTAATCTCTTATTTGTTTCTCACTTTTATCTTAATGATAGCCTGTTTCAATGTAATTGGTTCCCTTTCTATGCTAATTCTGGATAAGAAAGACGATGTAGTGACTTTGCGAAGTCTTGGAGCCAGCGATAAACTTATTTCTCGGATATTCCTTTTTGAAGGTCGTTTAATTTCTCTTTTCGGTGCTATTTCCGGTATTGTTTTAGGATTAATCCTATGTTTTATCCAACAGAAATTCGGTATAATTTCATTGGGAGGCGGTGGTGGTACTTTTGTTGTAGACGCCTATCCTGTCAGTGTTCACGCTTGGGATATCGTACTAATTTTTATCACAGTTTTAGCAGTTGGTTTTCTCTCTGTATGGTATCCTGTACGTTATTTAAGTAAGAGACTTTTATAGTTAAATGGTAATGTTCTTATTATAGCCACTTTTCTATAATTGATAACTTTTAATTCCTTTTTGTGGTGTTTTATTTTTATATTTGATATGATACTGCTATATTTGGCTCAATTTTGTTAATTGAAAATAATCTATAAATACTTCTGTGAAACTTGAGAATAATGAAATAAGTAGAATAGTAGACGGTGATGAAATTGCTTTCAACCGTTTTATGGAGCATTATTCTTCGCGTTTATATCACTATACATTTGCGTTACTTGGTCAAAAAGAGTCGGCTGAAGAGATTGTGAGTGATGTTTTTTTTGAAGTTTGGAAAAATAGAAAAAGTCTGGCTGAAATTGGCAATATGAATGCTTGGATCCAGACAATAACCTATCGAAAAGCGATTTCTTTTTTGAGGAAGGAGACTGGAAAGTATGAATTGTCATTTGATGATATCGAAGATTTTACTTTTGAGCCGGTTCAGTCTCCAGCCGAAGAGATGATTAGTATGGAAGAAATGGCTAAAATTAATGATGCTATTCAACAACTTCCTCCCAAGTGTAAACATGTCTTTTTCTTAGCAAAAATAGATGGTCTGCCCTATAAAGACATTGCAGAAATGTTGAATATATCTGTGAAGACTATCAATAACCATATTGCTTTTGCGTTAGATGAAATTTCTAAAAGATTGAATATAAAATCTCGTAAGAACTAATCCTTTTAACTCTCTGTTTATTAATATTTTGCTTCCTGTTTAACTAACTCGCTTCTATTTATTCTCTAAGAAAAATGAAAAAAAAATATTTTTGACTAGGAGATTTTTTCTTTAGTTGCGTCTTTATCTATAGAACAACATTAAAAAAGGATTATGAGCTTGAAAGAATACCATCGTCTCGCAGATTTGTTTAGTAAATTGAATTCTCAACAAAAAATTGAGGATGATTTTACTTCTATGCCTGATGGTGAGAGATTGAGATTCTTTTGGGAAAATTGTACGCAGGAAAAGATTGATCCATCTTATATTGTAGAGAGGACTCGACAAAAGATGCGAAAAGATGCTATGAAGCGCAGGAACAAATACTTCTTAGTTGCTTCAGCTTCTATTGCAGCTTCTTTCTTGATTTGTTTTTCTACAATTTATTTCTTGAGTCAAAATGGGACTACTAATTTAGACTTTCAGGCTATTGCCGAAGAAATGGATAGCCGTTCTGTTCAGGAAGTGACTCTTATTACTCCCAAAGAGCAGCTTAATTTAGATGAAAATGCTTTCATTAAGTATTCAAAAGAAGGAAAGGTTGCTGTTAATTCGCAAGTAATAAAGGAGAAAGAAGAAAAAATTAAAGAAGAGCAAGAATATAACCAATTGCTTGTTCCTGCTGGAAAAAGGGCGAGAGTTGAGTTGTCTGATGGGACTCGATTGATAGTTAATTCTCAATCAAAAGTGATTTATCCTCGTCGTTTTGAAGGGGATATTCGTAAAATTTATGCTCAAGGAGAGGTTTTCCTGGAAGTTGCACATGATAAGAAGCATCCTTTTATAGTGGAGTCTGATGATTTTAAACTGCAGGTGTTAGGTACGAAATTTAATATTTCGAACTATAAAGGAGGGGCAACTAATATTGTATTGGTAGAGGGTGCGGTAGAAGTTACCGATAAGAATGAAAAGAAAGCACGTTTGAATCCTAATGATTTGTTGAATATAGCTAATGGTACAATTGCTTATCAAAAGCAGGTCGATGTAGCAGAATATATTAGTTGGGTAGAGGGGATAATGTTATTGAACGGTAATGATTTGTCGCAGATTATTCAAAGGTTAAGCATTTATTATGGTATACCTATTCAATGTGATCCAATTATTGGTAAAGAAAAAGTGTATGGGAAATTAGATTTGAAAGATGATATAGATGAAGTGATTGAATGCATTCAGCAAACCCTACCATTCACGATCGAAAAAAGTGATACTAGTATATATTTAAATAAATAATTTTTTTAATTAATCTTTTAAACATGTTTGCCTATGAAGAACAGACAACCATAATGAAACAAAAAAATCGGATAAATATTGCCGTATTTACCCGATAGTAATTCCTTAGTTAAATCAATAAATCCAAAATTGTTAACCTAAAAAGAAATTTTTATGGTAAAGAAAACTATTTTTTTACACTTAAAGAAAAGACTTAAGCTTTTTTGCATTATAAACGTCTTTTTTATGATTCCATTTTCTTCATTCGGTACTAATTCTATTAGTTGGAATTCCGAAGAAGATCTATTCTCAGTACAGTATGAGAATGCTACAGTTAAAGATATCTTAGATTATATCGAAAAACATAGTAAGTATATTTTTATTTACTCTGCCAATGTTCAGAAAAATCTGAATAATAAAGTCTCCATTTCAGTTTCCAATAAGAAAATAGATGCTGTATTAAAAGAGTTGTTCTCAGAGATAGGACTGAATTATAAGATGTCGGGAAGACAAATCACTATTTCTGTACCGGATGCTCCTAAAATACAGCAAACTACACAACAAAAGGGTATTAAGGTAACAGGTAACGTTTCAGATGAAAAAGGTGAGCCTTTGATTGGTGTAACAATCATTCTGAAAAATGATTCTACAGTACATGCATTGACAGACATGAATGGTAATTATAGTATTACTGTTCCTGAAAGAAAGTCTGTGCTTTCTTTCCGTTATATTGGTTTTGTTCCTAAAGAAGAGGTGGTTAATAACCGGAAGGTTGTTAATGTACAAATGGTAGAAGATGTTGGTCAATTAGATGAGGTTGTAGTGGTGGCCTATGGCGCACAAAAGAAAGAGTCTGTTGTTGGTTCTATCACGACGATTGAACCTGCTAAGTTAAAAGTTTCTACAACTCGTTCAATAAGTAATAATCTGGCTGGTACAGTTGCCGGTGTATTAGCTGTGCAACGTTCTGGTGAACCGGGATATGATAACTCTTCTTTCTGGATTCGTGGTATTAGTACATTCCAGGATGCTGGACAAAACCCATTGGTTTTGATTGATGGTATAGAACGTGATTTGAATAATATTGATCCTGAAGAGATAGAATCTTTTTCAGTATTGAAAGATGCTGCTGCGAGTGCTGTTTATGGAGTGCGGGGAGCTAATGGTGTTATTTTAATTAATACGAAGCGTGGACAAGTTGGTAAACCTCGTGTGACTGTAAAGGCTGAATTTGCAGCTACACAGCCTGTTAAACTTCCTGAGTATTTAGGCGCAGCAGATTATATGCAGGTCTTGGATGATATTTTGATAGATACAGGGCAACAAGCTAAGTATACGGATCGTATTGCAAAAACTCGTGCAGGTTACGATCCTGATTTATATCCAGACGTGAATTGGATGGATGCAATTGCAAATGATTATGCTTCGAATCAGCGTGTAACAGTAGATATTTCTGGTGGTACAGAGACATTACGTTATTCTTTTGTTGCTGCTGCGTATAATGAACGTGGTATTTTGAAACGTGATAAAAGCTATGATTGGGATCCTACTATTAAATTGCAGCGTTATAACGTGCGTTCTAATGTGGATTTGAAATTGAGTCCTACTACGCAATTACGTTTTAATATTGGTGGATATTTGCAAGATAGAAATTCTACTACGAAAGATATATCTCAAATTTTCCAGAAAGCGTTCGTTGCTGTTCCTCATGCTTTTCCTGCACAGTATTCCAGTGGTCAAATACCGACAACAGAGGAGCCAAACGTTTGGGCATGGGCTACTCAAAGTGGATATAAAAGAAGAAGCGACAGTAAGATTGAAACACTGTTTTCGGTAGAACAAGATTTGAAATTCTTCCTTCCCGGATTGAAAGTAAAAGGAACATTCTCATTTGACAGGTTTTCTTCGGGTACTGTTTCTCGTGGAAAGACGCCAGATTACTATGTACCTGCTACAGGACGTGATGATGAAGGTAACTTGATTATAGCATCAAAATCCAATGGCACTAATTTCTTGGATTATTCAAAAAGCGGTGACTATGGAAATAAGAGTGTATATATGGAGGCTACTTTGTCTTATGACCGTACATTCGCTGATAAACATTCCGTTGCTGCAATGCTATTGTTTAATCGTCGTAATTATGATGATGGAAGTAAGTTGCCATACCGTAATCAAGGGTTGGCAGGACGTGCGTCTTATACCTATGCAGGCAAATATGTAGGTGAATTTAATTTTGGCTATAATGGTTCTGAAAATTTTGCCAAAGGCAAACGTTATGGCTTTTTCCCTTCAGGAGCAATTGGTTGGATTGTATCGGAAGAGGCATTTATGCAACCATTGCGTAAGGTCATATCTAAATTGAAATTACGTGCGTCTTATGGTCAGGTAGGTAATGCTAATTTAGGTGGACGCCGATTTGCATACCTTTCTACAATTACCGATGACTATGATACATTAAACATGTATAAATGGGGATTGGATAGCAGCTATGGCTTGACTGGTATGGCTGAAGGTGAGTTTGCAGTACAAGATTTGACATGGGAGATTGTTAATAAGATGAATTTGGGGGTTGAGCTAGGCTTTCTAAATGGTATGATTGATTTGCAATTAGATTATTTCGATGAACGTCGTAAAGATATATTTATGCCACGTGAGTCTGTTCCGATGACAGCTGGATTTATGAAGCAGCCTTGGAAGAATTTTGGAAAAGTGACTAATCAGGGTGTAGAGGTTTCTTTAAATGTTAATAAACAGTTTGGCAAAGACTTATTTGTCAGCTTAATGGGAACATTTACCTATGCTCATAATGAAATAACAGAAAAGGATGAACCTAGTGCAGTGGTTGGTACTAACCGTGCTGAAACAGGACATCCGGTAGGACAATTAACAGGCTATATAGCAGAAGGTTTATTTACAGAAGACGATTTTGAAGATGTAAGTACAGGTAAACTGAAAAAAGGAATTCCGACTCAAAGTTTTGTAAGTAAATTACGTCCGGGAGATATCAGATACAGGGATGTCAATGGTGATGGTAAAGTGGACGTATTTGATAAATCTCCAATTGGAGGAACAAAAGATCCGGAGATAGTATATGGCTTTGGACTGAATATGAAATATAAGAATTTAGATTTTGGGGCTCTCTTTCAAGGGATAGGTCGTAGTTGGAATATATTAGGATCAAGTATTATTCCGGGTGCTAATAGAGGAGTAACAGGCAATATGTTTACTAATGCAAATGATCGTTGGACTGTAGACAACCCAAGTCAGAATGTATTTTATCCGCGTTTGGATGATGGTATAAATAGTAATAATAACCAACCATCTACATGGTGGCTGCGGAATATGAGTTTCTTACGTTTAAAAAACATTGAACTCGGTTACTCTTTACCAAAGAGTTTGTGGAGAAATACTACAGTTATATCAGGCATTCGTCTTTTCGTGAGAGGAACAAATCTTTTGACATTCTCAAAATTTGATTTGTGGGATCCGGAAGTCGAAAATACTACAGGGGCTGCGTACCCAATTATGAAATCGTTATCTGCAGGTTTTGAAATTAAATTCTAATAATAGCGCATATGAAAAATAGCATATTAAAATTTATAGTACTAAGTATTATTACGACATTTGCTTTTTCTTCTTGTTCTGATTATCTGGATAAGCAACCAGATGACCAGTTGGACTTAGAATCAGTATTTGAGAATAAAAAGAATATGGAACGTTGGCTGGCATATATTTATCGCGGCCTACCTGAATATTATACTTATGATGGTCCCGATGCCATAGCTGATGAACTGATTCCTTCGGTTGGTTGGGAAGCGCAGGGATTTAAAGCCATTCAATATCAAAAAGGTAACTGGACAGCAGACAATCCCGGGGTAATTACTTATTGGAATACTTATCCAAAATATATCCGTTCTGCTTATTTGTTTATTAAACATGCTCACCCATTGGAGGCTGTACCGGCTGAAGAAGTAGACTTTATGAAAGCTGAATGCCGTTTCTTTATAGCTTATTATAATTCTATGATGGCTATAGCTTATGGTTCAGTTCCTATTATTCGCGAGGCTAGTGAAAGTACTTCGGCTGATGATCTGATGTTGAAACAAGAGCCGTTTTATAATGTAATTGATTGGGCAGATCAAGAAATGTTAGAAGCTTCAAAACAATTGCCTGCAACTCAAACTGAAGATAAGAAATATGGCCGTGTGACTTCTGTTGGATGCTTGGCAATGCGTGCACGTATGTTATTGTTTGCTGCAAGTGATTTGGTGAATGGTAATCCCGCATTGGCGAATATAAAAAATATCGATGGAACTCCTATTTTTAATTCTGCACATGATCCGGAACGTTGGAAAAGGGCAGTGGATGCTTGTAAACTGGTTATAGATGAGGCAGAAGCAGCTGGCTATCATTTGCATTATGAATATTTGGATAACGGTGATATTGATCCTTTTCTTTCTTATCAGAATGCAGTCATGAAGAGATGGAATGAAGCCAATAGAGAATTACTGTTTGTCCGTACAATGGATTCTGGTGGATGGTATGATAAAAACTGTATTCCACGTGGTTTGGGTATTAATGGAGTGGGAGCGATCGGAATAACTCAATCTTTGGTTGATGCTTTTTTTATGAGAAACGGTCAAAGACCTATTCTAGGCTATAATTCGGATGGCTCTCCTAAAATTAACCCTGACGCTAATTATTCAGAGGCAGGCTTTAGTACGCAAAAAGAGACTTATTCTACAAAATGGCAGTATGGTTCCTCGGAAGGAGATCGTAATAAAGATGAAAATGTAGTTGTAGATGCCAATACATATAAAATGTATTGTGACCGGGAACCTCGTTTTTACATTTCAGTATTGCATAATGAACAATGGCATATTGGTGGTAAGAGAAATACTGATTTTTATATGGATGGTAAAGATGGTGGTCCTTCTCATGACGCTCCATGGAGTGGTTATCTGGTACGTAAGAGGGTGGACCCATCTGCAAACCCTAAAGAAGGCAGTGGAGATTACAAGAATCGCCATGGTGCATTATGTCGTTTAGCAGAGGTATATTTAAGTTATGCTGAGGCGTTAAATGAATATAGCATTGAGAAAGGTACTTATACTGCTAATCAAAAAGAGATTCTGAGATATGTCAATTTGATTCGTGAGCGTGCAGGTATTCCCGAATATAGTGTTTCGGCTGAAGAAGGTAAGATAACAGCTCCATCAGATCCCGTAGAAATGCGTGAGTTAATTCGTCAAGAAAGACGCGTGGAGTTAAATTGTGAATCAGGACTTCGTTTCAATGATCTGCGTCGCTGGAAATTAGCCGAGAATGTATTGGATGGTGATTTTTATGGCATGAATGCTTATATTAAAGTATCCGATGCAGACTATAGAAATAAATATTATACTCGTACTGTATATCAGACACGTAAGTTTATAAGTTATTGGTGGCCTATTCCACAGGATGATATTGATAAGAATTGGAATTTGGTACAAACTCCTGACTGGACGGTCGGGAACCAATAAATAGTTATAATATTAATATATTGAATATAGATATGAAAAACGGATATATATTTAAGAAGAACCTTTTATGGTTCTTCTTCCTGACACTTGCTTCGTGTTTCATGGTAGCATGCAATGATGATGACGATGCTACTAACTTGCTCGATGATCGTACAAGTTTAGTTCTTACTCCTTCTGATTATGAAATAGAACTTAAAGAAGATACTCCGGATGAGGTTGCATTGACGTTAAACTGGACGGAAGCTGATCCAATAGGCACTGACTATTATATTTCCTATCTTTATAAAATGGATCTGGAAAATAACAGTTTTGGAACAAACACAATGATAAGGGAGTATATTGATGATGATTTTTCTAAAAGTTATACTCATAAAGAATTGCAGAATTTATTGGTATCAAAGTGGAAACAGCATCCAGGTGATTTAGTAAAGTTACAAGCTCGTATTATCGGTTCTGTAGAAGGGCCTAAGTTTGTAAAACCCGAAGTCTCTACAGTTACTATAAAAGTAAAGATGTATTCTGAAAAGACTTTTGTTGCAGATCATCTTTACATGTCAGGAACAGCTGTTAATGGCGAAGATATTGAAATCTTGCCAATGGAAAGTCAACCGAAGCGTTATGTTTCCATTTGTGACTTGAAGGCAGGTAATCTTCATTTCCCGATTGTTTGGAAAGATGAGAATAGGATTAATGCCATTTCACCAGTTGCTGCAGAACAACAGGTTACCGACGGAGCAATGGAAGCTAAAATTAAGGGGATAGATAATGCTGGATATTGGGTTATTCCTGAAGATGGACAGTATCGTGTAGTGGTAGATTTTGAAGCACGTACTGTTACTATAGGTTTGGCTAGCAATTTTATAGAAGCTGATAAGATTTATATTGCTGGAACTTGTGTGAGTGAAGATGTGGAGATGACTCGCACTATAGAGGATGAAAATCAGTATGCGTTCCATGCAGAACTGCAAGAAGGTACTATTTATTTCCCAATCTTGTTTAATGGACAGAAAGATATGGCTATTGCTCCGGAAGAATCGGGAGATTTTACCGATGGTACAGCAATGAATATCTCAACAATGAGCCCGGAAGCAGCTGCACTTGCTTATCATTGGAATATTAAGACTGCAGGTGTTTATCGTATTGTGATTAATATAAATACTAAGAAAATTACCATTTACTCCCCCGAAACAGATCCTAAACCAATGGTTGTTACGTGGACATGGAACAATAATACGGTGACTACTACTATTGAAAGAGTCTTTATTTGGGGACCATACGATGGATGGGCTAAAGATGGCACTGGTGATACAGGATTCACGATGGCTCATTCTATGGCACCTAGTTTGGCAAATCCTTATTTGTTTATATACAAAGGGGAGGAGTTACCCAGAAAGAATTCCATTAAAGATAAAGATGGAAATGCACATCCGGGTGGATTGAATTTTAAAGTTGGACCGCAAAGTGCCGGTTGCTATACCTTTGGCTCAACAGCAGATGCCATCAGAGGATCTTATGATGGTTGTCTTGATATTGCAGAGAGTGACTACAATCAAAAGCAGACTGTAGTCGGAGGTCAAGCTAACAATCGCTATGCATTCTTTAGTGTACCTGTAGGAGTTAATTACATAGAATTAAATATTAAAGAACTGACAGTATTCTTTGATAAGAGATAATCAAACAGGATAAAATTAAGAGTGCTATATCAATCTTGTGATTTTTATATGGATAAAGAGAACAATGATATAGCACTCTTTAAAAATCAATTAGTAGTATGGTTGTAAGAAAGATTAGTTATTATAGGGTAATTGTGTCTCTCTGTCTGTTTGTATTCCTTTTATCTCCCGCTTTTGGAGACGAGAATTCAGCCATTTCATTAGATAAGGAACTATCAGAGAATAGTATAGTTACTATTCAACCTGATTCTATGCGTATTCTCCATAACCCACTTACAGGATGGGTGCTCTATGCAAGTATGGGAGTGGATGCTGCGGATTTTTGGGCACAGTATGACCATATATATATTCCTGAACTGGGACACAATGTTAGCGTGACAGATTATGCTCATACGCTTTATATTCGTGCTAGCTGGACAGATTTTAATCCACAGGAAGATGTATATGGTTGGAAAATTGATTCTAATTTAAGAGCATATATTGAAGGAGCTTATCAGCGAAATATGCGTTTGGCATTTCGTGTTGTTGTTGATAGTCGTGACAAGAGAACAGAATTTACTCCTCAATTTGTAAAAGATGCCGGTGCAAAAGGGTTTATGAATAAAGGTAAATGGTCACCTTATTCTGACGATCCTGTTTTTCAGAAGTACTATACTAAATTTGTTAAAGCCTTAGCTGCAGATTTCAATAATCCTTCGAGGGTTGAATTTATAGATGGATTTGGGCTTGGGAAATGGGGGGAATATCATACAATGATTTATTCGACAGGTGATGATACCCCAAAGAAAGCAGTTTTCGATTGGGTTACAGATATATACTCTCAAGCTTTTGATAAAGTTCCAGTGGTAATTAACTACCATAGATGGATTGGTGCAGGAAAAGATTGGGTAGATGATGAACATTTTGCTGCTGACAGTGAAGAAATGTTGGAAAAAGCAATCAAGAAAGGATATTCATTACGCCATGATGCATTTGGTATGACAACCTATTATGGCAGTTGGGAGCGTAGGTTTGCAAAAAAATACCGTAATATATGCCCCATTATTATGGAAGGTGGTTGGATTGTCAAATCACATAGTTATTGGCAGGATCCTAGAGGATATCGCAAGAATTCAGACGAGGACGTAAGACGCGGTGAGTTTGACGACAGCAAAGAGGCACATGTCAATATGATGGACTTTCGTTTTGGCGATACAGAGTCTTGGTTTAAAGATGCTTTTGATTTAGTGCGTCGATTCCTTCGGGAAGGCGGGTATAGGCTCTATCCTAGTGAAATATCTTTGCCGTTAGAAGTTTCTGAAAAAGCAACTCCGACTATTAAACATTGCTGGAACAATCTGGGATGGGGGTATTGTCCTACTAATATTCCGCAATGGAATCAAAAATATAAAGTAGCTTTTGCTTTGCTTGATTCTGAAACGAATGAAGTGCGATACACATTTGTAGATATGAATACAGATTTATCCAAGTGGATAAAAGGGAGTCCCACCGAATATGTATTTAAACCTAATATGTCCAAAGTTGAGAAAGGTACTTATGTTTGGGCTGTGGGCTTAGTTGACCGGAGTAATAAAGAACTCATAGGGCTGGATATTGCCGCAAAAGGTGATATATTGAATTCGGGGTGGTTAAAATTGTCGAAAGTAAGCATAAATAAATAAGAGCTATAGGTATGAAGATCAATTTTCAAAATATGTACAGTTTGAGAAAAATAAGTTGTGGGCTTATTTTTTCTATGGCTATATCATTAGTCGCTTGCGGCAGTGATAATGATGAAGGAGGCGATGATAATGGTGATGATGGTTTGGTAGAAGATACTTCTATTCCAGGGAACAGCATTATCACTGTAAAGCAGAATCGAAATATCATTTTGCATAATCCTCTTTCCGGTTGGGTATTATATGCGGGTATTGGTGATGGTTTATCTTCCACATTTTGGCAGGATTATGATAATTTCCCATCATCAGAAGGTACTGTAAAGGTTTCTGATTATGCAAATACCTTATACCTTCGTGGTGCTTGGGCTGATTTTAATCCTGAAGAAGGAAAATATGCATGGAATTCCGATTGTGATACTCCTTCGGCTAAGCGACTGAAGATGTTGATAGAGGGGGCTAAACAAAGAAATATGAAATTGGCCTTCACTTTTGTGGTGGATAGTCGTGATAAGCACTATAATTTTACTCCGAATTTTGTAAAAGAAGCTGGCGCGAAAGGGTATGAAACACAAACAGGTTCAGTAAAAGTATGGTCTCCCTATCCGGACGATCCTATTTTCCAGAAATATTATGAAAAATTCATTAGGGCTTTGGCTAAGGATTTTAATGATCCCGATAAAGTTCAATTTGTAAGTGGTTCAGGATTTGGAAAATGGGGAGAATATCATAGTGTATGGTACTATCAGGTACGTGAGTTGGGTAAGCCGGAGCTGCCGACTCGTGAGGCTGTTTTTGATTGGGTTACCGATTTATATTCTCAAGTATTTGATAAGGTTCCTGTGTTTGTAAATTATCATCGTTGGATAGGTACAAGTAAAGAATGGGATGGCAATAATTATGATAAGGATACTGAAAGGTTAATAGGAAAAGCAGTAGCTAAAGGATATTCATTACGCCACGATGCATTTGGTATGAAAACTTATTATTCTACCTGGGAACGCAATTTTATAGCTAAGTGGAAGTATCTGGTTCCTGTAGTAATGGAAGGTGGCTGGGTGAAAACCTCTCATGGAAACTCGATTCAGGGAGATGGATATGCTAATTATGCGGAAGTACGTCAAGGTGAGTTTGATGAGGCTAAAATAGCCTGCGTCAATATGATGGATTTACGCTATAATTCAGACTTGCATAATGGAGAAACTTATTCATGGTTTAATGAAGCTTTTCAATTAGTTAAACAATTCTGCACAGAAGGAAGCTATCGCTTATTTCCTGATAGAATTTCTTTGCCTACAACTGTCTCTAATGGTAAACAGATTGAAATAGCGCACCGTTGGAATAATTTTGGTTGGGGATATTGTCCGACAAATATTCCCCAGTGGAAGAATAAGTATAAAGTAGCTTTTACTTTATTGGATACCAAAAATGATAAGCCTATGTATGTATTTGTCGATGGGGAGCCGGAAGCTTGTGATTGGGTGAAAGGTACGGCTAAATCATATACGTTTACAACCCAGGTTGAAGGAGTGAAGGCAGGTAAATACATGTGGGCTGTTGGTATTGTTGATACGACAAAACAGAATGAAATTGGGATTCACCTTGCTGTGAAGAACAATGTAACATCCGACGGATGGTTGAAATTATTTGAAGTTACCGTTCGGTAAATCATAATCAATAGGTACGAGATACATTAATTATTGGAAATTGAAATCAAGTAATCTTGGTTTACTTGATTGGTGAGGGCTTTCCAGGCTTAGTTGGGCTGTTGGCAGGTCATAGTTCTCTGGCTCGTTGGGGATATATATCCAAGGTGCTAGCCATATATATGCAACATATTGGATCTATATATCCAGCATGTTGGGCATATATGTCCAATAAATAGATTCTAAGTGGTTGGTACTTAGTTAAATGATAAGTGCATTGAATGGCTGGAATAAGTATCTGCTTACGTATTGCTTGATATACATTTGAAAAATAGAAATAATAACTAATCGACGAAAACATAGATGAGAAAAAAAGTTTTGATTTGGGGAATGTGCCTATTGGGAGTCACACATTCTCTTTCGTCAAAAGATAAAAATAGTATTCCTTTATACAAGGATGCCAAAGCTCCAATTGAAAAACGTATTGATGATCTGATATCGCGTATGACATTGGAGGAAAAGGTTTTGCAGCTAAACCAATATACATTGGGACGAAATAACAATGTGAATAATGTTGGAGAAGAAGTAAAAAAAGTACCGTCAGAAATTGGTTCTTTGATTTACTTTGATATAAATCCCGAGTTGCGTAATAGTATGCAGAAAAAAGCGATGGAAGAATCTCGTTTGGGTATTCCTATCATTTTTGGCTACGATGCTATTCATGGATTTCGTACTATATACCCTATTTCGTTGGGGCAGGCCTGTTCCTGGAATCCGGGATTGGTAGAACAAGCATGTGCGGTATCCGCACAAGAAGCCCGTATGTCCGGGGTTGATTGGACTTTTTCTCCAATGATCGACGTGGCACGTGATTCTCGATGGGGACGTGTAGCTGAAGGATATGGTGAAGACCCTTATACAAATGGAGTGTTTGCTGCAGCTTCGGTGCGTGGGTATCAGGGAGATGATATGTCAGCAGAGAATCGTATAGCTGCTTGTCTGAAACACTATATTGGCTATGGTGCTTCGGAGGCTGGGCGAGATTATGTTTATACAGAAATTTCAGCTCAAACTCTTTGGGATACTTATCTACTGCCCTATGAGATGGGAGTGAAAGCAGGTGCAGCAACATTGATGAGCTCTTTCAATGACATCAGCGGAGTTCCTGGGTCAGCTAATCATTACACAATGACTGCGATATTGAAAGAACGTTGGAAACATGATGGCTTCATTGTGTCTGACTGGGGAGCTGTGGAGCAGTTAAAGAATCAGGGATTAGCCGCTACAAAGAAAGACGCTGCTTGGTATGCTTTTAATGCGGGGCTTGAAATGGATATGATGTCTCATGCCTACGATCGTCATCTGAAAGAGCTTGTAGAGGAGGGTAAGGTAACAATGGCACAAGTTGACGAATCAGTCCGTCGAGTATTGCGTGTAAAATTCCGTCTTGGTTTGTTTGAACGTCCTTATACTCCGGTTACCAATGAGAAGGATCGTTTTTTCCGTCCGCAAAGTATGGCTGTTGCCGCTCAACTGGCAGCAGAATCAATGGTGCTGTTGAAAAATGACAATCAGATATTACCTCTTACAAACAAAAAAAGAATTGCCGTAGTAGGTCCAATGGCCAAAAATGGTTGGGACTTATTGGGTTCCTGGTGTGGACATGGAAAAGATACGGATGTGGAAATGCTCTATGATGGGTTGACTGCCGAGTTTGGAGGAGAAGCCGAATTACGTTATGCAATGGGGTGTAAACCGCAGGGTAATGACCGTTCAGGTTTTGCTGGAGCATTGGACGTTGTTCGTTGGTCTGATGTAGTAATTGTTTGTTTGGGTGAGATGCTTACCTGGAGTGGTGAGAATGCTTCTCGTTCTACGATTGCTTTGCCGCAGATTCAGGAAGAATTAGTAAAAGAACTAAAGGAGGCTGGTAAACCTATTATATTGGTGCTTTCTAATGGACGCCCCTTGGAGTTAAATCGCATGGAACCTCTTTGTGATGCTATATTGGAGATATGGCAACCGGGAATAAATGGTGCGCGTTCAATGGCAGGAATTTTATCCGGGCGTATTAATCCTTCGGGAAAACTGGCCATTACTTTTCCGTACTCAACAGGGCAAATTCCTATTTATTACAATCGTCGTAAAAGTGGGCGTTGGCATCAGGGATTTTATAAAGATATTACTAGCGATCCATTTTATTCATTTGGGCATGGTTTGAGTTATACAGAGTTTCAGTATGGTGTTGTTACTCCTTCAAGCACAACTGTGAAACGTGGTGAAAAGCTTTCGGTAGAAGTGACGGTAACCAATGTGGGAAAACGTGACGGTGCTGAAACAGTACATTGGTTCATCTCTGACCCTTATTGTTCAATTACTCGTCCGGTGAAGGAATTGAAGCATTTCGAAAAACAATTTATCAAAGTTGGTGAAACAAGAACTTTCCGTTTTGATGTTGATCTGGAGCGGGACTTGGGGTTTGTTGATGGAAATGGAAAACGTTTTTTGGAAGCAGGAGAATATAATATTTGGGTACAGGATCAGAAAGTAAAAATAGAATTGATAGACTAACAATATTTGAAATGAGAAAGATAATAACAACTATTGGCTTGTGCTTGTTGATGATGAATACGCTTGTTGTAGCACAAGAGATAACGTCAGAAGTGGAGCAACGCGCTAGGGAGATTGTGTCAAGAATGACTTTGCAAGAGAAAATAGAGTATATCTCCGGATATACAAGTTTTTCCCTGCGTGCAATTCCCCGTTTGGGAATACCTGAAATCAAATTGGCTGACGGACCGCAGGGAATCCGCAATCATGCACCGAAGAGCACTCTTTATCCGTCCGGTATCCTTTCCGCTTCTACTTGGAACCGGGAATTGCTCTATAAATTAGGGCAAGGCTTAGGTCAGGATGCCAAGGCAAGAGGAGTTAATATCCTGCTTGGACCCGGAGTGAATATCTATCGTGCTCCGTTGTGCGGACGAAACTTTGAATACTTCGGTGAAGACCCTTATTTAACAGGCGAGACTGCCAAACAATATATCCTGGGCGTGCAATCGGAAGGAGTCATTGCCACCATCAAGCACTTTGCCGCCAACAATCAGGAATGGAGCCGTCATCATGCCAGTTCGGACATAGACGAGCGTACTTTGCATGAAATTTATTTTCCGGCTTTCCGCAAGGCCATACAGGAAGCGAATGTGGGTGCCGTAATGAACAGCTACAATCTTCTGAACGGCGTTCATGCCACTGAACATAAATGGCTGAATATTGATGTCTTGCGCAATCTTTGGGGCTTCAAAGGTATTCTGATGTCGGACTGGACTTCCGTATATTCTGCTGTCGGAGCGGCTAACGCCGGACTTGACCTCGAAATGCCCAAAGGGCGTTTCATGAATGCCGATAACCTTATCCCCGCCATTAAAACCGGTACGGTGACCGAAGAAACCATCAATCTGAAAGTACAACATATCCTGCAGACATTGATTGCTTATGGTATGCTGGATAAGGAACAGAAAGACAGTCGTATTCCGTTGGATAATCCTTTTTCCCGTCAGACTGCTTTAGAACTGGCACGCGAGGGGGTAGTATTGTTGAAGAATGAAGATAACCTGCTCCCGTTAAAAGGAAAAACAGCCGTAATGGGACCTAATGCAAATTTGATTCCTACCGGTGGCGGCAGTGGTTTTGTCACTCCTTTTTCTACCGTCACAGTGGCTCAAGGCTTGAAAGATTTGAAGAAAAAGAATCTGGTGCTATTGACGGATGATGTGATTTATGAAGATATTGTCCATGAGTTTTATACTGATGCAAATCGTCAGGTGAAAGGTTTCAAGGCTGAATACTTCAAGAATAAGACGCTTTCGGGGCAACCGGAAGTTGTACGTACGGAGTCTTCTGTTGATTATGACTGGGGATATGGTGCCCCGTTGGACGGTTTTCCGACAGATGGCTTTTCAGTCTGTTGGACGGCCTGCTATGTTCCACAAACAGACGGTCAGTTGAAACTCCACATAGGTGGTGATGACGGTTATCGCTTGTTTGTGAACGACAAGCACATTACAGGTGACTGGGGAAATCATTCTTACTCCAGCCGTGAAGTTGAACTTCCGGTTGAGGCAGGTAAGGAATACCGTTTCCGAATTGAATTCTTTGATAATATATCTTCGGCAATCATCCGTTTCAACGCTTATAGCCTTAATGAGGCGAAACTTCGTCAAGGACTTGCTAAAGTGGACAATGTAGTTTTCTGCACAGGCTTCAACAGTAACACGGAAGGCGAGGGCTTTGACCGTCCGTTTGCTTTGCTTCGCTATCAGGAATTGTTTATCAAAAAGATTGCCTCCATGCATCCAAATGTCGTGGTTGTGCTGAACGCCGGTGGCGGTGTGGATTTCACCAACTGGCATGATGCCACAAAAGCTATTCTTATGGCCTGGTATCCGGGACAGGAAGGTGGACAGGCGATAGCTGAAATCCTGACCGGCAAGATTTCTCCAAGCGGAAAGCTACCGATTTCTATCGAAAAGAAATGGGAAGATAATCCGGTGCACGGTAGTTATTACGAGAACTTGAAGGCAGAGATTAAACGTGTAGATTATTCCGAGGGTGTCTTTGTCGGTTATCGTGGATACGACCGTTCGGGAAAAGAACCTTTCTATCCGTTTGGCTACGGATTGTCCTATACCACTTTTGCTTATAGCAATATGGTTGCGGAGAAAACGGGTGAACATCAGGTTACAGTTAGCTTTGATATAGAGAATACAGGTAAGATGGACGCCTCGGAAGTGGCGCAGGTGTATGTGCATGATGTACAGTCCTCTGTACCCCGTCCTCTGAAAGAACTGAAAGGATATGAAAAGGTATTCTTGAAGAAAGGTGAGAAGAAGCGGGTTTCTGTAGTGTTGAATGAGGATGCATTCTCTTTTTACGATATGAATCAGCATCGGTTTGTAGTGGAAAAAGGAGACTTTGAGATTCTTGCTGGTCCTGCTTCCAGTCAATTGCCTTTAAAGACTACGGTTAAGCTGTAATGACCAAATCATAAACAAATAAATAGATAATGAAGAAAACACTTTTATTGGGAGTATCTCTGTTATGTTCCATTTTTATAATGGCAACAGAGATTCCTTTTCAAAAAGCAGAAATTAAGTCTATCATGAGAAAAGTTGCGGATTGGCAAATTGCCAATCCGCATCCCGCTCCTGAACATGACGACCTGAACTGGCCGCAAGGTGCTCTCTATGTCGGTATGGTCGATTGGGCTGAACTGGCAGAGAAAGAAGACGGTGATGATACCTACTATAAATGGTTGACCCGTATAGGTCGTCGGAATTGTTGGCAGCCGGACAAGCGGTTTTATCATGCTGATGACATTGCCGTGTCGCAATCCTTTTTGGATTTATATCGCAAGTATAAAGATGAAGCGATGATTGTCCCCACACTGGCTCGTACAGAATGGATTATCAATCATCCTTCTAAAGGCAGTTTCAAATTGGTGGAGGGAGACTTGAAAACTTTGGAACGCTGGACTTGGTGTGATGCCCTCTTTATGGCTCCCCCTGTATATGCCAAACTGTATATGTTGACCGGAGACAAGAAATACATCAAATTCATGAACCGTGAGTATAAAGCGACTTATGATTACTTGTTCGATAAAGAAGAAAATCTCTTCTACCGTGACTGGCGCTACTTTGATAAGCGTGAAGTTAATGGCAAGAAAGTCTTCTGGGGACGTGGTAACGGTTGGGTACTCGGTGGCTTGGTTGAAATATTGAAGGAGTTACCCAAGAAAGATAAGAACCGCAAATTCTATGAAGAACTGTTTGTCAAACTGGCTACACGGGTTGCCGGATTGCAGCATCCCGATGGCTTCTGGCACGCCAGCCTGTTAGACCCTGCTTCTTATCCGTCACCGGAAACCAGTTGTACGACTTTTATAGTGTATTCCATAGCTTATGGCATCAATGAAGGTTTATTGGATAAGGAAACTTATCTTCCTGTGATGATAGAGGGGTGGAAGGCATTAGTATCGGCAGTGGGGCCGGATGGGAAACTAGGCTATGTGCAGCAAATCGGTGCTGATCCGAAGAAAGTGACTCGTGATATGACGGAAGTTTATGGCGTCGGCGCTTTCTTGATGGCAGGTAATGAAATCTACAAAATGGCAAAATAATTTGCGTCTTTATGGAGAGGATCTGTATCAAAACTAAAAAGCCTGTTCTGTAAAGTTCAGATGGTAGCTGTTAAGTGTAGAAGAGCTATATCAAACTCCGTTTTCAGAGTGATGATGTAGCTTTTCTCATTCTTGGGGGGAATATGCTAATTGATAAAGAAAGTTAATATTATGTAGCTCAACCTATATAACATACAAGAATTCTGCGCCTGTAAATATATAAAATAGTAATCTAATTAAATGGAAGACTTGGAAAGAGAACTTTTGTTGATTTCCAAAGGGGATGAGCTAGCTTTTAATAGTTTCATGAACCGATATTCGAAGAGGTTATACTATCATGCCTTTGGTATTCTTAGTAATAAGGAAATGGCTGAAGAAGTGGTAGGCGATGTTTTCTTTGAAGTGTGGAAACTACGTAAGACGCTTTTGGAAATAGCCAGCATGTTGAGTTGGTTGAATACGATTGTCTATCGTAAATCAATCTCTTATTTGCGCAAGGAGGCAAAGGGTAATCAAGAGATATCTTTTGAGGAGCTTCAGGATTTCTCTTTCCCTGATATGCAAACTCCAATGGACGATATGCTTTCGCGTGAAGAAATACGGTGCTTGAATGAAGCAATCAATAGTTTGCCGCCCAAGTGCAAGCATGTATTCTTTTTGGCTAAATTGGAACAAATGCCTTATGCGGAAATTGCGCATATGTTGCAAATCTCACTTCCTACTGTGAATTACCATATAGGATATGCTATGAATGCTTTGAGAAAGAGACTTGTGAACGGATGATTAGAAAAAAATAGCACTAAAAGAAAAAAAATAGAATTTAAACCTATAGATAAATCTAACCTTTGCGTCTTTATAATTAGAAGGGAACTTCTCATGAGAAGATAATAAAAGGGAAAAAGATATTGAAAGGATAAAAAGAATTGAAGATGGATAAAGATATTAATGATTACACATATGGGGATTTGCAGGGCGACATTAAACTGAAGTCGTTTATAGAACATAGTACCCCGCCAGAGATAGATATCTCCGGCATTAAGAAAAAAGCTTTTCTGAAAATGCATCAACAAGAACGTAAATCCAGGCAGCGACATGTTTTGATGTATATTGGCTCAGTAGCTGCTACGCTACTTCTTTTAATAGGTATAAAATATATAGTTACAGAGAATGCAATGGACGGTTTGTTCCGCATGGAAGTTACGGAATTGATGGCAGATGTATATGATGAAGAGGTAGAGGTGCCTGTCGGCGAAAAGATGACGCTGATGTTGGCTGATGGCACAAGGATCGTAGCCAACTCGCGTACAATTGTCCGTTATCCCAAACGTTTTGATGGCGAGTACCGTGAGGTATATGTGAAGGGTGAGGCTTACTTCGATGTGGCACACGATGCAGAGCATCCGTTTCTGGTTCATTCCGATAATTTTAGAGTGAAGGTACTTGGAACAAAATTTAATGTGAATAATTACGATACTTCGGATTCGCAAGTAGTGTTGGTTCAAGGAGCGGTAGAACTGAAAACGACAAACAATGACCGGGTTCGCATGAAACCGAATGAATTGGTGAGTTTGCAAGAGGGTAGTTTCGCCGAGAAACGGGCAGTGAATACGGACGAATACACTTGTTGGATGCAGGGTATGATTAACCTTGATGGTGAAAGTGTGGAGTCTGTAGCTCAACGGCTCAGCCATTATTATGGAGTGACTATTCTGTTTGACGATGGGATGTCGGCAGATAAATTTTACGGCAAACTAATGCTTGGTGATCGTGTGAGTGAAGCCTTGCAGTCCATTGAAACCATGACGCAAACTCGTATGGAAATTCATGGTGATACAATCTATTTAGTGAAGAGGTAACTGATTTTTTCACAGTTGCTACTGACTGAAATAATTACATAAAAACTTATTGTCAACCAATTTGTAATGCCTTTATAGCAAGGTAGAGGAGACTTATATGCCTTCTCGTAAGGAGAAACAATGCTTTTTAATACCATTGGAAAATATGAAAAGATACACTTTGTTACGTACATTTATGCTTTTTATGCCCGTTTTAATACACTGTGGATGGGTTTCAGCGCATACGCAATCAGCTATGCTTAAAGGAGTGAAGGCACTTGGTCAAACAGTATATTTTGAGCCTGATACTACTTCTGTACTCAAAAATCCCCTAACAGGTTGGGTGATGTATTTGGGACGTGCATGGGATGAAAACTTTTGGCAAACTCACCATTATGATGCTATGCCCGTAAATGGTGGGGATTCCACTGTTCGCGTGAGCGATTACGCCGGTACATGTTACATTCGCATCAATTGGAATATGCTTGAGAGTAAAGAGGGAGATTATGTATGAAACGATCCGGACTCACGTATCTATAAATTGCTTGCTTCGGTGCGTGAACGTGGTATGCGACTGGCTTTCCGTATCAATGTAGACAGCCGCGACCAAGGACAGAACACACCTCTTTATGTAAAGGAAGCCGGTGCGAAAGGTTTTCAAGATCCTAATAATCCCCAAATATGGTCGCCTTATCCTGACGATGCTGTGTTTCAACAGAAATACGAAAAGTTCCTTCAAGCCTTTGCTGTTGCTTTTGACGATCCCGATAAAGTAGATTTTATTGATGCTTATGGGCTTGGTAAATGGGGAGAAGCACATGGCGTGAAGTATAATAACTACTCAAATAAAGTAGAAGTATTCGAATGGATTACGGATACCTATGCAAAAGCTTTCAAACGTGTGCCATTGGTGATAAACTACCATCGTTTGGTGGGAGATACCATCAGCTGGGCAGAACCACACCCTGATAGTAAAAGATTGCTCGAAAGAGCCATTGCCAAAGGATACACCATTCGTCACGACGCTTTTGGCATGACTGGTTACTACGAACAGTGGGAAAAAGATTTTGCCCGTGCTTACCGCTTTCGCTTGCCCATCATTATGGAGGGAGGATGGATTACCGGAGCGCACCACCGTTACTGGATTGATCCTAGTGGCAAGTATCGCCAGGGGCATTCGGAAGATGTGCGGTGGGGCGAGTACGAAGAAAGCCGTAATGCCCATGTCAATATGATGGATCTTCGCATTGGTGATGAAGTAGCCTCGTGGTTTAATAGCTCTTTCGATTTGGTGAAGCGTTTCGAACGTGAGGGAGGATACCGGCTCTATCCCACAGAGGTCAGTTTTGTAAATAAAGCCCGTTCAGGCGAGCGTGTGAGCGTGCAACACAATTGGCGCAATCTGGGTTGGGGATACTGTCCTACCAATATTCCTCAATGGAAAGGAAAATATAAAGTCTGCATCGCTTTGATGGATGCCAATCATAACATTGTGAAAAAACAGCTTGCAGATGAGGCTGATCTCTCAACTTGGGTACAAGGGCGTGATGGTCATTATACCACAACTGTCAATTTGGATGGACTTCAAAAGGGAAACTACACTTGGCTTATTGGTTTGGTTGATACAACCAAAGCATGCCAGCCGGGCTTGAAAATGGCGGTCGACAAGAATCTTCTATTTGAGGGATGGTGCAAAGTCGGTAAACTTAAAATCAACAACTAACTGGTAGATTACTCATAAATCGTTATGCAATAAATATTAATTATTAATCTTATATTATGAATCGAAAAACAATCACAACTACGGTGGTAAGCTTAGCAAAAGCTTTCTGTTTGGCTGGACTACTGTCTGTGCCCGCTTATTCTAGCGCGTCGACTGTTTCGTTCGAAAAGGTAAATGGGATGTATATCCTTAAAGCCGAAGATTCGACAGTGAAACAAGTGTTCGACTACATTGAAAAACATAGCCAATATGTTTTTGTCTATGATCAACCTGTAAAAGATCGTCTCAACAACAAAGTGAACATCGAGTTGAAAGGAAAGTCGATCGATGCTATTTTGACGGAAGTATGTCGGCTAGCCGATTTGAAATATACCATTCAGAACCGTCAAGTAACCATCACTGCTAATCCTTCTAAAAAGGCTACTACTCAAGTGAAAAAGGCGAAGCGCATCTCTGGTCAGGTAGTCGATGCAACTGATCTTCCGATGATTGGTGCTACGGTTCGTGTGAAAGGTAGTGATGCAGCTACTATCACCGACCTTGATGGTAAGTTTCAGATAGACGTTCCCGAGGGTAGCGAATTGCTCATTAGCTATGTGGGCTTTGTGGATAAAATCGTGCGGATAGATAGCAAAAATATGTATGCCATAGTAATGGAAGAAGCTAGCAGAGCGCTCAACGAAGTAGTTGTTATCGGTTACGGTGTGGTAAAGAAGAAAGACCTTACCGGTGCGGTGGCAGCCGTGAAGGGAGAAGAGCTGGTGAACAAGCGTACAGCCATGCTTTCCAATGCATTGCAAGGATCACTCTCGGGTGTGATGGTGACGCGTAATAGCTCTGCTCCCGGTGCAGGAGCCGCCTCTATTCGTGTGCGTGGTATTACCACTATGGGTGAATCGAGCCCGTTAGTGATTGTAGACGGTGTGCAGAGTTCGCTCGACTATGTGAATTCTAATGATGTAGAGAGCATATCTGTATTGAAAGATGCTGCGGCTGCCAGTATCTATGGCTCGAAAGCTGCTGCTGGTGTTATCTTAGTTACTACCAAGCGCGGTAACGATACCGGTAAAATCAATCTGAAATATAATGCTGAATTTGGTTGGGAAATTCCTACCAAACAACCTAGTATGGTGGGAGTCACTCGCTACTTGGAGATGAGCAACGAGTTGAAATACAACGATAACCCTACTGGTGGTTTTTTCCAAGAATATACGGCTGACAAAACCAAGAATTGGGTGAAGTATAATGCTACTGATCCGAACAACTACCCCATTACCGATTGGACTGATCTGATTTTGAAGTCAAGTGCTCCCCGTATGACTCATACTCTCTCTGTATCAGGCGGTAACAAAGCGGTAAAGTCGGTAGCTACCCTTTCGTATGACGAAGTAGACGGTCTTTATGACGGTCGTGGTTTCCAACGCTACATGTTCCGTTCGAACAACGACTTTAATATCAATGATAAACTTAGTGCTCAAATAGACGTAAATATCCGTCATGCTAAGAGTACTGCCACAAACTATGACCCCTTTGATACCATGCGTAAAATGCCCGCCATTTACCCCGCAACCTGGGATGATGGTCGTTTAGCTTCGGGTAAGAGTGGTGCAAATCCTTATGGATTGCTTGTAGCCGGTGGTAATTCGGTAGCTCACAGTACGCAGGTGGCAGGTAAAGGTTCGCTAACCTTCAAGCCTATCAAGGGACTAAGCATCTCGGGTATCGTATCTCCTTTTATCAACTATCAAAAGAAGAAAGCGTTTAAAAATTCATGTGGATACACCTTGCCCGATGATCCCGAAACCTTTGGCGGTTATTTCGACTCCGGGAGCACTTGGACTACCAATTCGCTCACAGAAACTCGTAACGATGATTATAATGTCACTAGCCAGGCAATTGCCAACTATATGGGAACCTTTGGCAGTCATAATCTCACAGTAATGGCCGGTTTCGAAAACTACTATATGAAGAGCGAAAGTCTCGGTGCTGCGCGCGATAAATATGAACTGACCGGTTATCCTTACCTCAATATCGGTTCGGAAGATTTCCAAACCAATAGCGGTACAGGTTCAGAGTATACTTCAAACTCTGTTTTTGGCCGTGTTATTTATTCGTATGCCGATCGTTACCTGTTCCAGGCTAACGTGCGTCACGATGGTAGTTCACGTTTTGCCAAAGGTTATCGTTGGGGTACTTTCCCTTCATTTTCAGCTGGTTGGGTAGCGAGTGAAGAGAAGTTCATGAAGAACCTCAAGTGGGATTGGCTCTCATTCTTGAAGTTGCGTGGTTCATGGGGTATGTTAGGTAACGAACGTATCGGCAGCAACTACTTCCCCTACATTGCTTTGATGAGTTTTGGTAATTCACTTTTCTATATGGCTGATGGAAGTGTAGTTTCTGATAAAACTGCTCGTCCTGCTGTGTTGGCTGTAGAAGATATTACTTGGGAAACGACTACCAGTACTGACTTAGGTCTGGATGTCAACTTTTTGAATAACCGTCTGCAGTTTCATTTCGATTACTATTGGAAAGAGACCAAGGACATGTTGCTGAATATCGAAATCCCTTATTTTATGGGATATAACAACCCTAGTACGAATGCAGGTAAGATGTCTACTCATGGTTATGATATTGAAGTGGCATGGAACGACCAGATAGGAGATTTTAAGTATGGTGTAAATGTGAATTTCTCCGACTTCCTTTCAAAGATTGATTATATGAATGATGGTGAGCAAATCAGCGGTGGTAAGATTAAACGTGCCGGCGTGCTCTTCAATGAATTCTATGGTTATGTGTGTGAGGGCATCTATCAAACTCAAGAAGAAGTGAACAACTCGGCTCGCACTAGTACTACCGTTACAGTAGGTGACTTGAAGTATCGTGACATCAGTGGTCCCGATGGTGTACCCGATGGCGTAATCAGTCCCGAATACGACCGTGTACCTTTGGGTAACTCACTGCCTCGTTTCCAGTATGGTGGTAGCCTTAACGCTTCGTACAAAGGCATTGACTTCAGTCTTGCTTTCCAAGGCATCGGCAAGCAAAATTCTTACCTCTCTACTTCTATGGTACAACCTTTGCGTGATAACTATGGTAACGTACCAGCCATTCTCGAGGGTAAATATTGGAGTCCTTTCAATACTACTGAAGAGAATTTAGCAGCCAAGTATCCCCGCCTTTCGAATGTGTCGAAGAGCAATAACTATGCTACCTCTAACTTCTGGATGTTCAACGGTTCATACTTCCGTTTGAAAAATATCACATTAGGCTATACCCTGCCTAAGAGTTGGACACAAAAAGCCGGTATAAACCGTGCCCGCTTCTATGTGAGTGGTAGTGACCTCTTTTGTTTGAGCAATTTCCCTAGTGGTTGGGATCCTGAAATGGGTACATCGGATTATCCTATTACCACCTCTTTAGTAATGGGTATACAAGTTAACTTTTAAATAAATAGGAATAGAATATGAAAACAAAGATATTATTAGCCGGAATGTGCCTGAGTCTTGCTGCTTGCGAGAGCATGGACTTGGTACCCAAATCGCAAGGTAATACCGAGTCTTGGTACACATCCGAAACAGAATTGCGTTTGGCTTCCAATGATTTCTATATTTTAGGTTATTGGCAAGAACCTCTTAGCTCATCCGAACAATGGTCGGACAACACAACCTATCGTCAGACGAACCGTAACCCGGGAAGTGGTGGAACCGTGCTTGATGGAACCCTGAACGGCCAGCAGTATGAAGTATATGCTTTGTGGCAGCAATCATTCAAACTTATTGCCCGCACCAACACAATGCTCGAAAATATTCACAAGGCAAAGGGTGCTGTGACCGAGGAAGTTTATAATCGTTATGCCGGTGAGGCTTATTTCTGTCGTGCCTGCAAATATGCTGAACTGATCTTCTTTTATGGTGATGTGCCCTATCAGGAAGAGACTATAACCATTTCCGAAGCTTTGCAACGTGGTCGCAGACCTAAAGCGGAAGTGATTCCTTTGGTGTATGCTGATTTCGATAAAGCCATTGCCGGTTTGCCTGAAAGCTATGGAAAAGACGAAAATATCCATCCTACCAAAGGAGCAGCCCTGGCTATGAAAGCGCGCTTTGCCCTCTATATGGGTGATTATGAGATAGCTGCACAAGCCGCCAAAGCTTGTATGGATCTTAAACTCTATTCTTTGGAACCTGACTATGCTAAACTTTTCAAGCAGAGCACCAAACTGAATGACGAGAAAGTGTTTGTGATACCTCGCTCCATTGAAAACGAAGTGATGCTCGATTCCTGGATTGTGAAGAACGGTCTTCCTCGTAATGCCGGAGGATATGGCTCATACAATCCCTCATGGGACCTCTTGGCCTCATATCTCTGTACTGACGGGCTACCTATTGACGAATCACCGTTGTTTGATCCTCGCAAGCCTTTCAAGAACCGTGACCCGCGTTGTACAATGACCATCGTTGAATTCAATACCGAGCACTGTGGTTTCGAATACGACCCCAGTCCTGCAGCTAAAACTGTAATGAACTATACCACAGGTAAGACACAAAGCAACCAAGATACCCGTATCGTGAATCAATATAGTTCATATACAGGATTGTTGTGGAAGAAAGGTATTGATGCTACGTGGACAGTAGACCAAAAGGTAGAACAAGACTATATCATAATGCGCTATGCTGACGTACTGTTGATTTATGCTGAAGCCATGATAGAACAGAACCTGATTGACGACAGTGTGCTGAAAGCCATTAATATGGTACGTGCTCGTGCTTATGGTGTGAATGTAACAGCTACTGATAGTTATCCTGCCGTGACCACTACCAACCAAACCGAACTGCGACGTGCCCTGCGTATAGAGCGCCGCATGGAGTTTGCTATGGAGAACCAACGCCTGCAAGACTTGATGCGCTGGAAATTGGCAGGAAAAGCATTGAATGGTTACAATTACATCATGCTTATTGACCCCACAGAATTGCTGAACAATATCGTGAACAAGAACCTCTGGTTCTGGGGAATGACTCCGCAAATCGACGAAGATGGTTTAGCAGACTTTGCAGCTCTCTTTAATGCCGGTTATTGTTCGCAGGGTGCTAAACGCATCTTCCCCGAACGCGAATATTTGTGGCCGCTGCCTACACATGATGTGGAGTTGTGTCCCAACTTGTTACCCAACAATCCGGGTTATTAATCCTATAAACTATTACGAACATGAAAACAATGCATTTATATAGAAACCTTGGAATGGTGGCTGTGGGAATGATGAGCATGCTTGCCACCTCGTGCGAAGAGGAGATAGACAATACTGCCTCACGCAACCAGTCGGAGATTGAGTTGACTCCTTCGGGCGAATATATTAAGCTCGATGAAAGTAAACCCAACGAGACAGCTTTTACGTTGAAGTGGAGCACCGCTCACAATTTTGGTGAAGATTATATCACAACTTATAAATACGAGATGCAGCTTATCGGTAGCGATGTTGCAAATATCAAGGAATTTGATGATGATGGTGAATTTCTTCGCTCGTACACCAACAAAGAGATGCAGGATATATTGGTCGATTACTTCGGTCTTACCACCAGTACCATTGGCGAAGTCCTTTTTACTGTTACAGCCAACTTTGAAGGTCCCCGTCTTATGGTGCCCGATATTGCTACTGCAACGGTGAAGTTTAAAACTTATGGCCCCAAACAGTATAAAGCTGATAACCTTTATGTGGGAGGTACTGCCGTAGGCGATGATAATATTAAGATGACGCTGAAAGACGAGACAAACAGAATTTATAGTTACGAAGGGGCTTTAGTTGCCGGTAAGATAAACTTCCCCGTTGACTATGCCGACGAATTGAATGCCATTGGCCCGGAAACCGCCGATGCCCCCATCACCACAGGTGAAATGGCAGGCGTCATATCCGATCGCGCTGAAGCCAATTCATGGTTAATTCCATCTGCAGCTACCTATCGTATCACTGTGAATATGAGTAAACAGACGGTGAAGATAGTAGAAGCTGGTGCTGTAGTTGAAGCCGACCAAATATTCCTGGCTGGTAGTGCCGTAGGTGGGGAACAGATTGAGATGGCTCAAGCCCTCGAAAATGACCAGATCTATGCTTGGCGTGGTGCACTGAAAGCTGGTAACCTTTACATCCCGCTCACCTTCGAAGGTGAACAAGCGATGGCCATTGTACCGGAAATAGCTGATAGTCATGACATCGAAGATGGTCAATTGTCAACATTCGGACAAGTACTCATTAGCAAAGTGGATAAACAATATTGGACAATTCCGGCCGATGGAACTTACCGCATTGTATTGAATAAGGAGGAGAAATCTATTACCATCTATTCGACCGCTACCGATCTGAAACCACTCACCGTATCGTTCAACAATACCGAACTGGGGAAAAACCCATGGAGTCAGGAAGTCAATGTACTGCACATGTATGGTGGTTTCAATAGTTTTGCTTACGATTCGGGTATTGATGAAGAAACCGGAAAAAGCTTCAAGTACTGTCAAGTGAAGTATAATCTTATTCAGAGTGTTGCCAATCCGAAAGTATTCGTTTATAAAGGTGATGTATTGCCACGTAATGAATATAAGGATAATTATGGGAAGACAAATGCCGGTTGGGTGAACTTCAGCACGCTGCGATATGCTAATAACGGATGGTTCGTTGGTTCTACTGCTGATGCTGTTCGTAATAGCTACAATGGATACACCACAGTAACAGCAGGTAAGATAGAAGGAGCCGTAACAGGTCAGGGCAATAACCGCTATGCTTATTTCCTCATCCCGGAGGGCTGTAACTATGTGGTAGTGGACCTGGAGAACAACACTGTACTCTTTGATATTAAATAAATCCAAAATGAAAGAATAAGAGGTGGAGCTTTTATCACTTCACTTCTTATTCTACCTTTAAATGATAACAATAAACGAGATATATTTTATGAACAAAATAATAAAAAACAGCATCAAGACCTTGTCGATGTGTCTGCTGGCTACTACGCCTTTCATTGGCACTGCTTGTTCAGACGATGATGCCCCTATAACCGATTATAGTTGGAACATTGAAGGCAACACGACCGTCAATATCATGCCCGAACGCTACCAACTGCAGCGTAACCCTATGAGTGGATGGGTCATTTACGCGGGTATTGGAAGTGGTATGATGATGGATTTCTGGGATCTTTATGATAACTTCGAGTCGTCAGAAGGTACTGTGAAGGTATCTGACTATGGTAATACGCTCTACGTTCGTGGTCTTTGGAGTAACTTTAATCCTGAAAAAGGCAAATATGTATGGGATGAAAGTGTACAGACCGAACCTGCCAAGCGTTTTCGTATGCTGGTGGAAGGAGCTAAAGAACGAAACTTGAAGCTCGCCTTTACCTTTGTGTGTGATAGTCGTGACAAACATGAAGATGCCTGTCCCGATTATGTAAAAGAGGCCGGTGCTGAAGGATTTACCACTACTACCGGTAGTGTAAACGTATGGACACCTTATCCGGACGATCCCATTTTCCAGAGGGAGTATGAAGAGTTCCTTACTGCTTTTGCAGCCAAATACAATGATCCTGATGTCACTCAATTTGTGAGTGGTTTTGGATTAGGCAAATGGGGCGAGACTCACACCCTGAAATACTCTACAGGTGATGAAGCTCCTAGACAAGCAGTATTTGAATGGATTACAGACGTAATGTCACGCCTTTTCACTAAAGTGCCTATCATGATTAATTATCATCGCTGTTTGCTTAGTGGCAAAGAGTTTAGTGATACCGATACCGATGTAGCTGCCGATATGGTGAAACGTGCCGTAGCTAAAGGCTTCTGTTTGCGTCACGATGCTTTCGGCATGAAGCAATATTATAAGGATTGGGAGCGTGGCATCAGTACTACCTATCATGGTATCGTACCTATTACTATGGAAGGTGGTTGGGTAGAATCATCACACGGTGGTTCTATTGCCGGCGATGGTTACAAGAATTTTGCCGAGGTGCGCCAGGGAGAATATGATGAAGCCAAGGGTGGTTATGTCAACATGATGGACCTCCGCTTTGATACCAACGTGAACAAAGGTGAAACTCATTCTTGGTTCAATACAGCTTTCCATTTGGTGAAGGAGTTTATTGCCGAAGGTGGTTACCGTCTCTATCCCGACCGTCTGTCTATTCCTACTATAGCTCGTAGTGGCAGTAGTGTATCACTTACTCACCGCTGGTCGAACTTGGGTTGGGGTTACTGTCCTACCAATTTGCCGCAGTATGGTGACAAGTACAAACTTGCTATCGCTCTGCTCGATAAGAATACAGAGGAGCCCGTCCGCATCTATATAGAAGACAAAGCAAACATTGCCACTTGGATGAAGGGAGCTCCCAAGACTTACACTACTAATATCAAACTCACTGATGTAGCCGCAGGGAATTACATTTGGGCAGTAGGATTGGTAGATACTACCAAAGAGAATGCCATTGGTATCTTAATTTCAGCCCGCGATGAGTATCAAACCTCCAAAGGTTGGGTGAAAGTGGGTGATATAACTATTCAATAATTAAAAAACGCTGTGCTATGATGAAAAAAATCTTACTGACATGCATAGCCGTAGCCTGTAGCCTTGTGGCTGTAGCCGGAGAACTGCTCATCGAAGCAGAAAGCTTCAGCCAGCGAGGCGGCTGGGTGCTCGACCAGCAGTTCATGGATCAAATGGGTTCACCCTATCTCATGGCACATGGCATGGGTATTCCTGTGGCCGATGCTACGGCAGAAATCAATATTCCCCAGGCGGGCACTTACTATGTATATGCCCGCACCTACAACTGGACTTCACCTTGGACCGATGCCGAAGGGCCCGGAAAGTTTCGTCTGGCTTTAGGTGGTAAGTTACTGAAAACTACGTTGGGACACACCGGTAATTCCTGGCAATGGCAGTCCGCCGGCAAGGTCGTATTAAAAGCAGGTACTATCACCCTTGCTTTGAAAGACCTTACAGGTTTTAATGGTCGTTGTGATGCCATCTATCTCACGACTGATATGAATGCGCAACCCACTGCATGGGGCGAGGCAGAGACAGCTGCACTTCGTGCCCGCTTGCAACAACAACAAACGGTGCCCACCCATCAGTACGACTTTGTGGTAGTGGGAGGAGGTGTAGCCGGCATGTGTGCCGCTACGGCTGCTGCCCGGTTAGGTTGTAGGGTGGCATTAGTGAACGATCGTCCTGTATTGGGTGGTAATAACTCGTCGGAGATACGTGTACACCTGGGTGGTATCATCGAAAAGGGGCCCAACGAGGGGTTAGGCCGTATGATACGCGAATTCGGTCATGAACGTTCCGGTAATGCCCAACCGGGTGACTATTATGAAGATCAGAAAAAGGAAGACTTTATAGCTGCCGAAAAGAATATCACCCTTTATGCTTCGCAACGTGCTGTGGCCGTAAAGATGCAGGGTGATCGCATAGCATCAGTCACTATTCAACATATTGAGACGGGTGAACAAACCGAACTTACCGCTCCTCTTTTTAGTGACTGCACTGGCGATGCTACCATAGGCTACTTAGCCGGTGCCGATTGGACTATGGGACGTGAAGGTCGCGATGAATATGGCGAAAGTCTCGCTCCCGAGCAGCCCGACTCGCTAGTGATGGGCGCATCGGTACAATGGTATAGCAAGGACATGAAGAAGAAGACCTCTTTCCCCCGCTTCGAATATGGTATGCGCTTTGGCGCTGATAATTGCGAGCCTGTAACTATGGGCGAATGGAAATGGGAAACAGGAATGAACCGTAATCAAATCACCGAGGCTGAACGCATACGCGACTATGGACTTTTGGTGGTATATTCCAATTGGAGCTATCTGAAGAATCACTATGCGGATCGTAAAAAGTATGCCAACCGTTCACTCGATTGGGTGGCGTATGTTTCCGGTAAACGTGAATCTCGCCGCCTTCTGGGCGACTATGTGTTAGCACAAGACGATATAGACAAAAATGTGGCACACGAGGATGCTTCGTTTACTACCACTTGGAGTATCGACCTCCACTTCCCCGATAGCGTGAACAGTGTGCGTTTTCCTGATAATGAATTCAAGTCGGCAACGGTGCATCGTTGGATTCATCCTTACGCTGTCCCTTATCGTTGTCTTTATTCGCGCAATGTGGATAACCTCTTTATGGCAGGTCGTAATATGAGTTGCACACACGTAGCCTTGGGTACGGTGCGTGTGATGCGTACTACTGGTATGATGGGCGAAGTAGTAGGTATGGCAGCCGGACTCTGTCATAAGCATGGCGTAGAACCGCGTGATATCTATCATCATCATCTGCCCGAATTAAAGCAGCTTATGCAGGCAGGCTTGGGCAAACACAATGTACCCGATAACCAACGTTTCAACGAACCCAACAAGTTGTTGGAGGCTCCGGCTTACATCAAACCGCAGACAAACTATGAGTAAAAAAAGTATTATCACGATATTTCTCTCAACCATATTGGGATTGCCGCTTTGGGGGGGACAGCACTATTATGCTTTCCTGAAAGGTGATACACTACGTATGGGCAATAACTACATGGAGCGTACCATGCTGTGGAATAATGGTACACCTGTCACCATTAGCCTCACCGATAAGCTATGTGGAAAAATAATTCCGGCTCAAGGCAAAGAGCCCGACTTCTCGATTGTGAAAGGCATCCCTACTGCTGCTACTTTCACTGTGAATGAGATTCCAACGAATGGTATACATGCCAGCTATCTGCAAGCCACTGTGGCTTGCACCATCGGTTCTCTAAGTATAGAACGCCGCTATCGCATTTATGCAGACTGTCCCGCCATTGCCTGTGATACCTATCTGAAAGGACAAGTAGAACTTAACCAGAATAAAGATGACAATCGTTCTAATGCCGATCGTAAAAATATAGAGCACACAGCCGATATGACTACGGGGGTGAAAACTCCGACGATCGACAGATTGCAACTCTCCGGTAATCATTGGCGTGCCCGTACGGTAGAGTTCTTCGACTATACTGATTGGAACGACAATCTGGTGACAGAACGTACCTGGCTTCCTTACCGTCGCAATACCTATCGTGGTAATCTGCTTTTTGCTCACGATGTGGCTACCCGGCAAGGTTTCTTTTTCTTGAAAGAGGCTCCTTGCAGCAGTACCCAATTACATTATAATGGTTCCGACTTCGTGGCCGACTTTAGCGATTTTATGGTAGTGGGTTTGGGTATTGCATCTGATGATGTGAAACCGGATAGCTGGACTCGTGTTTATGGATGCGTTACCGGTGTCTATACCGGAGATGAACAAGAAGCACTAACAGCATTGCGCCTTTATCAAAAACAACTGCGCCACCACACCGCCGCACAGGATGAGATGATTATGCTCAATACCTGGGGCGACCGTAGTCAGGATGCTAAAATAGATGAGGCTTTCTGTCTGGCCGAGCTAGACCGTGCCGCACGTCTGGGTGTCACCCTCTTTCAACTGGACGATGGTTGGCAGAGCGGAAAAAGCCCCAACTCAAAGACAGCCGGAGGCAGCTTTAAAGATATTTGGAAAAATGCCGATTACTGGACGCCCAACCCCACGAAATTCCCTCATGGACTGAAACGCATTGTAGAGAAAGGAAAGAAATTGGGTATTCGTATCGGATTATGGTTCAATCCTAGTATACAGAATGATTTTGCCGATTGGCAAAAAGATGCGCAAGTTATTATCGGGCTTTACAAGGAGTATGGCATCTGCTGTTTCAAGATAGATGGCTTACAAATACCTACTAAAACAGCCGAACAGAATTTACGCCGGTTGTTTGATACCGTGTTAGCACAAACCAACCATGAGGTGATTTTCAACCTCGATGCCACTGCCGGTCGTCGCGGTGGATATCATTATATGAATGAGTATGGCAATATCTTCCTGGAAAACCGTTATACCGATTGGGGCAACTATTATCCTTATCGCACCTTGCGTAATCTTTGGATGCTGTCTCGCTATGTACCGGCCGAGAAGATGCAGATAGAATTCCTTAATAAATGGCGTAATGCCGATAAGTACAGCACTACCGATCCATTTGCTCCCGCTCGTTATAGTTTCGACTACCTCTTCGCCATCACCCTGGCGGCACAGCCATTGGCTTGGATGGAGGCTTCGAACCTGCCCGAAGAGGCTTATGCTACGGCAACTCTGCTCAAGGAATATCAACCCTTGCAACTTCAATTTCATCAAGGCATCATATTACCCATTGGTGAAGAACCTTCGGGACGCTCGTGGACAGGATTTCAATCAATAGTCTCTGACACGCAAGGTTATCTCATTATTTACCGCGAAGACAATGATATAGCCAAAAGAACCATTGATACTTGGCTTCCGGAAGGCAAGAAGGTAACTTTTACTCCTTTGATGGGAAATGGCAAAAAGTTTGTTGCTGAAGTTGGTGTACAGGGTAAAGTAAGTTTCGAGCTGAATGATAAGAATTCTTTCACTCTTTATCAATATCAGGTAAAACCATGAAAAGACTATAAACAATAATGGAATTATGATAAAAAGTTTGCGTTCTGTTTTTCTTGCTTTGTTTGTTGCCGTGCAATTCGTTGTGTACGGGCAACCGGCGGAAAGGCTGATTCAAGTGCTGGTCACTCCCGACCACACCAATTGGTTGTATCAACCGGGAGAAAAAGTGAAATTCAAAGTAGCTGTACTGAAATGCAATATTCCACAGGATCATCTGGAAGTGCGTTATGAGATTTCGGAAGATATGATGAAACCTCATCAGACAGGTAAACAACCTTTGAAGAATGAAAAGCTCGAAATTAATGCAGGTACAATGAAAAAAGAGGGTTTCCTGCGTTGCCGTGCTTTTGTCAGTTATCAAGGGCGTGAATATGAAGGTGTAGCTACCGTCGGCTTTGATCCGGAGAAGCTACAACCGACTACTCCGTTGCCCGCCGATTTTCTTGAATTCTGGAAGAGCACCAAAGAAGCCGCTGAAAAGTGGGCGCTGGAACCTATAATGACTTTATTGCCGGAAAAGTGTACGGACAAAGTGAATGTATATCATGTTTCTTTTGCGAATAATGACTATGCATCCCGTATGTATGGCATCCTTTGTGTGCCGAAAGCTCTCGGAAAATATCCGGCCATCTTGAAAGTACCGGGTGCAGGTATCCGCGCATATAACGGAGAGCCTGAACGTGCCGGAAATGGTTTTATCATTTTGGAGATCGGCATTCACGGCATTCCGGTCAACCTGACGGGAGATGTATATCACCGACTTTATAACGGGGCCTTGAAGAATTACCATTCATTCAACACGGACGATCGGGATAAGTATTATTATAAACGGGTTTATACAGGCTGTGTAAGAGCCATTGATTTCATTTACACACTTCCCGAATTTAATGGTAATCTGGCAACTTTCGGTGGAAGCCAGGGCGGAGCACTTTCCATAGTGATTGCCGGACTGGATAACCGTGTCAAAGGATTAGTTTCTTTCTATCCGGCTTTGTGTGATATTGCAGGCTATGCTCATGGTCGCGCAGGAGGTTGGCCGCACATGTTTAAGGATGAAAGGAACCGGACACCGGAGAAGATTAAAACCATTCAGTATTTTGATGTAGTCAACTTTGCCCGGCAGGTTAAAGTACCGGGATTCTATACTTTCGGTTATAATGATATGGTCTGTCCGCCTACTACCACTTATTCGGCTTACAACATGATTAATGCTCCGAAAGAGTTGTTCGTGGCCGAAACGACTGCCCATTATGCCTATGCAGAGCAGTGGAGTGCTGCCTGGAACTGGGTGATGAATTTCCTGAAGAATGAATCGAGAAACGAATAATGTATAAATACCACAAACTAATAGATAAATGAAAATAGGTAAGAAATTAAATCTATGTCTGTTGTTGCTGATCGCTTTTGCAGGAAGCGTTGCGGCACAAGAACTGATAACGAATGTCTACGGTCGTGACATTCATTCACTGAATGGTAAATGGAATGCCATTATCGACCTGTACGACCAGGGACAACGAATGAAAATCTATGAAAATCAGCAACCGAAAGGAAATACTGATTTCTACGAATATGCATTCGAAGGCGGCTTGCGTCTTAATGTCCCGGGAGACTGGAACTCGCAGTCGCCCGAACTGAAATATTATGAGGGTACTGTATGGTATGCGCGTCATTTTGATGCCAAACGTCTGGCAGACAAGCGTCAGTTTCTTTATTTTGGTGCTGTTAGCTATCGTTGCAAAGTCTACCTGAACGGAAAAGAAATAGCAGAACATGAAGGTGGTTTTACCCCTTTCCAAGTAGAAGTGACGGACCTGTTGAAAGATGGCGATAACTTCCTGGCAATAGAAGTGAACAATCGTCGTACCAAGGACGCCATTCCTGCTATGGCGTTCGATTGGTGGAATTATGGCGGCATCACAAGAGATGTGTTGCTGGTGAAAACTCCCCGCACATTTATAGAAGATTACTTTATCCAACTGGATAAAAATGCTCCCGACCGGATCATTGCCCGTGTACGTCTTTCTGATAAAAAGGCAGGTGAAAAGGTGACAGTCGCCATCCCCGAACTTAAAATCAATGCGGAACTTACCACTGATGCGGAAGGAAAAGCGGAAACCGTATTGAATGCAAAGAAACTGCAACGCTGGTCGCCCGAAGAACCGAAACTCTATGGTGTGAGCATCTCTTCAAATACCGACCGCGTGGAGGAACAAATAGGCTTCCGTAACATCACAGTGAAAGGAACGGATATTTACCTGAACGGGAAACCGACATTTATGTGTTGCATCTCTTTCCATGAGGAGATTCCGCAGCGCATGGGACGTGCTTTCTCGGAAGCCGATGCAGCCATGTTGCTGAATGAAGCTAAGGCGCTTGGTGTGAACATGATTCGTCTGGCACATTATCCGCAGAATGAATACACGGTACGCTTGGCAGAAAAGATGGGTTTCCTTCTCTGGCAGGAAATTCCTATTTGGCAAGGCATTGACTTTACAGACAAAGATACCCGTAAGAAAGCACAGAAGATGCTTTCTGAAATGATAAAGCGCGATCAGAATCGTTGTGCAGTAGGTTACTGGGGTGTTGCCAATGAAACACAGCCTTCCAAAGAACGGAATGATTTTTTGACTTCCCTGCTTGAAACAGGCAAACAACTGGATACTACCCGTCTGTATGTCGCCGCTTTTGACCTTGTGCGCTTTAACAGTGAGAAACAGCGTTTTGTAATGGAAGATTCCTTTACTTCCCAATTGGATGTCGTAGCAATCAATAAATATATGGGCTGGTATCATCCATGGCCTGTTGAACCGAAAGATGCAATCTGGGAAGTAGTGACGGACAAGCCGTTGATTATTTCTGAATTTGGTGGTGAAGCACTGTACGGTCAGTCCGGCGATGAGAATGTAGTCAGCTCCTGGAGTGAAGAGTATCAGGCACGTTTGTATAGAGATAATATCCGTATGTTCGACAATATCCCTAACCTGCGTGGAGTATCTCCTTGGATTCTGTTCGACTTCCGTTCTCCGTTCCGTTTCCACCCCACTAATCAGGATGGCTGGAACCGCAAAGGGTTAATATCCGATCAGGGAATGCGCAAGAAGGCATGGTATCTTATGAGAGATTATTACATGAAAAAAAGAAATAACTAAAAGTACTTATGATAAAGCATTTCAGAATAAAGAATAATTTTCTGTTGAGCGGATTATTCTTTTTAGTAACGTTATTTTCTGTTGGCAGTTCGTTGGTTTCCTGCTCGGACTCGGAGAAGATTGTAACCCAGACAGAAGAAAAAATAGTATATGTAGATGGAAACTGGATGGTGGTTGCTTCTAAGGAAGTCACTGTCATGACTGGTGAATCTGTCACTCTGAACGTATCGGTTGGTGGTGAAGAAGAGCTGAAACCGGAATATATCTGTACTTCCAAAGATGCAAACATCGCTACAGTAGCTGTCAGCGAAGATAATAATAGCATTATTATTACGGGTGTTGCGGACGGTAGCACAGCGATTTCTATCGAATGTCCTACAAATACAAAACCGCTAGTTGCTACAATTCCGGTGACTGTAAAGCAAAATGCCATACGAATACTGGCAATTGGCAATAGTTTCTCGCAGGATGCCGTTGAGCAATATCTGTATGAACTGGCAGAAGCGGCAGGCTATGAGTTAATTATCGGAAATATGTATATTGGCGGCTGTGACCTGGATAAGCATTGGGCTAACTTCCAGTCGGATGCCGCTGCTTATGAATATCGTAAAATAGTAAAAGGCGAGAAAGTAGGTAAAACCGGTTATAAACTATCACAGGGATTGGCGGATGAAAACTGGGATTATATCAGTCTGCAACAGGCGAGCGGTAAATCCGGTAAATACGAAACATATACGGTATTGGCTGATTTGATTGCAGGAATAAAGGAACGTTGTCCGAAAGCTAAACTGCTGTGGCATCAGACTTGGGCATACGCTTCCAGTTCCACTCATGAAAGTTTCCCTGATTATGATAGCAACCAGATGACGATGTATTCTTCCATCGTAACGGCTGCACGACAGGCTATGACGGATCATACGGATTTGAGCCTGTTGATTCCTTCGGGGACAGCCATACAGAACGGCCGCACCTCATTCCTGGGTGATGCATTCAACCGTGACGGTTATCATCTGGAGGTTACTTACGGGCGATATACCGCTGCCTGCACCTGGTTTGAGATGATTACGGGACAAAACGTTGTTGGCAACCCGTATGCTCCCGAAACGATTGACCCGCAGGTAGTGAAGATTGCACAAAATGCTGCCCATTACGCTGTGCAGAAACCTGATGAAGTGACCGATTTGGTTGACTTCAAGCAACCGGAGATATCTGACACCGACTTGAAAGCCCCCATCTATATTGATTTCGGTCCGACTTCACTTTCTGCCACTCCGTGGAATAATATAACTTCTCATCAGGAAAGTTCAACCACCAGCTGGATAAAAGATGCGGAAAACAATTATACGAATATTGGTGTCAGAGTGCTTGACGGATTTACTGCGACTCATGCCGGAGTCGGTTCCGAACCGGCTAGCCCAGTGACGGTGGATGGCGTGGAATTTCCTCTGACTGCATGGAAAGACGGTTTGTTAGTGAAAGGAGAGAAAAACCAGGGTGATGTAGGTCCAGGAAGAATAGAAATCTCTCAACTGGATGTAGCCCGGAAATATAATTTCACTATTTTAGCCATCCGTTTCAATGGAAGCAAAGACGCCCGTATCTCTTCTTATAAATTGGTAGGTAAAACGGAGAGTGCGGTTAAAGAAGTGAAGACAGGTATCAAGGATGCTGCCTCGTTTGCTGCCGCAAACTTCGAGGAGTACATTGCCAAGTTTGAGAATGTAGAACCGGATTCGGAGGGAAAGGTCATTGTCGAGGTGAAAGGGATTGATACCGGTAGTGCCGCGGAAGGACATATCAATGCACTATGCATTAGCCTGGCGAAATAAGGTTTGTTTTTTATCATATTGATTACAATGAAGCAATATAGAAATATAGTGATTTGTATGTGCATACTGCTCCTTCTTGCCGGAGGAGCATATGCCCAGCAAAAAACGGTCAGAATACTTGCCATTGGCAACAGTTTTTCCCAAGATGCCGTGGAGCAATATCTGCATGAACTTGCGGAAGCCGAAGGCATTTCAACCATAATCGGCAATATGTTTATTGGTGGCTGTTCTCTGGAACGCCATGTGAAGAATGCACGTGAAAATGCTCCTGCCTATGCCTACCGGAAAATCGGTACGGATGGAAAGAAACGGGAAAAAGGCAAAATGTCTTTGGAAATGGTGTTGGCGGATGAAGACTGGGATTATGTCAGCCTGCAACAGGCAAGTACTTTTTCCGGAATGTATGAGACGTATGAAGCCTCTCTTCCCGAGCTCATCGAGTATGTAAAAGCCCGTCTTCCCAAGAAAACAAAGTTGATGCTGCACCAGACTTGGGCCTATGCATCCACTTCCAATCACGGTGGATTTAAAAACTACAACCGCGATCAGCTGACGATGTATCACGCAATTGTAGATGCAGTGAAAAAAGCAGGTAAGGCATATAAGATTAAGATGATTATCCCTACGGGCACTGCCATACAGAATGCCCGTACCTCTTTCATTGGCGATCATATGAACCGGGACGGATATCATCTGGATGTGAAAGTCGGACGTTATACTGCTGCCTGCACTTGGTTCGAACGTATCTTCAAACGCAATGTAATCGGAAATCCTTATGCCCCGGAGAGCTTGGATGAGGCTCGAAAAGCTGTTGCCCAGAAAGCTGCTCATGCAGCAGTGAAGCATCCGTATAAGGTGACTGATTTATCTGAAAGACAATAAAAAGAAGCCATATTGTGGCTGTCTGATAAAGCTATATTTATATACTAATTAACCGACGAGAACACCGATGAGAAAGAAAGTATTGGTTTACGGATTATGTTTGCTAGGTTCTATATGCACCCTTTCGGCAAAAGATAAAAAAGATGTTGCACTATATAAAGATCCGAAGGCTCCGATAGAGAAACGCGTAAATGATCTCCTATCCCGCATGACTTTGGAAGAGAAAGTGATGCAGCTTAATCAATATACCCTGGGACGGAATAACAATGTGAATAATGTAGGTGAAGAAGTGAAGAAAGTGCCCGCAGAAATCGGTTCTCTGATTTACTTCGAAACAAATCCCGCACTGCGTAATAGTATGCAGAAAAAAGCAATGGAAGAGTCTCGTCTGGGTATTCCTATTATTTTCGGCTACGATGCAATTCATGGTTTCCGTACCGTGTATCCTATTTCGTTGGCACAGGCTTGTTCCTGGAATCCGGATTTGGTAGAGCAGGCGTGTGCTGTATCTGCACAGGAAGCGCGTATGTCGGGAGTGGACTGGACTTTCTCACCGATGATTGATGTGGCTCGTGATCCCCGCTGGGGACGTGTGGCAGAGGGTTATGGTGAAGATCCTTATACAAACGGGGTATTCGGTGCAGCTTCCGTCAAAGGTTATCAAGGAGATGACTTGTCAGCAGAAAACCGTATGGCAGCTTGTCTGAAACATTATGTAGGTTACGGGGCATCCGAAGCCGGGCGTGACTATGTCTATACCGAGATATCCAAACAAACTCTTTGGGATACTTATCTGCTCCCTTACGAGATGGGTGTGAAAGCAGGTGCGGCAACACTGATGAGTTCCTTTAATGATATCAGCGGTGTGCCGGGTTCGGCCAATCCTTACATAATGACCGAGATATTAAAGAAACGTTGGGGGCATGATGGATTTATTGTTTCCGATTGGGGAGCCATCGAACAGTTGAAAAATCAGGGATTGGCAGCGACCAAAAAAGAAGCAGCCTGGCATGCGTTTACTGCCGGTCTTGAAATGGATATGATGTCTCATGCTTACGACCGCCATTTGCAGGAGTTGGTAGAAGAGGGCAGAGTATCGGTAGCTCAAGTAGATGAAGCTGTACGTCGTGTTCTACTTTTGAAATTCCGTCTCGGCCTGTTCGAACGTCCTTATACTCCCGCAACAAGTGAGAAAGAACGTTTCTTCCGTCCGCAAAGTATGGATATTGCAGCCCGGCTTGCGGCGGAATCCATGGTCTTGCTGAAAAATGAAAACAAAACATTACCGCTGACTGATAAAAAGAAGATTGCCGTGATAGGACCAATGGCAAAAAATGGTTGGGACTTGTTGGGTTCCTGGTGTGGTCATGGAAAAGATACGGACGTTGCCATGCTTTATAATGGACTGGCTACTGAATTTGCAGGAAAAGCTGAATTGCGTTATGCAGCAGGCTGTGCTACGAAAGGAGATAACAGAGAAGGATTTGCAGAAGCATTGGAAGCTGCACGCTGGTCTGATGTAGTTGTTCTTTGTTTGGGTGAGATGATGACCTGGAGTGGTGAGAATGCTTCCCGTTCTTCTATCGCATTACCGCAGATTCAGGAAGAGCTGGCCGCAGAACTGAAGGAAGCCGGAAAGCCTATCGTACTGGTATTGGTGAATGGACGTCCGTTGGAATTGAATCGTCTGGAACCGATTTCCGATGCTATACTGGAAATCTGGCAACCGGGTGTGAATGGTGCGCTGCCGATGGCCGGTATATTATCAGGACGTATCAACCCATCCGGTAAACTTGCCATGACATTCCCTTATTCAACGGGACAAATTCCTATTTATTACAATCGCCGCAAGAGCGGACGTGGACATCAAGGATTCTATAAAGATATAACAAGCGATCCGTTATATCCGTTCGGGCATGGATTAAGTTATACCGAATTTAAGTATGGCACCGTTACCCCTTCTGTTACTAAAGTGAAGCGCGGCGATCGATTGTCTGCAGAAGTGACTGTCACTAATGTCGGTGCTCGCGATGGAGCAGAGACTGTTCATTGGTTTATATCCGATCCGTATTGCTCGATTACCCGCCCGGTGAAAGAACTGAAACACTTTGAAAAACAGTTGATTAAAGCCGGAGAAACGAAGACTTTCCGTTTTGACATAGACTTGGAACGTGATTTCGGTTTTGTCAATGAGGATGGTAAACGGTTCCTTGAAGCCGGAGAATATCATATTTTGGTACAGGGACAGACCGTTAAAATAGAACTGATAGACTAGTTGGTTTTTAACAATGCTATATTAATACAAAATCACCATGAAAAAGAAAATAGGAGGCATATGTTTATGTATGCTTGCATGGAGCATATTAACCTGTGCGCAGACAATCACTCCCCAAGCCGAACAACGTGCCAGGGAAATTGTATCTAAAATGACTTTGCAAGAGAAAATAGAGTATATCTCCGGATATACCAGCTTCTCGCTTCGTGCAATCCCCCGTCTGGGGATTCCTGAAATCAAACTGGCGGACGGACCGCAGGGAATTCGTAATCATGCCCCCAAGAGCACTCTCTATCCTTCCGGAATACTTTCCGCTTCTACCTGGAACCGGAGTTTGCTTTATCAACTGGGGCAAGGATTGGGACAGGATGCCAAAGCCAGAGGAGTGAATATACTGCTCGGACCGGGAGTAAATATCTACCGCGCTCCTATGTGTGGACGTAACTTTGAATACTTTGGCGAAGACCCTTATTAACGGGTGAAACGGCTAAACAATATATCCTGGGCGTGCAATCGGAAGGAGTTATTGCCACCATCAAGCACTTTGCAGCTAATAATCAGGAATGGAGCCGTCATCATGCCAGTTCGGACATAGATGAACGTACTTTGCACGAGATTTATTTTCCGGCCTTTCGGAAAGCTGTACAGGAAGCGAATGTAAGTGCTGTTATGAACAGCTATAATCTTCTGAACGGTGTCCATGCTACCGAACATAAATGGTTGAATATTGATATCTTGCGTAATCTCTGGGGATTTAAAGGTATCTTAATGTCGGACTGGACTTCCGTATATTCTGCCGTAGGAGCCGCTAATGCCGGACTTGATCTTGAAATGCCGAAAGGACGTTTTATGAATGTCGACAATCTTATACCTGCTATCAAAAACGGTACGGTGACAGAAGAAACCATCAATCTGAAAGTGCAGCATATCTTGCAGACCTTGATTGCTTACGGCATGCTGGATAAGGAACAGAAAGACAGTAACATCGCGCAGGATAATCCTTTTTCCCGCCAGGCTGCTTTAGAACTGGCGCGTGAAGGTGTAGTCTTACTGAAGAATGAAGGAAATCTACTCCCCTTAAAAGGAAAGACTGCTGTGATGGGGCCCAATGCCGACCGCATTCCTACCGGTGGTGGAAGTGGTTTTGTAACTCCATTTTCTACGGTATCTGTTAGTGAGGGACTGGAAAAACTGAAAAAAAAGAACCTCGTTCTGTTGACGGACGATGTGATTTATGAGGATATTCTTCATGAATTTTACGCGGATGCCGCTCGGCAGACGAAAGGATTTAAAGCCGAATATTTTAAGAATAAAACGCTTTCGGGACAACCGGAGGTCATTCGTACAGAAGCATCAGTTGATTATGACTGGCAATATGGAGCACCACTGGAAGGTTTTCCGGAAGATGGATTTTCTGTCCGTTGGACAGCCAGTTATATGTCTCAAAAGGATGGATTATTAAAACTATCCATTGGTGGCGATGATGGTTATCGCCTGTTTGTGAATGATAAGCATATTACAGGCGACTGGGGTAATCATTCATATTCAAGCCGTGAAGTGGAACTGCCGGTTGAGGCAGGTAAAGAATACAGCTTCCGAATCGAGTTTTTTGATAATATCTCTTCAGCAATTATCCGTTTTAAAGCATCCAGGCTGAATGAAGAGAAACTTCGTCAAGGATTGGCAAAGGTGGATAATGTTGTATTCTGTACCGGTTTCAATAGCAATACAGAAGGAGAGGGGTTCGATCGCCCGTTTGCTCTGTTACATTATCAGGAATTATTCATTCAGAAAGTAGCTTCTCTGCATCCGAATCTGGTAGTAGTGTTAAATGCTGGCGGTGGAGTTGACTTTACCTCTTGGCATGAGGCTGCAAAAGCGATTTTGATGGCATGGTATCCCGGACAGGAGGGTGGACAGGCAATAGCCGAAATATTGACAGGAAAGATTTCTCCGAGTGGTAAGTTGCCGATTTCTATCGAAAAGAAATGGGAAGATAATCCGGTGCATGACAGCTATTATGAGAATCTGAAAGCGGAAATTAAGCGTGTCGATTATTCAGAGGGTGTTTTCGTTGGCTATCGGGGATATGACCGTTCGGGTAAAGAACCTTTTTATCCATTTGGCTATGGGTTGTCTTATTCTACTTTCGCTTATAGTAATTTAGCTGTGGAGAAAACTGGTGAACATCAGGTGACGGTTAGCTTTGATATAAAGAATACAGGAAAAATGGATGCTTCGGAAATAGCCCAGGTATATGTGCATGATGTAGAATCTTCCGTTCCCCGTCCTTTGAAAGAACTGAAAGGCTATGATAAGGTGTTCTTGAAGAAAGGAGAGACACAACGCCTTTCTATTGTATTGAATGAGGATGCTTTTTCCTATTATGATATGGATAACCATCAGTTTGTTGTGGAAAAAGGAACTTTTGAGATTTGGGTAGGACCGTCTTCCAAAAAGCTTCCCTTGAAAGTGACTGTTGAATGGTGATTTGGATAAGGGCTTTTGGCATCTCTACATGAGACTAAAAGTTTCAAGAAGTAAAAAACTATTAGTTTCATTGGCCTCTGAAACTCTTGTGTGAGAGCAGATATACGTAGATTATACAAACAAAAAGATGGAAAAAGGGAATTGAATCTCTTTCTCCATCTTTTTGTTTTATGGTTGACAGTGAATTACTTCACTTCCCAAGTATCATTAGTCATTAGTAATTCCTGGAAATTATGATATTTCTTCTTGCCTTTGATTTCTTCAATCTGTCCAATTACAGCATCATTGTAAGTTGGAGCATCTACATCGCGGATCACACCGAGTGCAATCGGGAAATCAGGACCTTCCATTAACGCCAGTTTCAACTGAAGCGTATTATCCTGGCAGTGGGCATCGTGAATAAGAATATCTTTTTCTGTGATACCATTTTCACCAAGTTTCACCACTTTCAGTCCGAAACCTTCCTGCATCAATCCGAATTCCTTGTTTTCACCGAACAACATGGGTTTGCCATGTTCCAGATAGATAGCGTTCTTGGCACGTCCTTCTTTGGTGGCTACAGAAGCATGAGTTCCATCGTTGAAGATCACGCAGTTTTGCAGAACTTCTACAACAGAAGCGCCTTTGTGATTAGCGGCAGCTTTCAATACCTCTACAGAAGCGGCACCGTCTACTGCAATACAACGTGCAAAGAAATGTCCACGGGCACCAAAAGCAAGTTCTGCCGGGTGGAATGGATCTTCTACGGTACCGTAAGGAGATGATTTAGTTACAAGTCCACGCTCCGAAGTCGGTGAATATTGTCCCTTTGTCAAACCGTAGATGCGGTTGTTCAGCAGGATCATATTCAAATCAATGTTACGGCGTAATGCATGGATGAAGTGGTTACCACCAATTGCCAGACCGTCACCGTCACCGGAAATTTGCCAGATTGTCAAATCAGGGTTGGCCACTTTTGCACCTGTTGCAACAGCAGCGGCACGTCCGTGAATCGTATGGAAGCCATACGTATTTACATAGTAGGGCAGGCGGGAAGAACAACCGATACCGGAAATGACGGCAATATTGTGCGGAGCTACTCCCAGTTCGGCCATAGCTTTGTGCAGTGAGTTTAGGAAAGCGTGGTCACCGCATCCCGGACACCAGCGAGGTTGGCCTGATTTATAATCTTGTACGGTATATACTTTATCGCTCATCTTTTATTCCTCCAATAATTTAGTGAATGCATCTATCAATTCTCTCGTAACGAAAGGTTGTCCTTTCACTTGGTTGAACTGGCTGATGTTCAATCCGGGTATCTTCATCCGTAAATAACCTGCGAATTGTCCCAAATTCTGTTCAGCTACTACGATCTTCTTGTATTTACGCAATACATCGGCTGTATTCTTTGGCAGCGGGTTGATGTACTGGAAGTGTGCGAAAGCCACTTTCTTTCCATGATCGCGCATAAAGTCCATAGCCAGACGAAGATGACCGTACGTGCCGCCCCAACCAACAATCAGTAAATCTGCATCTTCATCACCCAGTACTTCAAGTTCGGGGATATAATCTGCAATTTTATCCACTTTAGCTTGGCGGAGATGAACCATCTTATTATGGTTTTCTGGTTCGGTAGAGATCGCACCTGTTTCATTGCTCTTTTCAAGACCGCCGATGCGATGCATGAATCCTTCAGTTCCCGGAGTTGCCCAGTAGCGTACGCCAGTTTCTTCATTGCGTTGGTATGGAGTCCAGTTACCAGCCATGTCCGGAGTCACGTATGGAGGATTGATGGCAGGATATTCGTTTAAATTAGGAAGTTTCCAGGCTGCCGAGCCGTTAGCTACGAAAGCATCCGTCAGCAATACAACCGGAGTCATGTGTTCTAGAGCAATCTTACATGCCATGTATGCGGCATCAAAACAGTTCGTCGGTGAAGTTGCGGCAATCACCGGCATCGGGCTTTCACCATTACGTCCGTAAAGAGCCTGCAATAAGTCTGTTTGTTCTGATTTAGTAGGCAAACCTGTTGACGGACCGCCACGTTGCACATTCACAATCACCAATGGAAGTTCGCCAATTACAGCAAGGTTCATGGCCTCACTCTTCAAACAAACACCGGGGCCGGAAGTAGTCGTTACAGCCAAAGCACCGGCAAAAGCGGCACCAACGGCAGAAGCACAACCTGCGATTTCATCTTCGCACTGTACGGTTTTTACTCCCAGTGATTTATGTTTAGCTAATTCGTGCAGAATATCAGTGGCCGGAGTGATAGGATAAGAACCCAGGTAGAGTTCCAGACCTGCTTTCTCGGCAGCAGCAATCAAGCCATAAGCAGTTGCTTTATTTCCGTTGATATCTGTATAAAGTCCTTTTGATTTCGGAGCTTTACTTTCAATTTTATAAGTAGAGACAGAAGCATGTGTGTTGGCACCATAGTTGAAACCATCATTCAATACCTTAATATTAGCTTCTGCAATTTCGGGTTTCTTGGCGAATTTCTCACGCAACATTTTTTCAGCAGCGGCAAGGTTGCGGTTGAACAACCAGCAAACCAGTCCGAGTGCGAACATGTTCTTACAACGGAGTGCTGATTTATTGTCTAGTCCGGAATCTTTCAGGCTCTCTTTACACATGGAAGAGATGGGAACTTCAAGTACTTCCTGTTTTACGCCTAATTCCTCAAAAGGATTGTCAGTCTTGAATTGTGCCTTTTCCAAATCTCTGGCTTCGAATGAGTCGGAGTCGGTAATGATAAGTCCTTGCGGTTTACAGAATTTAATTTGTGTTTTCAGTGCGGAAGGATTCATAGCCACTAATACGTGGCAACGGTCTCCGGGAGTGTAAACCTGTCCGGCACCGATGTGGACCTGAAAACCGGAAACACCGGTCAGTGAACCTTGCGGGGCGCGGATGTCTGCCGGGTAGTCAGGGAATGTACAGATGTCATTTCCTACCGTAGCCGACACGTTCGAGAAGATGTTGCCGGCCAGCTGCATACCGTCGCCGGAGTCGCCGGAGAAACGTACTACTACTTCCTCCAATTCTTTAACCATCATTTCGTCTGCCATAACTTTAATTACTATATTTAATTTAAAAACTGATTTTACTTTCAATTTGTGAGCGCAAAGGTCGGAAAGTTAATCGAATTATCAAAATAAATCGAACTTTATTGTCCTATTGACGCCAATTATTTGAAATATCTGAAAGGAACCTGTATTTTTATTCTTGTTAAATCGACAGAAACCGTTATCTTTGCAAGCAAATTTGAAGCGGCCTTGTAGTTCAACGGATAGAATAGAAGTTTCCTAAACTTTAGATAGGGGTTCGATTCCCCTCGAGGCTACTACGAAGAATCTGTGAGAAGTTGTTTTGTTTTGCTTTCATATCGTATCTGGTTTTAAGTTTAACAATGGCTTCTTTTAAGATGAACGTCTTATAGCTTCTATTTGTTTTAATAATCAATAGAAAAAGCCTCTACCGAATGTTCGGAAGAGGCTTTTTCTATTTCTGGGATTTATTATTCTTCCGTAGTTGATGCTACGACTTTTTTGTTCTTCATCATGTTGTATGCAATCGGAGATGCAACAAACAGTGAAGACAATGTACCGATAATAACACCTAAGATCATTGCGAATGCAAAGCTGCGGATTGAATCACCACCAAGGATGAAGATACACAACAGCACGATTAAGGTACTCAATGAAGTATTGATGGTACGAGCCAGTGTTGTGTTCAAAGAGTCGTTGAACAGCTGACGCTTGTCACGTTTCGGATATAAACCGAAGAACTCACGCACACGGTCGAAGATTACCACCTTGTCATTGATAGAGTAACCGATAGCTGTCAAGATAGCACCGATAAATGTCTGGTCAATTTCCAGTGAGAACGGAACGATACCCCACAACAGTGAATAAGCACCAATGATGATGACAGTATCACAACTCAAAGCTACCACTGAACCCACACTATAGGCAATGTTGCGGAAACGGAGCAGGATGTAAAGACCGATAGCAATCAATGCCAATACTACAGAGTAGATAGCACCTGTCTTGATATCGTCTGCGATACTCGGACCTACTTTCTGCGAACTGATGATACTACCACCTGTGTGATTATCGCGGTCGATAAATGTCTGCAATGAGATATTTTGAGTCAACAATGGTTTGACTGCATTATACAGACGTTCTTCAATTTCTGAATCGACAGTATTACCATTTTCGTTGATACGGTAGTTGGTGCTGACACGAACAGTTCTCTTGTCTGTTCCGATGGCAATGACACTTACTGTTGCTTCACCGAAGTCATTAGCGATCAATTCACGTACTGCTTCCGGTTCTATCGGCTGCTCAAATTGCACCTTATAGTTACGTCCACCCGTGAAGTCGATACTCTGGCTTAGTCCGCGAGTCACGAACGAAGCGATACAGATGAGAATCACAGCACTAGTGATGATAAATGCTTTCTTGTTAGTTCCCATAAAGTCAAAATGTGTATTGACAAACAGGTTCTTTGAGAATTTCGACTGGAACTTGAGATTCAGCAACTTGTCTTTAGACATAAAGTGATCATAGAATACGCGTGTCATAAACACAGCAGTAAAGAATGAACAAAGAATACCAATGATTAATGTCGTTGCGAAACCACGGATAGGACCTGTACCGAAGTTAAACAGGATGACACCGGTGATGATAGAAGTCAAGTTAGAGTCGAAAATAGCCGAGAACGCATTGGAGTAACCGTCGGACAAGGCTTGTTTCACGCCTTTACCACTGCGGAGCTCTTCTTTGGTACGTTCGTAGATAAGTACGTTGGCATCCACTGCAATACCTAATGACAATACGATACCGGCAATACCGGACATTGTCAGGGCAGCTTGGAAGGAGGACAGAATCCCCATCGTAAAGAAGAAGTTCATGAATAGAGCCACGTTAGCCACCATGCCCGGTATGAAACCGTAGAGGAAGCACATGAAGCACATTACCATAATCAAAGCTACGATGAATGAGAACATACCTGCATTGATAGATTCCTGACCCAATGACGGACCAACGATATCTTCCTGTACGATGTGAGCCGGAGCCGGCATCTTACCTGATTTCAATACGTTTGCTAAGTCCTTTGCCTGTTCAGGAGTGAAATGACCTGTAATCTGTGAACGTCCACCTGTGATTTCAGAGTTTACGTTTGGTGCAGAATATACATAGTTATCAAGAACGATAGCGATAGAGCGACCGATGTTCTGTTTAGTCAACTGTGCCCAACGACGTGCACCGTCAGAGTTCATAGTCATGCTGACAGCCGGTTTGCTGTATTGGTCGAATTCATCTTTCGCATCTGTTACTACATCACCTTCCAACGGAGCTTTACCGTTACGTTCGGTAGACTTGATAGCATATAATTCGAAAGTCTGTCCTTTCTTGTCAAATTCAGAAGGAGAAACACCCCATTTCAAACGAAGGTCTTTCGGGAGTTCTGCTTTAACTTCCGGCATAGCCAGATATTTGTTGATATCAGCAGTGTCTTTGTAGTTAGCGTAACCGATCACAGGACCTTGGCCGCTAGAGTTCAACTGCAGGATAGCCAGCAGAGGGTATTGCTTTTTAATTTCTGCCAGGTTGGCTGTAGACTTGTCTTCAGCAGCAGTAGCGTCTCCCTTCAAGGCAGCAGCAAGACTGTCGGCAGCGCTAATGTTTTTCTTAGCAGGAGTAGCCTCTGCAAGTTGAGCTTCTTTGGTAGAATCTACTGCAGCGGTGTCCACTGCTGTTGTTTCATGTGCCAGCACAGCGCGCAATTTAGCGTCTGCAGATTGCATGGCAGGAAGAACTTCTTTAGCTGTATAAGTTTCCCAGAATTCCAGGTTAGCAGAACCTTGGAGAAGTTTTCTCACACGTTCCGGCTCTTTGATACCCGGCAATTCCACCATGATACGACCCATTTTGTCTTCCAGGCTCTGGATATTCGGCTGAACAACACCGAAACGGTCGATACGGGTACGAAGTACGTTATATGAGTTTTCAACAGCAGCTTTTACTTCTGTTCTCAATACTTTTTCAACTTCTGCATCCGATGATTTTTGGTTAACTTTGTCTTTCAACTGTTGTGTTGCGAAGAGTTCGGAAAGTTTTGCGTTAGGAGCAGCTTTGTGGTATTCTCTAACAAACAGGGTGATGATATCGTCCTGGCTGTTGATAGCCTGTTTTGCAGCTTCTGCCAATGCATTGTTGAAAGCTTCATCCGGCTTGTTGTCAGCCAGTGCTTTGATAACATCAGGTACAGAAACTTCAAGGATAACGTTCATACCACCCTTTAGGTCCAAACCTAAACTAATCTCCATCTCACGACATTGTTTCAGCGTCCAGTTACCCAACCACACTTTCTCATTGGAGAGAGAGTCGAGGTAGTCTTGTTCCACTTTCGGGTCGCCGTTCGCAATTTCTTTCGCCTTGTTGGTATAATGGCGTGTTACGAAGGAGAAGGAGAGATAGAACACACATACCAGTGTGAGTAATACCGCAAAAACCTTTACAAATCCTTTGTTTTGCATTTTACTTTTAATTTATGATGATTACTTTTTTAATTTAATTTTCAGTTAAATTCTGTCGTACACAAGTTCTTTTTGCCGCATACAAGGCTGCAAATATAGTTTTTTTTTCACATTCATGTGTAATAAGCCCTCAAATATTTGATGTTTAAGGGCTTTTTTGCTGAATTATTTCATTCCTCTGTTTTTCAGTAGTGGTTCCAGGCTTGGTTCCGCTCCACGGAAATTCTTATAAAGCACCATCGGGTCTTCGCTGTCTCCCTTCTCCAATACGTTATGGCGGAACAGGTCGGCGGTGTTTTTATCAAAAATACCATGTTCTTTGAAAGCTTCGAAAGCATCATTGTCCAATACGTTGGCCCATAGGTAACTATAGTATCCGGCTGCGTATCCGCCAATGATATGATTGAAGTAAGTCACGCGATAACGCGGTGCTATTTCGGGAATCAAATTAAGCTTGTTCATCGCTTCTTTTTCGAATGCAAGCATATCCAGATTCTTTACATCTGTCATCGTGTGCAGGTTCATGTCGAGGATGGCGGCAGCCAGTAATTCAGTGGTCATGAAGCCCTGGTTGAAAGTTTTCTGTTGCAGTATCTTTTCGATGATTTCGTCGGGTATCACTTCTCCTGTCTGATAATGTTTGGCATACATTTTCAGCACTTCGGGTTCAGTCGCCCAGTGTTCGTTGATTTGAGAAGGAAGTTCTACAAAGTCGCGTACCACGTTGGTTCCCGATGTTCCTTTGTATTCGCATTTTGTCAGCAGTCCGTGCAGGGCGTGACCAAATTCGTGAAACAGGGTTTCCACTTCATCCATGGTCAATAAAGAAGGAGTGTCGCCTACCGGCTTGGTAAAGCTGCAAACGTTGCATACCAACGGACGGGTTGTTCCGTGTTGCTCACGGTAGTTGCTCATCCATGCACCGCCGCTTTTTCCGGGACGCGGGAAATAGTCTACATAGAAGATACCGAGCTGGGAACCGTCTGCGTCTTTCACTTCAAAGACTTCTACATCGGGGTGATAAGTTGGTATGCCTTCCAGTTTACTTAGGGTGATGCCATATAATTTGTTGGCTACGGCGAAAGCACCATCGCGTACATTTTCCAGTTTGAAGTAAGGTTTTGTATCCTCTTCAGACAGATTGTATTTTTCTTTCCGTAGTTTTTCGGTGTAATACCACCAGTCCCATGCTTCCAGCTTTTCTCCTTTTCCTTCCTTGTCCATTAACTTCTGGAGTTCGCCAGCTTCTGCTTTCGCTTTGGGGAGTGCATAGCTCCATAGATTGTTCAAAAGGCTCATTACGTTGTTGGCGTTCTTTGCCATGGTTTCATCCAGGACAAAGTTTGCATAACTGTCGAAACCTAATAAGTTCGCTTTTTCCAGGCGGAGAGAAACGATCTTGCGGATGTTTTCCTTGTTGTCGTTTCCGTCGTTGTTGTTACCGCGGTTGATATAAGCTTTGTATATTTGCTCCCGAAGCGGGCGATTTTCAGAATATTGCAGGAAAGGCAGACGGCTGGCGTTGTGCAGGGTGAACAACCATTTTCCCGGTTGTCCGGCTGCTTTCGCTTCTTCGGCTGCACTTTGGCGGAACCATTCAGGCAATCCTGCCAGATCTTCTTCCTTATCAACGAAAAGTTGGAAGGCATTATTCTCATTCAGCACATTGTTGCTGAAAGTGATGCCAAGTGTAGAAAGCTCCTTGTTGATTTCGCGGAGGCGGGTTTGATCTTTTTCGCTGAGGTTTGCTCCGGAACGGATAAATCTTTTATAAGTCTTGTCCAGCAGGCGTTCTTGTTCCGATGTCAGGTTTAATGAATCTTTCTTTTGGTAGACATCGTTCACCCGTTTGAATAGTTTCCCATTCAGGGAGATATTGTCATTATGTTCCGAAAGAACCGGTGCCAGTTTGATGGAAAGTGCGGTCAGCGAATCAGTGGTTTCCGCATCTGTCATATTGAAGAAAATGGTGCTTACCCGGTCTAAGATGGGTGCACTGTTATCCAAAGCTACAATCGTATTTTCGAATCTCGGAATTTCCGGACTTTCGATAATGGCTTCGATATTTTGATTCTGTTCTTCTATACCTTTTAGAAAGGCAGGTTCATAGTGCTCTAATTTAATCTTGTCGAAAGAAGGAACACCATACTCGGTTTGAAACTCTGTAAAGAAAGGATTGCTTTCTGTTTTCGTAGCACAGGAGTACATCATACAACTTACTGCTAAAATGGTTAGTGTCTTTTTAATCATCATAAGTGTTTTTTATTAGAGTTTTCAGTTCTTATCGTTTACTGATATAGCACCAGATCGGGTAATGGTCTGATGCCTTGATAGACCGGTCTACAGTACAGTTGTAGGCCTTCAGGTTGGGGCTAATCAATATATTATCTATGCGGAAATAGAATTTGTTCAGATTGTAGGAAATACCCAATCCTTTGCCGGATTGTGTGAATGCATCGTCCAGTTCTTGGGTTAGGATGCGGTGTGTGTACGAAATGGAACCATCGTTGAAATCACCGCATACGATGGTTGTCGGGTACTTACTTTCGGCAATGACTTTCGCCACGGAATCTGCTTGTGAAGCCCGAATGGCCGATGCTTCCGCTAGTTTTCTTATTAACTGTCTGAGTCCGGTTTTTACTTTCTTGGCATTCGGGTCTTTAATCATATCTTCATAAATCCCTCTGTCTTCTTTGGTGAGTTTGTTAGATTCCAGATGATTGTTGATTAATGTAAGAGTGTCATTATTCACATTCAGTACATATCTCATGGAACCGTTATAGTTGCTTTTATATTCGATAGGATGTATCGAAAGTATAGGGAATTTGGAGAAACAGGCAAGCTGAACATCTCCTTTTCCTTGCTGGTGGATGGATTGGTAAGGATAGGCCTTCAATGCTTTTTTTACATCCTGTTCTGTCAGATACTTTTTGTTGGTGGCAGTGTTGTATTCTTGCAGACAAATGATATCGGCATTGCTATTTGCAAGATAAGACAATATAGGGTTTTTACCGTCTTTCTTTTCCAGATTGCTGAAACTCATTACATTGTACGACAGAATTTTGATGCTCCCTTCCGGAATAGTTTTAGTGGTGGAGTTGAAAGGGATATAAGTCCGTATCTGTGGAATACAAATGAGAAGGCCAATGGCGGGCAAAAGGGCATAGCGGTAATTAACGAATGCCCAGAAACCGATAAAAATTAAATTGATAGTCAGGAAGATCGGAAATGCAAGCCCCAGACTGGAAGATAGTGGATTTATTTTCGGGTTAAGGTAAGGGCTATAAGCACTTAGTATCAACGTTCCCACAAAGAGAGCGTTGACAGCAAGTATCAGATATGTGACAAATTTGCCAATATGTTCCATTCTTTTATCTTTTGCTTGCGTCGAACAAGCTTTTCTTTTCTTCTGTTGTCAGACTGTCGTAGCCGGATTTTTTAAGTTTTTCCAGAATACGGTCTACTTCATCAGACTGTGCTTTCTTTTGAGCGTTGTAATCATAATCCTTCTCACGACCGGTAGCACTGTTGCCGTAGTGTACTTTCATTTTCGGTTTCCGTTTCCATGTTTTCTTTTGAAACAGGGAGATGAAACCATCCAGAATCCAGTTGATCCAGGAAGTTAAATCAGTTCCTTTGCTTAGGCTGGCAGCAAACCAAAGTCCTGCAAGGGCACCGCCTAAATGGGCGATATGTCCTCCGGCATTGCTTGAGGTAATGGACAATACATCAATTCCGATAACGATCAGTGCCAGGTATTTGAGACGGATGGCACCGAAAAGAAAAAGTTGTACCCTGTAATTAGGCTCACGATAAGCCGTGGCAGCTACGATGGCTAACACGGAGGCTGATGCTCCTACTAATGTTGCCCCCGATACTTGCGAGCTGAATAAAGGAAATACATTGTAGGCAACCATATACAGGAAACCTCCACAAATACCTCCCAGTACATACAAACCTCTTAAATGTTTTGCCGAGAAAAAGTAGAGAAACAAACTTCCGAACCAATACAGCCAAAGCATATTGAATAGAATATGCAGGATGCTGGCATGCATAAACATATAAGTAAATAACGACCACGGCTGATGAATAAATCCGATAAAGGATGCCGGCAGGGCAAATATACCGAATATATCGGGGGTACTCACTTCAAACAGTCGCAAGAAAACGTTAATCAACATGCCAATCACAAAGATGCCTACGTTGATATAAATCAGTTGGATAAAAATATTTCCTCTTCTGAATGTCTCCTTTAAATCAGCTATAATATGTCCCATTGTTATTGCTTTTTTTTCTCCAGTACAAAATCAGGATCAATCCGAACAGCATTCCTCCCAAATGTGCAAAGTGAGCGACATTGTCTCCGGCGCTATTGGCAAGTCCTGACCATAATTCAATCGCGGCGTATCCTATAACGAAGAACTTCGCTTTGATAGGAAATGGCAGCGGGAAGATAAACAACCGGTTATTGGGAAATAACATACCGAATGCCAGCAATATGGCGTAAACGGCTCCCGAAGCACCTACGGTGGTCATCATGTTCAGATACTCTTCCATTGGGATAACACCTGTACCTATATTCACTTGTGCGTAGTGACTAAGTTCCGTTACATATTGAATATACTGTACCCCTTCTTGAATAAGTCCCGCACCGATACCGCAGAGAATATAGTAGAAGAGGAAACGTTTGGGTCCCCAGGTTTGTTCGAGAATCGGTCCGAACATAAAAACGGCAAACATATTAAAGAAAATGTGGCTGAATCCGCCGTGCATGAACATATAAGTGATTAGCTGTGCCGGATTAAAGTCACTTGCAAGGAAAAAATGTAATCCCAGATAATTCGTTAAATCCAGGCCGTAACGTTGGGCTACGATTGTCCCGAAAAATACTAGTACATTGATAATTATCAGGTTTTTAGTTACAGTTGGCATCATTTTAATTTCTGAATATTTAGATAATAGACGCAAAAGTACGAATAAATTCTGTTTTAAAGCATGAAAAACGCTTCCTATTAGCTCTTTTTCAATAATTTGCTGCGTTTTTTTTATGTTTTTATTTGATATGTTGTTTTGTTCGGCTATATTTGTGGAATCAATCCATTGTGGGATAATCTTTTGTGTAACATATATATTAATTAATCATTTTACGTATTATGAATAAGTCTGATCTTATTAGCGCAATGGCTGCTGAAGCTCAAATGAGCAAAGCCGATGCAAAAAAAGCACTTGATGCTTTCATCACTTCAGTTACTAATGCTATGAAAGCTGGTGACAAAGTATCTCTCGTAGGTTTTGGTACTTTCTCAGTAAGCGAAAGAGCTGAAAGAACTGGTATTAACCCTTCTACAAAGGCAACTATTACTATTCCTGCTAAGAAAGTAGCTAAATTTAAAGCTGGTGCTGAATTATCTGCAGCTGTTGAATAAGATAGATAGTTGAAAGAAATAAAAAAAAGGTGTCCTTTAAAAGACACCTTTTTTTTATTATCAATAAGTAGACTATGGTTATTTTCCAATAATTCCTGCCCAACTATCTGTAAAACGGAAGTTACCTATATTTCCTGCGTAATTATTGCGATTTTTAAGCATTATTCCTTTGATGCCGGCTTTCAAAACTCCTTCTTCAGTGGCTACCGCATCCGGTGTAGGTTCCTGATCTTTCAATTCCGGATCAATAAACAGGGAAGCCTGATTTTTTGCAAAATCGATTTTTAATACAATCAGGTGGGTCGTGTTCAAATCATAAGTCTTGGTTGCAGATCCACGTTGTTTCTGTATGCCTACTCCGAATTTGAGTTTGCTTCCCTGGTTAGAGGCGAAGACGAATCCCCGGCTTGTTCCCGTAGCATGATTGGCACTTGTGGAAATAAAATCCATATAACCTTTTGCCTTGAATTTGGAGAAGTTTACCAGGAATGACAGGTAATATGTTCCGGTAGAATATGTTCTTCCGGATTCTAATCCGTAAATGCTGGGACGGAACGTTGCTTCTTCCGGCAGTCCGCCAAAGGTAACCGACAGTCCTTCTTCATTATATCCTTTGTAAGACAGTTCTTTGCCTGCAACAGGGCTTTCACCTATAAAAGGCTCTTTCTCACTGAATACAGCACTCCATACATCTTTGTTAAGAGGGGCTTTCTTTGCAGTGTATGCTGCTTTTTCGATCGGTTCCCCCTCTTTACATCCGTTGAGAAAATTGTTTCTCAATACTTGAGCATTACTTAATGAAGCTGTAGCAACTAATGCCAGCGTTAATAGTACTTTTTTCATGGCTATTTCTGTTATTAATTAAAATTTATATTGTTGTTGATTCATGAGTCCAAATATATCAGCGACGGAAGTCAAACCAAAGTTTCATGCGCAATCCCTCGTCTCCCGATTTGATACGGATGGTACTAGGCTGGCTTTTGGGTCCCTGTTCCGGTATTGATTTGAAAGAACGTATGGCAGGAATATCATAAAGGAAGGAAAGGTCGCCTTCCGGGAAACTATGCATACTGTTTTCTCCATCCCTGCGATGCACCGGTTCTTCCGGGGTAAATACACGGAAGTACAAACCATCCGTTTCCGAATAAACAGTGAACGGTACTTTGTCCGACTCCATGGTTGCCCAGTATAGGTTGCCATGATATCCTTTGAACTCGGGATATATCAGTTTCTCGAAACTCTCTCCGGTAACGGTATTATTGTATTCTTTCTCCCAAATATTATAATTTGCCCCTTTGATCCGGTTCTTCCAGACGCGATACGGACCACGTCCCATCCATCGCATCCCTTTTACTTCTTTTTCCGGGAAAGAAAAACTAAGTCCCAGGTAATAGATGTTTTTATCAAAGAATTCACCTTTATATCCGCCACCATTACCGCGGTTCAGCAGAATAGCATCCATTCCCAGCAAGCCATCTGCTGACATACGCCAAACGATAGAATCAATGGCTCCCGTATATCTTACGACGAAAAGGGCATCGTTGCCGTCCATGCGTACCTCCCCCTTTTTGAAGTCGGCTTTTATTCCTACGGGTAGAGGGCCATTGTTCAGAGGAACAATTTGCTTATTGCTTTTTATCTCTACCAATGCTCCGCCCTTGCTGTTAAACGTTGCCGAAATGCCGTTTGCAGAAAGAGTAATGCTTTCGTTTCCTTTTCTTATCTCTGCCGGTTTTGTAGAGGTTGTTTGTATGTGTTGAGTTTCAAAGTACTCTTTTGCATACTTCACCGGCCACGTCCAGTTGCAAATCACTTTCCCATTTCTGTCATAAGCCTCCAGTTCCAGCACATCACCCAGGAAGAAATTTTCCGGTAACTGCATACGTGCTTTACCTGTTTCCCCCGGATCAATAGCCGGCAGACTGACTGTCCCTTCATTCAATAGCGAGCGCTCACCACCTTTTAATGGGGAGGGAGTAGCGTAAAGGCGATACTTCATACTACACTCCTTTAGATTAGTGAATAAATAAGTATTACTCACCATAAATTCTCCGTTGAAAGAGGGAGTGATAAATAGATTTTTGAACTGGATAGGTGCCCATACTTCACGAACTGTATAAAAGCTACCTTCCTTTTCCCGCCTGGGACCGACAATACCGTCCGGGCCATTCGGTCCGTCAGAATCGAGAATACCACCTTTATCACTGCGTGAAACGGCTTCATCAATAAAAGTCCATAAGAAGCCGCCGGCAAATAACGGATTGGAAGTGTAATTGTTCCAATAATCTTCCAATCCTGCGCCCAGTCCTTTATCATATTGTCCGTGTAGAAACTCTGTCGGCATAAAGACATTGTATCCGTTGGCAAGGCGTCCGGTTCCGGTCTGATAGGCTGGGTAATGATGCGTATCCAGTTGGTTGAAATCTGCCCACGGATGAATCACATGGCGCTTTTGCGGATCATAATCAGCAAAACAGGCATCCAGTTTCTTATTCCATCCGCCTTCATTGCCGTTACTCCATAAGAAGATACAGGGGTGGTTCACGTCATGGGCCATCATCTCTTTTAGTAATTTCTCTCCCACTTTCTCATCATATCTTCCATGCCAACCGGGAAACTCTTCCAGATAGAAAAGTCCCAGTGAATCACATACATCCAGAAAATGTTTGTCGGGCGGATAGTGAGAACGGACTGCATTCATATTCATTTCCTTGATAAGCAGTGCATCTTGCAGGCTGATCTCTTTATTGGTAGTACGTCCTCCGTCGGGATGGAAACTATGGCGGTTGATACCTTTCATTATCACTTTCGTCCCATTGACATAAATCCCGTCTTTAGGGTGGAACTCAATGGTGCGGAATCCGATTCGTTCTTCGTGTACATGTACAATTTGCTTCTGGCTGTCGAGCAGTTCCAACCGGAGCGTATAGAGATTGGGGTGTTCGCAATCCCAGGTACGGATACCTTTCCAGTCAGTCGAAATGGTTTGTACATTCCCGGTTCCCAACGTATTTGTTTGTTTTCCGATGGCTCTGCTTTCTCCTACCGGAGTCAGTGAAGTAGCCAGGGAATATCCCTCTGGCAAATTATTCATATAAACTTCTGTTGACAACTTACCATCGGCTGTTGCATTTACGGCAATGCGTTCGATGTGCGTCTTGGGCATAGCTTTCAGGTAAACCGGACGGTAGATACCACCGAACAGCCACCAATCGGCCCGGCGTTCCGCCGCATTCACCGATTTATTGGCAGACTCTTTCCATACCTTCACTTCCAGTTCATTACTTTTACCGAATTTAAGTTTGTCAGTAATGTCATAATTGAAGCAGATAAAACCGCCTTGATGAATCTCTCCTGCAAGTTTGTTGTTTATCTTTACTTCCGTATCTGTCATTACCCCTTCGAATACAATGCGGACCTGTTTGTCTTTCCAATTCGCGGGAACTTTGAACTTGTAACGGTATAATCCCGTTTCATCACTCGGCTTGGCTTCCTTTACCAGATAGAAACGGCCGAATGTATATTCCCCGAAACCTTGCAATTCCCACTGTGAGGGTACTTCTATCTTACTCCATTTGCCGCTGTTCATACCACCGGAACAATAGAAGTCCCAAGTGACGGTCTTCCCCAATCCGGTACCGGACAGGTACAGAGTCTCCGTATTCTGTGCGCTTATACTGCTGAAACACAGAAGAAATGCAAGTGAGAGTAGTTGTCTTATTTTTATCATATAGCGTTATCGTTACTTGCTTGAGCAATGTTTTCTTATTTCTTTATTGTTTCCAGAAATTCCACCTCTATGATACGCAGTCCGTTTTTCCCTTTGTTGCTTTGGGCTTTCTTTTCCATTTCATTGGCGGCTCCCCCTGCAACTTCAACAATTTCTCCGAATGCATCATTATCTATGGTGCTTCCTTTTAGTTGGATTGTAATCTTATCCGATTTTACAGGCTTGTCGATTTTCAAATGGACGTAACCCAGACTTTTTTCCGTACTGCCGCTCCATATCTTCGTTTTTCCTGCATAGACTTCCAGTGGATAACTACGCGAACGCCAACCGTTTAACTTGATACAAATATCATCAATGGTGGCTTCTTTTTCCAGCTGATAAGTGATCCAGGCAGTATTCAACTGTCCGTCGTTACTCCATTCGCTTAGTTCATTGTCATCGTAGCTCTTTATTGCTTCGCTCTGATTAGAACCCGCTTTGGCAGCAATGATTGCAACATCACGTTTACTATCTATATAAGAAGGTGTGAGAGGCGTTGCTCCTTTATTCAATTTTCCTTTTAAGCTGTATTGCGGTAGATAGTCACTGCATCCATCCGTAACTTTTACAGGTGTGGTTTGCAAAGTCAGTGTTGTAGCGGGAAGTCCCTCTGCTTGGGCAGTGACAATGATTTTGCCTGCTTCCGTCGTGCTGCGTATCAATGCCCGGTTGATTCCGCACTCTACCGGCAGGTCTTTACTTAATATATAATTGTTCTCTCCTTGTGCAATACCGCCACGCCATTCCGCTTCCCCTGTTAGAGAGAATTTTATAGTGCGGTTATCCAATGGACAACGTCGGCCCTCTTTGTCGACAACTTCTATTTGCAACAATGCCATATCGGCGCCATCGGCATGAAATCCTTCGGGGTTTTGTATGGCAGTCAGTTTCAGTTGAGTTGCTTCTCCGGCTGTGCTTATATGGTATCGACTGACTTCCTTACCATTTTTATCAGAGCTTACGGCTTCCAGTTTACCGGGACGGAAAGTGATCTTGTCGAAAGTAAAGAGAAAGTTTGACTCCCGCTTTCCTTTACCCAGTGACTTTCCGTTCAGGAATAATTCTACTGCTTCCCCGTTTGAAACGACATAGACAGGTTTTACAGTCTTTTCCGGATAATTCCAGTGGCCAATGATATACGTCTGATATTTATCCGTATCCACCCAGCCGTTCCACATTACCTGATGGGCGAAAAAAGCATCCTTTTTAATACGCATCGGGTCTGTAACTCCACTTCTGCGGTAGTTCTCCTCGCCGCGACAGTGCGTGTTACTGTCGGAGAAGATTATTTTCGTTCCCCCCGAACTAACCCTTAACCCGGTTCCGGGACGTTCCCTCCAATAATCATACCAACGGTTTACCATTTCTATGGCGAACATATCCTGATTGTGATTATAGCTGGTGGCAGGTTTTCCTTTATGAAGAGGCCCCGCACCTTCCTTATGGAATGGATAACTATGCTCGTCCCAATACTTACGTAAACCCTCGTCACGACAATATTCCGTAGCCCACATGGGGTGATGCTTGCTTTTGTTGATATAGAGCATTTCTCCGCCGTATTCGGCTTCGCGTATATCGAGCATCTCGCGGGAACCTATGGCACGTCCGCCGTAAGGATCGAATTTGTCACGTATAGCCTTCATCTCGATCATGTGCTCCAGTCTGATGGCTTTGTTGCCACATTCATAAAACAAGATACTGGGATTATTACGGTTGTAAATGATAGCATCGCGCATCAGTTCTGTCCGTTGTTCCCATTGACGACCTCCGCAATCTTTTTCAGAATCACCGGCGGGCATCGCTTGAATGAGTCCTACACGGTCGCAAGATTCCACGTCCTGCTTCCAGGGAGTGACGTGCATCCAGCGGACTAAGTTTCCGTTACTTTCAACCATCAATCCATTCGAGTAATCACTCAACCAGGCAGGAACAGATACGCCGACCGCCGGCCATTCATTGCTGGTGCGCTGTGCATAACCTTTCATTTGGATTACACGGTCGTTTAGCCAAACTTTACCCTCACCGAAATGCGTCTTACGGAATCCGGTACGTGTGATAACTTCATCGAATATTTCTCCTTTTTCATCTTTCAAAGCTGTTGTCACTGTATAAAGATAACCATATCCCCAGCTCCAGAAATTCAATTTGTCTACTTCGGCTGCTGCCTGTATCACCTTCGTCTCTTTGGGATTCAGGGTAATTCCCGGACTGGTGAATGTTTTCACAGTCTTGCCGTCCATATCCTTCAGAGTGACCTGATAGGTCAGTTTACGTGTTTCCCGGCCGTCGTTCCGTATTTCAGACTCGGCATGAATTTTAGCTTTACGCCCTTTGATGTCGAAATCCGTAGCATAGATGTATACACCGGTAGTTTTCAGATTACTGTAAAGAGGAAGAGTCTGATACACTTCGTCCGTAACATGCAGAAAGACATTTTTGGGAATACCACCATAGTTTGCATTGAAATTACGGTCGTTCCATTGAAATTTCGATTTGGTATTTTTTTCCCGGTATTGCCAGTTGTTATCAATACGTATGGCGAGCACGTTGTTTCCTTCTTTCATAAAGGGAGTCAGGTCGAAACCTACTGCCATGACACCATTCTCGTGAATACCCAGATATTCTCCGTTTAGATAGAAACTGCCACCCTGGCGGATACCTTCAAATTCGATAAATACTTTTTTATCTTTTATATCTTTCACCTGAAAATGTTTGCGATACCAAACAACTGTATCTGTCAACTGTGCTATGTGCAGCTTGAATGCTTCATCCTCATTGAAGGCATGCGGCAAGGTTACCTGTTTCCAGTTACTGTCATCAAATCCGTTTTTTGAGGCTTGTTCATTATCGCCGACATGCAGGCGCCATTCACTGTTGAAATTGTATTTCTTACGTTCGGAAGCCTGCACTGTTGTCATAACAGATAGGCTGAACGCGATAAATATAAACAGTATAATCTTTTGTTTCATAATCAAATATAATATTATTTTTTTTCTTTATTCTCTATCAGGTCGGAACCGATATAATAACTGGTATGAGTTGGCTGATTATAACCGATATTCTGATTAAGAGCACTCATTTCATAAATATGGTCACTCATCAGATATGGGAACTGATATTCCGTGGGATACCAGGTGCTGAATATGCGTAATTCCGTATTGTCGGAGGTCGGTTGAATAATTTCTTCCCGCCAGTCACCCAGAAAATCTCCATAGAAACATGGGTTGGCTTTCGTTCCATTGATGGTGGTAACTCCATAACGGTATATGGTGAACACTCTCCCGTCTTTGTAGGAATTAACAGTACCTTTATCTAATAATTGCCTGTTAAGGGAACCGGAGAACCACACTGCCATATTGCACGAACTTGGAACATAACCCAAATCAACGCCGGAAGAAGAATGAGCATTTCCTTTATACCACCACATTTCGCAGCCGGGACTATCCGGATCGATGTCTGCCACCAAACATCGTCCTACATCTCCTGATTTGTCAAATTTCCATATAACATCTCCCGTATTGGCATCTCTTAGAGCAGCACCTACCGTACCGCTTTCAAAGCAAGACCATATTTGAAGTCCTTTTCTTGACGGGTCGAATTTTCCGAGATGCAATGCGTCGCCATGTCCCAGTCCGCAACAGTTGAGCCCCTTTCCATTGTGGTCTATGGTGCATGAACCGTATACTATTTCATCTAATCCGTCATTGTCCACATCACCCACACTCATGCTGTGATATCCTTGGCCGTCATAATCGTTGTGAATACCGTCGGTAGTATCGAAACGCCAGACGCGGGACAGTTGGTTATCGCTAAAGTTCCATGCTTCCACTACAATTTTGGCGTAACATCCCCGTCCTATAATGACAGAGGTAGCGTCGTTGGAACAACGTGCCATTCCGATCCGGTAACTACTTGAACGCTTATAATAGTTATCTCCCCAGTCTTCACTTTGTCCGAGAGCGATGTAGTTCGTTCGTGCCAGTTCCTTGCCGGTAGCACCTTCTATCATGGATAAGAATTCGGGCCCGCCATGTATATATTTCTTGCCTGCTACCCGATAGTCCGTTTTTCCATCCCCATCGGTATCACCAATTTCCTGTCCATCCCCGAAAATGGTGCCTTCAGCAGTACGCAATGCAATTTCGCATTTACCATCCCCGTTGAAGTCATATACTGCGAATGAACTTCCGTTTCCGGTCGGCACATTGGGACCCATCGCCATCCGCCACATGAATGTGCCGTCCAGACGATAGGCTTCCAGTAATACGGAGTGGCGTATGCCGTCATTTGTGTCGCCCGTCTCGCTGTCTTCATCATCCGGAGAAGAGATAAGCCGTTTCAGTACGATTTCATATTGTCCGTCGCCATCCAGATCACCTATGCTTATATCATTGGCTTTGTACACTAATCCGGGAGCGATGCCTTCCGTTCCTTGCAAGGGAATTGATATATAAGGCAGTCCGGCGGAAGCCTGTTGTGCAGTGATAGTATAGGTATCTATCGTTACTGTACTCGAATGGTAACAGAGCCTGTATGTGTTATCTACCGAAAGGTCGGCCGAAACATCTTGAAAGTTGGTGACCGTGATAGCGTTCTCGTTTACTTTGATTTCAGCCCGGTCGCCACTTTTTCTGTAAAGGTCGAATGCTACTTCAGTATCGTCAGTGGGCAGCATGCGCCAACTGACAAGAATCTTTTTATTATGTATCTTGTTCTTGTCGTTTGTAGCGTCTGCCCTGCCGTTGATAGATGCCCATAACATTCTTGGAGTATAGTTCCTTTCTTCTTTTACCACCGGTTTCTCCCCGTCATCCGAAGAGGACGGAAGAAGCTGATTATCCGTACATGCAGATAAGCAAAGTATAAATCCGATGATAAATAACGGCGTGTATTTCATGGCGTTGATACCTTTTTAAGGTTACTGTGGGAACACATAAAATTTACGGTTCGGCTTAAAGTCGATCATCCATTGGTCTACTACAACATGTTTATCCAAAGCGGTGATAGTCAGCGTGTGCTTGCCTTTTTTTAGTGAATGTTTAGTTTCCTTTATGGCTTGCCCACGCAGTACATTGCGTTTCCATGTCTCCGTACGTCCTTTTTCGCGGAAAGAAAGAACCTGGGGTTTTCCTCCGTCTATGCTGACACTGAAGCGGATATCTCCTTTGTCATTCGGTTGAGTCGGTATGACGGCAGTACGTAACAATGCTTCTCCTTCCCACGGACAGTCGAATTCAAATGTCAGTGAGCCGCCTTTAGGCAGGGCAACGGCGTTCATACTGTGTCCAAGTGCCTGAATAGGCGTAGCTCCTTCCGATGCTTGGGTATAATTACAAGCATTGTAACTGATACATTTATCCGTTTTAATTTTGCGGGAAGATGTTTTCTTTGGACTTTCAGCCAGGTATTTATCTACTTCTTTGTCGGTCAATCCTATAGGAAGAGTTGGCGGATAGAACACATACAAATCGCGCGGATAGAAACACATGGAATGTTTCCATTTGCCGTTCGCCATTTCGTTGTTATAGTAATCAGTCAGTTCCTTGATTTCCTGATAGGCTTTCATACTTCTGGCACAGGCCGAAAACATCGCCTTGTCACGTCCCCAAAGAGATTCGTCACACTGTCCTGTTGAGTAGGAACGGGCACGCTGCGCTTCCAGCATTTTGGTACTCATCGCGGCAGAAGCAAATACCTGATATTTGATATGTGAGAAGAATGCATCTTTACGTTCGGGTGCAATCAGGGCTTCTGCTTCCGTAACAGTCTTCTTGATCGTTTCGTAAGAATCCAGATAGCGGTCTAGCTCTCCGCCAAATTCAGTCAGGCTGAATTCGGTATCAATCACTTGCGAACGACCTCTGGGATACCTTCTCTTGTCTAATTCTACTTGTGTCCATCCCATGTGTTCCGGTTTGCGGATGCCACATAAACGGTAGAACTCATGCATGGCAGGAAATAATTTCTTGCCGGCCTGTTCGCCGAACTCACGGCAGAGCCATTTCTCCTGATGTTCGTTCAGGGTGGAAGGAGCCACGGAATGAATATCCCATGCCATATCCAGGAATAGCTCAAGGTTGTAAGCTGAAGGTTTCAGGTCATGCACATTGACGATCCATACACGGCGTGCATTATGGTCGTATGCTTGTTTCATTTCGTTATAGATAAGTCCCGGTTGGGTAGTACACAACCACATATAATCGTGCGGACGTCCCCAGTAGCTCAAATGGTAGTAAACACCACCGCCGCCACTGCGTTTCTGCTGTTCTTCGTCGCTAAGACGGGTCATGTATCCGTAGTTATCGTCACACCACATGAGCGTCACGTCATCCGGCACTTCCAAGCCGTTCTCCATAATTTGCAATACCTCTTTGTAGGGAACAAATACTTGCGGAACTTTCGTTAAGTCCGGATTGGTATATTTAGTCAATAATTTGCGCTGGTCATTGATTACCTGTTGCAGGGCGTTGACTTTTTCTTCCATGGTGCTTACCCCTTCCATGTGTCCGTCGTGGATTCCCCGCATGCCGATTGTATACATATTCTCGTATTTCCCGGCTTCTTTCAATCGTTCTATCCAGTAAGCCTGTACAGAATCGCGGTTAGTGATATAATTATAATCTCCCCGTCGTTTCACGCTCCATTCTCCTACATTGCTGCGCATCAAAGGTTCGCAGTGTGAGGTGCCGATGGCGATGCCGCAACTGTCGGCCACTTCTTTGGCTCCGGGTACAAGATAAAAAGGAGTGGTAATGCCATGCATACCCGGCCAAATGGCATTGGCACGCAGGCGGAGCAGTAATTTGAATATTTCTTTATAGGTACGGGGGCCGATGCGTCCTTTGATGTTGGAAGGCTCGAAAGTCATCCAGCTCCAGGGTTGCAAGGACCAGTCCTCGTCATTCAGGAAAATACCGCGATACTCTACGGACGGACTCTGGAAAGTCTTGTAATTGCCGTCAATGGTAAGTTGGCTCCGCTTTTCGGGAGTAACATCACTCCACCATACCCAGGGCGATACACCTGCCAGACGTGACAGTTCCAGTATTCCATAAGCAGTTCCTCTGCCGTCGCTGCCTACGATGAGTAATTGCTTATTTGCAGAGCCACCCGCTACTGAAATATAAAAGCCGTCTTTTTTAGCTGCGATATTATCGACCGGTATGTTTAATTCGCGCAACTCCTTCTGTACTTTTTTGTCTGCTTTATCCAGTTGTATGATGCGGATAGTTGCTTTGGATGCAGAGCTCTGTTTCGGCGAAAAGCCCGTAACCTGCTTCATGTCCCCGGCGAACATGTCAAAAGCTATTTTTACAACTGGGGCGGTAGACTGGGGCATAGCATACGATATGGCCTGTTTTCCATTGTACCAAACGAAGTCGTCACAGCGTACAATCTGACTACATACAAAAACGATGATTAGTAAGAAAGAACGTAAAAGCATGATATTAGTTTTTATGGTTATATTATTAATTTCCGTCGGGTTTTTCCATTTCGCAGAAAGGTGCCGGACACCAAAGGAATGTTTCTGCTTTGTCCGGTTGGGACGGGTTGTAAGAAATATCTGTTTTCAGGTATTTAGTCAATTCCGGCGTAACCTTTTTCATCCCTTCAATCACACATTTGGCTATCTGATAGGCCCCGTAAGGATTAAAGTGCGTATTATCAGCCAATTCCTTTTTTTGTCCGGAGAAACTTCCCATTGGATAGTGTACAAAGGCTTTTTTTGATTCACTTTCGCCTAATGCTTCATACAGCGTACCGGTCATGTTATTCAAATCTATTAAAGGTACATTCTCCTTTGCTGCGATCCATCGTACTGCATCCGGATATTCGCCATGTGTATTGACGGTACGGCCCTCCTTGTTAAATCTGCGGCGGCGTGTCGGGGTAATCAGCACCGGATTTCCGCCTTTCGCCTGCACTTCGTCGATAAATGTTTTCAGATAAGTCATAAAAGAGTAATAAGCTCCTTTACCGGCCCCTTTCTGTTTTTGGTCGTTATGCCCGAATTCCACAAATACATAATCTCCTTTCTTCATTTGTGAGATAATCTTTTTCAACCGGTTTCCACTGATAAATGTATTGGCGGATAAACCGGATTCCGCATGATTGGCTACGGAAATCTGGTCATTGAGAAAACGGGGAAGCATTTGTCCCCAACTGGCCCAGGGCTCATTTTCCTGATCCACTACCGTACTGTTTCCGCATAAGAAGATTGTGGGAATGGAAGGGTCGGCAGCTTCTACATGGATGCTTTCACATGCAGGTGCCTCTCCGTTGATTTCGATTGTCAATCTGTCGTCCCAATCTAACTTGCTCTTTTCGCGATCCTTTACCTTTACGGATTCTTTGGCGGAAATGCGGGGACTGCGTTTATTGACGATGAATGTTTCTTCTACGAATTCTCCTTTCTTTGTCGGCAGATTTTCTACGAACAGGCGGCGTGATTCTGCACGGACAGTCGTATTTCCTGCCTGATTCTTACTTCCCAGGCGTACAGTGACGCGGTAATTTCCGTCGGGCACACGTACCGAGAAATAAAAAGGTGCATTACTACCTTTTTTAGGAATGTCTACACGGTCGTATCCATATCCGGTTTTTTCCGAGTAGCGGGGAGCGTCGGCTAATTTAAAAGTCTGTGGTAAATTTTGTGCTTCTATACTAACTGATGCCAGTAATAAAAGGCTCAATAAAGTTGTTTTCATTTCAGGTAAAATTAGAGTATGTGTGAGTGAAATTCTTGTTTCTCGTTTCCGCAGCTAAAATAGTGCGTTTTTCTTTCATGTATAATGGACATACGTGTGAAAATATGGATTAATTGTGTTATTTACTGTCCGCACCAATATAATATCCCAGATGTGTCGGCTGATTGTAGCCTACATTCTGCATTGCCTGTGACATATCATAGGTATGGTCGTTCATCAGATGTACAAACCGGTGTCCGGTGGGATGATTGCTGGAGAATATATAAATGTACTCTCCGTCTTTGCTCCGGTATATCACTTCTTCACGGTAGTCACCCAGGAAATCTCCATAATAACAGGGATTGGCTTTGGTGGAGTTGTTGGAATAAACCCCACTGCCGTAATAGGTAAAAGTGACTACCCGCGATTTATCCCACGGAGCAGATTTCGTGTAGCTATGTACCATCACATCATCCAACATTTGGCGGGTCAGGTCGCCTGTCCAGAAGATAGCGTTGTTGTAGCTTTTGGAACCGGTTTTGGCAGAAGGCAAAGTCGTACTAAGCAGCTGTCCGGTCTGACAACTATACACGCCGCTGGCCTCGGACGACCAGTATTCATATCCGGGACTATCCGGAATAATGTCTGCTACCAGACATCTTCCTACATCTCCGGGCGGATCTTTATCTTCATCCTCTTCATCCTCTTCATCTGCACCATCTTCGCCACTTCCAGAGCCTGATCCGCCTGCATGACCGGTTATAAACTTCCCCGTCGCTGCATCGAATATGGCACAGCCATAGCCAAATCCGCTATTTATATATTTATTCGGGTTTTCGAAACAGGCCACCACTTGTAATCCCGGTCGGTCGGGAATGAATTTCCCTACATGGAGTGCATCTCCGTGTCCGTTTCCCGTGCAATAAAGTCCTTTGCCGTTGCGCGCGATGGCTGCTGATCCGTAGAGAATCTCGTCATATCCGTCACCGTTCAGGTCTGCCACTCTGAATGTATGTGAACCCATATCCCTGTAAGACTCATATCCTTTATCGTTCGTATTGAACTTCCAGCGGGGAAGCAGGGAAGAACCATTGAAATCGAGTGCCCATACCTGCCAGTTCCTGTAGATTCCACGAGTGACGATTAGGCTGGGATTGGCTTTTTTGACACCATTTTGCGGGATTCCGTCCAAATAAGCGGCTCCGATAAAGAAACGATCCATGCGGTTGCCGTAGTCGTCTCCCCAGTAATGATGCCAGTATTTGGCACGCTCATAGTTACTCCCTTCACCGCCCCGCGGAATATTATTGGTACGGCCTACTTCTATCCCCTGTCCGTTGACGATGGATATATATTCCGGCCCGTCAAAGATTAAACCACAGGTAGAGTGTAGCGACTTTCCCGAATACCATCCTTTCCCTGAAGGATCTTTTTGCCTGTAATCATTTATGTTTCCACTGGCATCCGTTATTTTTTCGCCGTTGGCGAATTTAGTGCCTTCGGAACTGCGGAAAGCAATTTCGCATTTTCCGTCACCGTCAAAGTCATACACGATAAAAGAGGTATAATGAGAGCCGGAACGTATATTGATACCCATGTCTATCTGCCAAAGGAAAGTGCCGTCCAGTTTGTAGGCTTCGAGCAGCGTAGTGCCCTCTCGCCACCCGCCCTGGTTTGCTCCGTCGTAAGGTTGACGTTTAAGTACGATTTCCATTACTCCGTCACCGTCGAGGTCACCTACTTGTGCATCATTAGCGGCATAGGTCAGGCTGGGGTCGGGGAGGTTACTGTTTAGCCGGATGGCACGATAAAATGTTTCCGCCATTTGGGGAGTGAATGTATATTCGCAGAGCGTTTGTTCCGAACCGGCAACAGTGACACGATATCTATGGGTCGTCTGTGCATGAATGCTTTTATCCGCCCAACAGGTAGCGTCTGTAACGGGAGTTTCGTTCAGTTTGACTTCCGGGCCGTTATCTTCGCTTTTATAAATATCAAATGCCAGGTTATCGGGGTCAGTGGGGAGTAGTCGCCAGCTGACTAAAGCATGTGAATAGCCGGAAGTGTGGTTTAACGTTCCCCTGGGAGTAGGGTCATAACTCACCCACATACCGCGTTCCCCTATTATAATTTCTTTTTCAGGTTCTTCTTTTTTTTCGGTATTCTCCATATTATCGTTTGCCGGCGATTGTATTTGTTCATCTCCGCAGGCAACAATAAAAAGGAGCATTCCGAATATGGATAAATAACGTAAATGTTTCATGGTCAATACATTTGGTTAACGTTCGCTTACAAAGATGATGAGAGTATCGTGTCCGTAACATGGACGCTCGTACGTTTGCATGGATTATTTGTCCGTGCTGTTTTTTATTCGGAGCGGATTTGATAATCTGTGCTGGTTTGTGTACGGATGTCCATTCCCCGGCACTTATTCTCTGCATACATTTGCCATACATTGATGAATGTATCTCTGTACTTTGTAAAAGTTGAACTATAAAAATAATACTATTATGAAAACTCGTAAATTGAAGATTGCGTATGCTTTCCTGCTTTTCATGCCGGCAGTTACGTTGCTCCAAACTTCTTGCTCAGATAATGAGTCTGATGATGCTGCCGGGCAAGGCAGCGTGGAAATTGCGGCAAACTGGGACGATTATTCGGAAGAAGCGGAACTCCCCGGCAATTATACCCTTGCCGTTGTGGGTATCGGTGAACAGGCAATGGATACCCGTACCGCCACTTTCAGCTCTTTGCTGGATGCGGGGACGTATGAACTGGCTGCCTACAACACCCCTGAGAATATGACTGTGAATAACCTTACCGCTACCGTGGCGCTCCATGAAAACGGGACACTTCAGCAACCGGGATACCTTTTTTCCAATACCCGTATTAAATCGGTAGTGGTTGAACCCGGCAAGACTGTGAAAACTTCCCTGAAAATGAAACAGCGTGTCAGGAAACTGACATTGACCTTGACTCCCAAGGGCGGCGACCCTGCACAGCTTGAAGCGACGGAACTGGAAGCTGTTTTGTCAGGCATTGCGTCTACATTTAATCTTGCGACGGAAGAACTGTCCGAAGCAAAAGACATCGAACTCGTCTTCAAGAAACAACCTTCCGGTTCTTATTCTGCCACCATTTGTATATTAGGTGTAATGGCGCAAGAAAAACAGGAACTCACTTTTCAGTTGGATTTGTCCTTGGGAAGACATTACAAATTCAAAGGCGACCTGACCGATGTCCTGAGATATTTCGGAAACGATATTGCCCCTCTTTCCCTCAAGGCTCGTTTTGAACTTCCCGGAGGTATTGACGGCTCCGGGACTATCCTACCATGGGAACCGGAATTTGTGGATGGGCCGGATGATGTCGAACTTCATTAAAATATAGAACTATGAGAACCAGAATTCTTTTGACGGCAGTATCATTTGTGATGTTGGCTGCATGTAACAATTTACAAGAGGCGGAAGAGGCAGCCGGGCAATTTCCGGTGGCCGCCAGTGTATGGGGAACTGTCAATGCGGACAACGTGCCGGTGAGCCGGGTTGCAAATGACGTATGGGAAACCGGAGACGCAATCGGCATAACCGGAAAAAGCGGAAATGTTGAATATGTGAATAAACGGTATGACTTCTCCAAAGGCTCTTCCTTCATTCCTGCGGGAGAGATAATTTATTATATAGATAAGAAGACTGTAGAGTTTTCTGCTTATCATCCTTTCAACGAAACGGGAGGTGCGTTTAAAGTAAATGTGAGTAATCAGAATGAAAGTAAAAACTTCGATTATTTATATGCTACTGCAGAAGGTTCGGAGGCAGCTCCACTCCTGGACTTTAAATTCCGGCATCAGATGTGCAAAGTAGTGCTGAACTTCCTACCGGGTAGTGGCTTTGCGGAAGATGCGGACTTTAGTAACGGTATTATCCGGTTTGCCTCTTTGCATCCCACCGGTACGTTTAATACCATCACCGGTAGTGCTGAAATTAATGCGGAAGAAGCGGGCGGACTTGAATTTATTGCCGGAACTACCATTGTACCGGCTGGAAATACTTACTCATTTATCCTCCTGCCCGAAACAGTTTCCGGCGGTGTTGCACTCTCATTCATTCAGGAGGATGGAACTGTCTATGAAGGAGCAAGCCTGACGGGGAAAGAATCTGCTGATTTGGCTTTAACACCGGGCAAAGTGTACGAGTATAACGTTACAGTGAACCGTGAACGGCTTACCATCTCTTCTTCCGCTATCCACGGGTGGGATGAAACTCCCGGAGATAAGGATGTGAACATAAATATATAATTCAACCTGTTAATGAGTCTGATAATTATGAAACCAGATAGTAGAAAATTACGGATGTTCGCCTGGCTGTTTGTTATGGCAGCAGGCGGTGTACTGACATCATGCACATCTGATGAAAAAGAAATTTCCGGTTCGCCGGACAATAAATATCCGATGGAGTTTGTGGGACAAGTCTTTAACCAGTCGATCACGCGGACTACTTCGGAAGGAACATGGACTGGAACGGAAGAAGTGGGCGTACAAGTCGGTGACGGAATAAAGTTGTATAAGGCAGATACATACGGAGCTTTGACAACCGAAGATACCCCCTTTTATTGGGAAAGCAAGACGGCAACGGTTGATGTATTGGCATGGTTTCCTTGCAATGGCACAGAAGCGTTGCCCGCATCGTTCCCTGTGCAACAGGATCAGAACCAAAATGATGGTTTTCAGAACAGCGACTTCTTGAGAGCCAAAGGTATTTTTACCTTTTCCGGTCAACAACCGGCTCTGGATTTTTATCATCTGCCAGCAAAAGTGAAACTGAATCTGAAAGCCGGCGAAGGAGTGGAAGATCCCGAAACAGTGAAGAATGCAGAAGTAACCTTTGTCAACATGGCATTAGCTTCCGGTGAAATAAACATGGCTACGGGTGAAGTGGCACAAACTACCGGAGAGGCAACAATTATTCCTCAAAAACTGGATGAAGAGAGCGTAACAGAAGGCTGTTTGCAGACACTGCAAGCCTTACTGGTGCCGCAACAAATGAGAGGCAAACAGTTTATTAAAGTAGTAGTGGATGGTGTTGAGGCCTATTATATCCCGGCGGAGGATGATGCAAACCTGCAAGCCGGTTACCTGTATGTTTACAATATTGAGATAACCCACAGAAATGAGATTGAGGTGACTCTTGCCGTTTCCGGTCCTGCCTGGGCAGAAGGGAAAGAACAAACTGTTGTCAGCAGTACTTATTACACGGCGGACGATATGAAACCCGGCGATTTCTTTTACCGTACAGCAGATGGAACGGGTTGGGCAGTAAGTGATGGTGGTTTGCGTAAAGTGAATCATGCAACAGGTGAGAAAGAGTGGGAAACTCCGGCGCAAAGTCCCGTTGACTTTACAGACGGGAGAGTATGTATCGGCATTGTTTTTCAGACAGAATCAAAACGTATCAGTGCACTTGAAAAGGCAAAAGGGTGGACACACGGGTACGTGATGGCTTTGACCGATGCTGCCGAAAAGTGTACTTGGGGTGATAAGACCATAGATGAAGATACGGGAGAAATGACTGAAGGCATTAATTACTTCCCGAATCTGGCAACAAACTTCGATATGTATGGCGATATTGACGGATATGGCAAGAAAGTATACATTGCCGGACAGAAACTTGCCGGAGTAACAACTGCCGACGGCACACTTTATGATGTTTTCTACCACTCGGAAAATTATGGAACGGATGATAGCGGACAGTATGCTGCACCTGCCGATGGAACGACTTCCGGCTGGTATCTGCCTACTATCGGACAGTGGTGGGACATTCTGGAAAATCTGGGTGATGCTAATGGATTGATAGCCTTGCGAAATAGTTCAGGAACTACTGTTGAACTCAAAAATGGAGTTTCCCAAGTTGCCATAGACCGGATGAACGAACTTATGAGTGCTAGTGGACAAACTGTTACTTTATTTAAGGCAGATGTTCATTATTGGTCGAGCTCGGAAAAGAGCAGCGGTGTCGCCCGGCGTGTCCTTTTCGATGGCTCGGGTAAGAAATATTCTTTGCGAATTGGAGATAATAATAAGGATAATCCTTCTACGAATGTCCGCTGCATTCTGGCTTTCTAAGTGGACTCCTGAAGAAACGTTCCGTATATGAAAAAAATAAAAATGAGAATATGATGAAATTATATAAGTTATTTATTCTGTCAGCTTCTGTTTTTCTGCTAACAGCTCTATCAGGCTGTTCCAAGGAAGAAAATGCTTTTACCACTTTGCCGGAAGGGGGACTTCCTCTCACTCTCAAAGTCACTTCGGACAATTATATATCTACCGGCACTGTTGAAACACGCATTGTAGAAGAAGGTTACACAACTCAATTTACTTCCGGTGACGAGATTGGTGTTTTGCAGCTCACACCGTCATCCGGAAATGGAGGAGAGACAGTAGCTAAAAATTATCGCTTTACTCTTGATGATGAGGGTAATTGGACAGGAGTACCATTGTCACATAAGCAAGGGGATGAGTATATCGTTTACTATCCTTATACTTCGGTTAGCAGTAAAGAGGAACTGGAGGTATATTTTACTTCATTCGAACCTCGTCTGAATCAAGCCACTTATGAGGATTATACGAAAAGCGACCTGATGAAAGGAGAAGGACTCGTATCAGGAACTACATTGAATGTCAATTTGGAACATCAGATGGCATTGATCGTAATCGAAGTTCCGTTGGGCAAATGCGCGACTACCAAAGACGGTAAAGTGAAATATCATCCGGCTACTACGGTTTTGGGTGCACCTGCTTTTTCGTGGGAAGAAGGAAAGGTTCCTTATCAGACTTCGGATGAAAGAATCCTGCGTTATATCATCAAGCCGGATGCGGATTTCTCCCTGAAAGGCAGCTATCCTTATTATATAGGTACACGGAAATTCGACATAGCGGCTACTGCCTCCGATGCAGCTGCTAAACACTATCTTTTCTATACGCTTGATGAGGGAGTAGAACCTCCGGGTAGCCGTGATGTTCAGGTAGGAGATTATTATATGAGTGATGGAACTATACTTCCCGGAGATGTAGCCAGTGTACCTGAAGGCTGTATCGGAATTGTGTTTCAGGCAGATACGGAGCGTATGAGTGTCGATGAACTGGCACAGGGATGGACACATGGCTGCGTCATGGCACTGACTAATGCAGGTAAAGACTCCAAATGGGGAAAGGCAGCCACGGAAGGCGATGGGGAAAATTCTCCATTTGCGGAACATGCATCTACCTATAAGGGGATGTATCAGGAGATAGGCGGATATGTGAAAACGAAGTATATGGTGGATACGTATGCAAATGAGGCTACTTTTCAGGAGGTGAACGGAGCTTTTTATCAGGCCAGCCAGTATGGAGAAACGGCGGCAACGACATCATATAAAGCTCCCAAAGGCAGCAGTGGTTGGTATTTGCCAAGTATAGGCCAATGGTGGGATATTTTTGAGAACTTGGGAGAAGCGAAAGGACTGACCGCTCTGAAAGATAACGAGACGACATCTAGCAATATCGCAATTAGTTTGAGTGGAGAATCGGTATTCGAAAATCTGAATACTTGTCTGAAAGCTGCATCATCATCAGTCGATGAATTTGAAAGTTCGAAAAATTACTGGTCGAGTTCAGAACACAATAGAAATAATAAGGGATTGGTTTATGCACATTCTGTGTCTTTGACTGCTACCTCCCTTACAACCACCGGTGCCACTAAAACAAGTAACAGTAACCGCAGAGTTCGTTGTGTACTCTCATTTTAGAAACCACAAAAGATATATATTAAATGTTAGTTCTCATGCCGGAATGCCTTGAAGGTATTTCGCATGAGAACTATGTCACACTTAAATGAATCATGATTATGAAAATGAAATTTCTTTTCCTGGTGGCCCTTGTACTTTTTACTTCCGCCATCACAGACAATTCTCCGGTAACAATTTATATGATTGGTGACTCGACTATGGCAAATAGAAATCTAGCGAAGAGTCCGCGAAATAAGGAACGTGGATGGGGAATGATGCTAGGCAGCTTTTTCCCTGCCGATAAAGTGGTAGTTGCCAATCATGCAGCTAGTGGTCGCAGCACAAAAAGTTTCATTGACGAAAAAAGATGGACGCGGGTAGTCAATCAGATTAAGCCGGGTGACTATGTGTTTATCCAGTTCGGACATAATGACGAGAAAAAAGACAATCCGAAACTCTATACCGAACCGGGCGGTACGTTCGACGATAATCTGCGTAAGTTCGTGAATGAAACCCGTGCAAAAGGCGGTATTCCCATCCTTTTCAATTCTATCGTCCGTCGTAAGTTCTGTCAGGATGCAGCGGGGAACTTTACCGATTCACTCTCTGATACGCATGGTGACTATCTTCTTTCTCCTAAACAGATAGCTGAAGAACTGAATGTGGTCTTCATTGATATGAACAAGATGACTCATGATCTGGTGCAACAGATGGGGCCGGAGAAATCGAAAGAACTGTATATGTGGGCTGGAAAGAAAGATGATACACATCTGAATATCAAAGGTTCCCGCGTATTTGCCGGAATGGCGATTGATGCGGTCGGCAAGAAAATTCCCGAACTGGGGAAATATATCCGTCACTTCGATTATGTGGTAGCCACGGACGGAAGCGGTGATTTCTTCACCTTGGATGAGGCTTTGAAAGCGATTCCGGCAAGGAAGAAATGTACAGTGCTTGTACGTACAGGGCAATATGGTCTCAAGCCGGAGATTAGAAACAAGTTGATAAAGATTACGGAAGATGAAGGCGTCACTTACGGAAGTCCGGCAATCTAGCAGGAAACGTCATTTGAATAGCAGACATAGAAAAACTATAATTCCCACCACAACGCTGGAACGGCTCATGTTTTCGAGGCATGAGCCGTTTTCGTATCGTTCAGAATTAGTTCCAATCAGCATCTATTTGTTTCTAGCATCTAAAGAATTTATCCCTAGTGCTGCATAATTCTATTCGTCTGACAACTGTTAAACTTTCGTCTGACAGTTGTTATTCTTTCGTCTAACAGTTGTCAGACGAAAAATAAACAGCTGTCAGACGAATAAATTCATGAATAAATTTTCTTTGTTTACTATTATTTGAACTGATATCCTCTGAAAGTTCCTTTTAAGTCCGTGCCGAAATAGAATCCGGGTTGGGTGGGTTGGTTATATCCTACATTTTGGGTGGCGATGCTGATTCTGTATATCGGATCTTCCAGGAAAGTATGAAAACGATATTCTGTTGGAATTGTTGATACATATAAATGCAGGGAGTTGTTATCTTCGGAGCGGAAAAGGACTTCTTCGCGCCAATCACCGAGGATATCTCCTTGCAGGCAGGGGGTGGCTTTCGTACTGTTATTGGAAGCAACTCCTTCAAACTCGACAAACGGGATAAAGCATTTCTGTTCCCAGTCATATTTGCTGATGCGGGTTTTATCCAATACTTCACGCAATAAATCACCATCCCACCAAACAGCCATGTTAACAGGGAAGTTTTTAGTCTTCGGAGCAATCAGTTCCCCTTTGAAATTGATGATGCCGCCTGTTCCCGGTGACCATAATTCCACTCCCGGATTCGTCGGGTCGATGTCAGCGGCCATACAACGGCCTATATCCCGGGTACTCTTGAGTTGCAGGATGATTTCTCCGGTGGCAGCATCCCGATAAGTACTGCCGTCACGTTTGTTTTCGTGGCAGGCCCATACTTGCAGACCTTTGCGGGCAGGGTCTATTTGAGTCAGTTGAATGGCATCGCCATGTCCGAGGCCGGTAGAGTAGAGCCCTTTGCCATTATGGTCGATGGTGCACGAACCGTAGATGATTTCATCACACCCGTCACCGTCTATGTCTCCTACACGGAGATTATGGTTTCCTTGTTTGGCATACTTTTCATTTCCGGGGATGTTTGTATCGAATACCCAATGCTTATTCAGTTTCTTTCCATCCCAGTTGAAGGCAGCCAGTACGATACGCGTGTAGTAACCGCGGCACATCACTACGCTGGGACGAACACCGTCCAGATAAGCGATGCAGGCGAGAAAACGGTCGCTGCGGTTGGCACGCGTATCACCCCAGTCTTTGGGATTTCCACGGGCAGGGATATAGTCAGTAGTGTAAAGTGCTTCACCGGTAAGTCCGGAGAATACGGTCAGATATTCGTTACCTTCCAGTATGCGTCCCTGACGAGTAAGTTTATTCTTTTTCTTATCAAATACGCCGGGCTCGCGATAGTCGGCTTTGGCATTTCCTAGCACTTTTCCTTTGCCGTCTACCGTTCCGTCCGAAGTACGCATCACTACTTCCGCTTTGCCGTCGCCATCGAGATCATACACCATGAATTGGGTGTAGTGTGCTCCGGCACGTATGTTCTTTCCCAGGTTGATACGCCATAGTTGCTCGCCATTCAGCCGGTAGCAGTCAAAATATACTTCGCCTGTATATCCGTCATGAGAATTATCTTTTGCGTTGCTGGGTTCCCACTTCAGGATGATTTCATATTCACCGTCACCATCTACGTCACCAATAGAAGCATCATTCGGACTGTACGTATAGGTATCTCCTGCCGGAGTCACACCGTCGGCAGGCTTCTGCAATGGAATTTGCAGGTAACCGAGAGGGGCGTTGGCGGGAAGCGTGTATTTGCCGTCAATGTGATGCGTCTCTTTTCCTTTCAGTACGGGGCGTACTTCGTATGCCGCCGTTTCCAGACTGCTATTCTCGTCACGGAACAAAGTACCCGTGACCACCGGTTGAGCAGTCAGCTTCTTACCGCCACGATATACATTGAAAGCCGTTTCCATCGGATCTGAAGAGAGGTACCGCCATGAGACTACTACTGTCGAGGGACTTTCACGGATGGCAACCACACCGCGTCCGAGTTTCTCCTTTTGTAGTTTTGAATAGTTATAGTTGGGTTGGGCATTTGCTGTCCATGTGGATGATAATGCGAATACGCACATCAACCGGTAAATATATCTTTTCATACCAAATTGTTTTTAGTTTCTATAAATTTCCGGAAGGCGTACTTTTCAGATGAATATTACATTGATCGTTGTTCTCGGATGCAATAGTGGTGTTGTCCTTGGTATCCAACATAATTTCCGCCAGATTAAAGTTTCTGCTATATCGGATTCGTCCTGCTTTCTGTGCCTGTGCTTCGATGGCATACAGGAAGAAATTCTCCAGACGTAATGTATCGTTCCATCCCGATGCGGAGATAAACTCTCTGACGTTGGTGGCTTTGACATGCGAAAGATAGACGTTACGGAATTTCGGATACCCCTTTTCTTCGGGTGCTACCGGAGTGAGCAGTATTTTCCAGTGCTCGGGGATTTCTTTGTGCGAATATTCTTCGGGCAGGGTACTGTAACTATATTGCGGATTCCAGTTCAGATCAGCGGCCAGTACATTGCGTACACTGTCTGCTTTGACACGGGTAATATAGATATTTTCTATGATTCCGCCCCGGTTCATAGCACTCTTTAGTCTTAATACACTCCAGGTACCTTGGGCTGTGAGGTCGTGTCCCAGGATATTTCGTATGCCGCCGGAAGTTTCGCTTCCGCAGGTGATAAGTCCCGCACCTTTGCGGGTGGTACAGTTACGTATGACTACATTCTCCGTCGGGCGGTTGACGCGCAGCCCGTCTGTGTCTCTGCCCGATTTCAGGCAGATATTATCATCATTGCAGTCTATCATACAGTTTTCTATCAATATATTGGTAGAGGAATCTATATCCACTCCATCTGTGCTCGGTCCGCGTCCGCCGATATTATTGTTGATGGTGAGTCCGTTGATACTGCAATAATCGGAGTAGAGAATCTGACAAGCCCAAAAACCGGTACGCATCAGGGTGAAGTCCTTTAAAGTCACGTCTGTGCTCCGTTCGACCAAGATACCGCGTACACGCTTGCAATCATAATCCACAGCCCAGCGCAAACCTTTCTTTTCGTACTCCCTGCGCATGCTCCAGTATTGATCCCAAAACTTCTTTCCACGGCAGTCAATCATTCCCTCGCCACTGATAGCTACATTCTTCTGCTTGATGACATTAAGAACGGCCGACGGCCATATCATTTCAATACCGGCGATGCGCGAACGGAACTCGGGATAGTTGTTTATATCGGTAGAAGCGAGTAAGGTCACCCCCTTATCCAGTTGCAGGTTGACACCGCTTTTGATAAACAGAGCTCCCACCAGGTAGTATCCGGGAGCCAGTATCACGGTTCCGCCCCCTGCAGCGGAACATTCGTCAATCGCCTTTTGAATAGCTTCCGTACTAAGTCGGGTGCTGTCGGCTACTGCGCCGAAAGAGTTGGCGGATATAATTCTCCCGTCCGGTTGCTGTCTGCTACCGACGCTGTCTGCCCAACTCAAGTCCACTTGCTGCGGCAGTTTTCCCCAGTCATAGGTGTGGTGAGTCTGTTTGCCGGGATTGCAGGCTGTCAGGAGTACACCGGTTAAGAGGGAAGTAAGAATGCTGTTTATTCTCATTTGATAAACTTTTGGTGATTAAGATTTCTAAGAAATATTGTCTACGTAATTTTTTCGACTAAATTAGCGGCTTTTATTGGAGAGGCGAATGGAGTGGTGTACGAAAGCATGGACTATTTCTTGTATATTGACCGCTTGTGATAGAATGTCCATGAATCACATAAAAAGTCCATACTTATTAGATATTCGCAGTTAGAACCCCTTCAGGATGGGGTACATTGATAGTCCATACAAAAGTACGAATGTCCATTCCCGACAGGGATGTGCAGTCCTATCTTTGCCGTATAATAAAATCTTGTTGATAACTCTATTTTAATTTTAAGACTATGATACACACGTTATTTGGTTTATGCAAGAAACGTTTCAGCCGGTTGGAAACTTGCGGCCTGGTCATGTTGATGTTGCTATTGCTGGCAGGTTGTACCGATACGGAGGAACAGTATGAACGTCCTTCGTGGTTGGAGCCACCTATTTATGATGTATTGGCAGGGAAAGGTAATTTCTCCATGTATTTGCATGCGGCGGATAAGACGTTGTATAGTTCCATCCTCAAAGGAGCAGGTAATTATACTGTATTTGCCCCGAACGATGATGCCTTCCGCAAATTCCTCTCTGAACACAATTATACTTCTGTTGATGAAGTTCCCGTGGATGTACTGACACAAATTGTCGCTTATTCGATGGTATTCAACCGTTTCGAGACTGCCCGCCTGGGAGATGTCTTGAATAGTGGTATTTGGGAAACCGGGACTTCTATCAAAAAACGCTCCTCTTATTATAAGACACTTTATAAAGAGACTATCGACGGAGTGGAACAGTGGGTGGTAGACAGTCCTGCCGATGTGACGGCTGTTGTTACTCCTTATAAGTTTTTACCCATTTTCACCGATTCTTATTTTACGGGTAATCTGTTAACTGCAACCGATTATGAGAAATTCTTTCCGGATGCCGCCTATTCAGGATTGAATGCTGCTGCCGGAAGCGTATCGAATAAAGATATGTATGCCGAAAATGGAATTATCCACGAGGTGGATGCAGTTAGTTTGCCATTGGATAACCTGGATGAGATGTTGAGAAGGGACGAGCATGAATCCTTCCGCAAGATTTTAGAAACGAAAGTAGGAAGTTCCTATCTGTTTGTCTCTTACTTGTTGGGTGAAAATACAACCGAAGTTTATAAGAAACTTTATCCGGATCGTAATATCTCTGCAGTTTATTGCAAGACTTATCAAAACTTGCCTTACTTATTGAATAATGAAGATTATAAAGGTACGGAAAGCGGTACGACGGAACAACATGGATATACCCTGCTCGTTCCTTCCAACGAGTCTGTGCAACGGTTTGCGGAAATGTTGTGCGAACGTGCCGAGGTGGGTGACTTGTCAGAACTTTCACTGACCGCATTGACCTATTTCCTGAAAGCCCACATGGTGCCGCGTATTGTATGGCCTTCGCACTTTGCCTCGGAACAGAACTCCAATGAAGAGTATCTGAATGGTGAAGGAAAAGACGGGCCGGATTTTGATGCTTGTGTAACAAAGAGCAGCTTTGCCAGCAACGGTGTACTGTATGATACGAAAGAAATCGTGCAGAGCAAATACTTCACCACTGTTTATTCCGAAATCCTGCTGAATAAAGACTGTCGTAACTTGGCAAATATAGCCTACGAGAAGTTTTTTATCAACGATTGGATACCGGAGATGACCAAAAGTAAGTTGACGGGAGATAAAGAAGTAGATTATATCATGGTACTTCCTTCAGACGAATTGCTGAAAGCGGACGGATTCTCTTATGACGAAGTGAATAATAAATTTCTGAATGAAAATCTAACTGCTTCTGCCGATGCGGAAGACCGCATGAAAAGGTTGCTCCGTTCGTGTGTGTTTAAACGTACGAAGGGATTGACGGAACTGGATGATTTTGCCGGATTTCCCCAACTGTCTTACGACGGATATGGCTATGCGGTAAATATCTATGGAGATATGATACGCTTCAGGGATAACAAACTGCAAGGCTTGGGCAACATCCTTGATGGTACGGAAGTAGAGGTGGAAGAAGTCGATTTTGACTATATCAACGGTCATGTTTTCCGCATTACAAACGGAACAATGATCGAATACAGTCCGCGCAACAGTGGTGGTACGGCTGCATTTACCGTTCCTAAACTTTACGACCGTATCACCATGTATGCACAGGAAAATAGTGACTGTCGTTTATTCAAGCAATATATGGATAGAGTCTATGGAGGGAGTTCTCCTTCTTTTATCAGAGAAAGTACTAATTATACAGTTCTGATTCCTACGGACGAAGCGATACAAAATGCAGTGGGTTCGGATCTTCTTCCCGCTTTACCCAGCGGCAGTGATGCTTTTGAATCGGAAGACAAATCGATGGTAGAACGTTTCATACAACTTTGTTTCCTTACCGGAACAGTAGTGCCGGATGATGGAATGCCTTATATAGAACCGGGAAAGAATGAAAGCCTTGCATTGAATACTGTCTACAAACTGACGGATAGCGAGCTGGATTTATGGTCGGTCACCACTGCGGTGGTCGTATCCAAACAGGCAGACAATAGTTTGACTTTCCGTTTTCGGGATATAACCAAAAACGACTGGCTTCAGGTGGAGGGATATGCACCGGTCAATGTCGTACGTGAATCTGGTAAGAGTAACTATGTAGGCCCCTTGTCTGTGATACATGCCGTGGATGGCATCATTGGGTTTACAACACATCCCAAAGAATAATTGAATCTAATATTTACCTAATTAAACACAATGATAATGAGAAGATATGTATATCAGTTCATCCTTCTGACAGTACTGTGTTGTATGCCTGCACTTTCATCCGCCCAACAAACAAAGGTGGTGATTCGGGGTGTAGTGACAGCAGCTATTGACAAGCTGCCTCTCCCGGGAGCGAATGTATTGCTGGTTAACAAGGATGGACGTGTGGTAGGAAATGCAGTTACCGATATGGACGGTAATTATAGTATGCGTGTGGAGACGCGTGCCGGAGATAATCTGGTGGCTACGTATATAGGTATGAAGAAGGCAACTATCCCTGTAAAAGGAAAAATGACGATTAATATTGTAATGCAGGATGAGACGGTGATGCTCGAAGGTGCCACTATCGTTGGAAACAAACGAGTGAACAACGGTATGATGGATGTTAGCGAACGTGATTTGACAACAGCCATGAGCCGCATCTCTATGAGCGATCTGGAAGACGGAATGACTGCGCCCAGTGTGGAAGATGCCTTGCAGGGACGTATTGCCGGTATGGATATTGCCGCTAGTTCGGGTGATCCGGGAGCGGGGATGTCGATCCGAATCCGTGGTACGACTTCCATGACAGGTTCTTCACAACCATTGATTGTAGTAGACGGATTTCCCTATGATGTATCTGTGGATGACGATTTTGATTTTGCAACGGCAGACGAGGAAGAATATTCCCAGTTGTTGAATGTGGCTCCGGACGATATTAAGGAAATCACTGTGTTGAAAGATGCGGCAGCCACCGCCCTTTATGGTGCGAAAGCCGCTAACGGTGTATTGATGATTACGACCAAGCGGGGAACAGTGAGCAAACCACGTATCTCCTATACATTTAAAGGTACGGTAATCAGCCGGCCTCACGGTATCGAGACTCTTTCGGGAGATGAATATACGACATTGATACAGGAAGCATTGATGAACAGTGGAAAGATTTATGACCCGACAGCCGATCCTGAATTTGCTTACGATGTCAACCAGCCTTATTATTTTTATAATTATGGAGCCAATACCAATTGGTATGACGAAGTAACCCGTACGGGATTCAGCCAGGATCACACGGCTTCTATCAGTGGTGGTGGAGACAAGGCGCAGTATCGTGCTTCTATCGGTTACTATAATGCCAACAGTGTGGTCATAGGAACCGGATTAGACCGTATCAACGCCCGTCTGAATGTGGATTACAATATATCGAAGCAGCTTAAATTCTCCGCCAGTATGGCTTATACACGTACTGATGACCGGAAAAACTATATCTCTTATTTTTCTACCGGGCAGAATGCCACGAGTATGGCTTTCACGCGTATGCCGAACATGAGTGTGTACGAATATAACGAGATAGGGCTATGGACTGGTAATTTCTTTACCCCGGAGGAATCTCCGCAGGGAAAATGGAATCCGAGCAGTTCTTCGGGAGGTGTTTACAATCCTGTGGCAATGGCGAAAGATGGTTATTTCCAGACGTTATCCAATAATGTGGTATCCAATCTTTCATTGATTTGGCGTCCGCTGGCGTGGATGCGCTATCAGTCGGACTTCAGCCTGAACGTATCCAATAATAAGAAGAATGCTTTCTTGCCGCAAACGGCTACGGGACGTCCCTGGAATGAAGCAACGGTGAACCGTGCCGACGACCGCGATGGCGAGGCCTTCACAATTTATACGATGAATAAGGTGATATTTACACCTGATCTCGGCAAGAAACATAGTTTTCAGGGGTTACTTGCACTGACTACTTCTGACAAGCGTTCGACCAACTTCCGCCTGACGGGAGGTAACCTGGCAAGTCCCTACCTGAAAGATCCTTCTATTCCTTCACGTGTGACCGGTGCCAGCTATCTGACTTCTTCCACTACTCTTCAGCAGGAACGTTCTGTCGGTATGATGGGGAGTATTCAATATAGTCTGCTCGACCGTTATATTGTCAATACGACCGTCCGTTATGATGGTAACTCCCGGTTTGGAAAAGAAAATCGCTGGGGTTTGTTCCCGAGTGTTTCCTTGCGGTGGAGGCTTTCCGGTGAACCGTTTATGAAACCGTGGAAGAAATGGTTGAATGAACTTAGTCTTCGTGCCAGTTATGGTCTGAACGGCTCGTCACCGAAAACAAATAATAACTATACGCATATCAGTCTTTATGACTCTTATGAATACTCCTATTTGGGTGAAACGGGTGTTTATCCCGCCAATCTTGAATTGAGTAATCTGAAATGGCAGACAACAACACAGGTGAACTTCGGTATGAACTTTGCGGCTTTCAAGAATCGTTTGAATATCGATGTGGAAGTGTATCAAAAACGTTCGAAAGATCAATACTTCCAAAACCTGTCCTTGCCTTCTACCACCGGCTTCACCAAGGCGGATGTCAACTCCGGTTCCATGGAGAACAAGGGATTCGAGCTTTCGGTCAATACGGTTCCATATCGTTCGAAGGCATGGAATATTTCTTTCAACATCAACCTGGCACGTAATATCAACTCTATTCTTGATGTGCCCGACCAATATCCGATGCAGAAAGGGGTGTTGACAACCAACGGTCAGTATGTCCGCCGATTCGAGTTGGGACAGCCGATAGGTGCGATTTATGGATTCCGTTACAAGGGAGTTTATCTGAATGATGACCAAACGATTGCCCGTGACGCAAATGGTAACAAGATTTACTCGTACGATGCGAGCGGTAAACGGACGCCGGTACAGATGCGTTTTGCTTATCCTACCATCGACTATCAGTTCAAAGCGGGAGATGCGATCTATGAAGACATTAATCACGATGGCAATATCGACTATCAGGACGTTGTTTACTTAGGGAATGCCAACCCAATACTGACGGGTGGTTTTGGGCCTAACATCCGCTATAAAAGTGTCAGCGTAAGTGCGTTTTTTAATTTCCGTTATGGAAATAAAGTCATTAACAAAATGGGAATGAGCTTGCAAAATATGGCATCCTACAATAATCAGAGTAAGGCTGTACTTCGTCGCTGGAGACATCCGTATGAGGACGAAGCGACGGCACCGACTGATTTGTTGCCGAGAGCGGTGTATGGTTCGAAGAATGCCTACAACTATTTGGGCTCCGACCGCTTTGTGGAAGATGGTTCTTTCCTGCGCTTCAAAACGTTGACAGTGAAGTACACCTTCGATAAGAAACAGTTGAAGAATACTTTCCTGCAGAGTTGTCAGATATGGACAACATTGAGCAACCTGTATGTCTGGACGAATTATTCCGGAATGGACCCGGAAATAGCATTGACCGGAGGGGCGTTTAAAATGGGTGAGGATAACTCCCGTATCCCTCGTTCTTTTACTGCTACATTAGGTATGAGTGTTACTTTTTAAAACTGAAGATCATGAAGAAAATAACGAAATATATAATGATTGGCTTGCTGGCCTTGCAAGGGATGACAACGACTTCCTGTTCGGACTGGTTGAATCTGATGCCTAACGACGGTGTGCCGTTGGATGAATTCTGGAAAACGAAAGAAGATGTCCGTTCGGTAGTGAATGGAGCCTATCTGTCTATGACAGCCAATGAACTGGTACAACGCCTTTTTCTCTATGGTGAATGGCGTGCGGATATGATTACTACCGGAAGAAGGACGAATTCCAGCATAGTAAGTGTCTTTAATGGTGAAATTTCCATAGATAACACGTATTTGGATTGGGCTTCTTTTTATCAGACTATTAATATCTGCAACACTATATTGAAGTTTGCTCCTACCGCCCAGGCCAATGACCCTACTTTTTCAGAAGCGCAACTGAAAGAATATGAAGGACAGGCTATTGCCATCCGCAGTCTGATGTACTTTTATTTGGTAAGAACGTTCGGTGACGTACCGTTTATACGGGAAGCCTATGTGAACGGTTCCCAGCAAATGAGTGTAGCCAAGAGTAGCGAGAAAGAGATTCTGGCAGGCTTGGTCGCTGACCTGGAAATGGTAGAAACAGGTAATTATTTACCGGGACAATACAGTTCTACGGATATTGCACAGAACAAAGGGCGCATGACAATGTGGGCTGTAAAAGCATTGTTGGCTGATATTTATCTGTGGCAGGAAGAATATGAAAAATGCAACCGCAAATGCGATGAGATTATCGGTTCGGGACAATTATTGTTGGTTCCTGTAGAAAGCCGGAAGATAGAGGTGGAAAATACGGAAGAAGGTACGACGGATATATATTATGCTCCTGACCAGTCTTCTTATTATTCCCTGTTCCAGCAGATTTATTATCAAGGAAACTCTATGGAAAGTATCTTTGAATTGCAATTCGCTACTGATAACCTGAATCCTTTTTATAGCTTAATGAGTTCGGGTAGAGGGGTTATCGGAGTAAAAACCGAACGTGTGAATTCGGATATTTTTCCACCGTTGGCGGATGAGGCTTATAGTGGCGAATGTTTTGATATCCGTAGTGTGATTTCTCAAAGTAAGTCCTGCCTTTGGAAATATATCGGTGTGGAACCGAACGGTTCGGAACGTGCGCAGGAAGAATATACCAATAACTTCATTATCTACCGTCTTGCTGAAATCTACTTGATGAAAGCGGAAGCGCTGACCCAAATGGCTATTCTGGACAGTGATAATCAGGAATTGCTGAAAGAAGCGTATGCGGCGGTGAAAGTGATAAGAGATCGCTCTACCGCAGTGGCTACCACGGACATCGGGCAAACGGAAGGTTCGTATAGTGGAAAGGCTATGGAAGAATTTGTGTTGGCAGAACGCGGACGGGAATTGATCTTTGAAGGAAAACGTTGGTTTGATGTGTTGCGTCAGGCAAAACGTAACAATTATGACGGTGAAAATCTCAATTACCTGATGACATTGGCAGAATATAGCGCTCCGGCCAGCAAAGTTAACAGCTTGAAGGCCAAGTATCGCAATTATCACAGTCATTATTTACCTATTTACAGTGAAGAAATAGATGCTAATCCTTTGCTGGAACAAAATGAATTTTATGCTAACTAATCAATGGGAGGAATCTATATGAATATGAAAAACAAAATAGGATTGAACCTGATTGTGAGTTTGTTAATGCTCTGTTTTCTGAATGCCTGCGATGATCCCCTTGATGGAACCGTATATCAGACCACCGAGCAGCAGATGCTCGATGAATATATGGCGGACCATTTGGGCGAGTTCCTCAAGATTGTCGATAAGTCCGACTATCGCGGGATGTTGCATGCCTATGGTGCTTATACTTGTCTGGTGCCGACGGATAATGCCGTGCGGAAATACCTGGAAGAAAACAGAATAGATATAGAACAGCTTTCCAAAGAAGAAGCGAACGAGTGCGTAGGTTATCATGTAATCAATGATACGATTACCTCGTCGCGTTTTCAGGACGGAAAGATGCCGACAGCCAATATACGCGACTACTATCTCACTACGCAAACCAAAAGTGATGAAAACGGAACCATATATGTGGAAGTAGACCGTAATGCACGTCTGTTGACGAAAGATGTGGTTTTAGGTAACGGTATTCTGCACATTGTAGATGCTGTATTGGAAAAGCCGGAACTGACATTGCGTGAACAGGTGGCTGCCTTGCCGATGGAACGTTACTCTCTTTTTATAGATTTGTTTGCCGAGTATGAAAACTATCTCAATTCGGTGATGACAACTGATACTTGTTATACGGTGTATGTACAGAGTAATGAAACATTCAATAATGAAGGAATTCATAATAAGAACGAGTTGATAACACGTCTGAAGCTGAATACTCCGGGTATCAATGATAGTGAGGCATTGATTCAAAACTTCCTTGCTTATCATATTGGAACTGGTCGCCAGTATATCGTGGACCTGATGAGTAGTTCGGCCGTAATGACGAAGGTAGAGAATCAGGTGATTGCCTGTATCATGGACGGACAAAAGATTGTATTGAACAGATTCAACAGTATAGCCGGATACGAACCGGGAATAGAATTGATACGGGATGGCGAATATGCAGACCGGACTTGTGCGGATGGTGTATTGCAGGAAGTGGATGGTATGTTGGAAATCAAAGAGAGGGCACCTTACCGGGTGAATTTCGATGTGTGTACTTTACCGGAAATCAAGGCGTCTGCTTCTTATCTCAAAGAGACAAAGAAATTTGAGAAAGGCCAGTTGACCCAGGATATTAAGATAGAATACGGGCGCGGAAGCAGTACTGCTGCCATGACCTATACGGTTGGCCAGGTACTGGATAGAAACAAACCTACATTAAACCAGCAGATGCAGTGTGTCAATGGTGATTACCTGACTTTCCGTATGAGAAAGAGCGATATGATTACAGCAGTTGAGTTTACACTCCCCTTATTGATTGAAGGAACGTATAAAGTGTGGTTATGCTATCGTCATACAGATTCCGGTAAAAACGGTCCGACCCTTAAAACCACTTTCAAACAGGAAGGGCAGGAAGACCAAATCCTGGATAAGATTGTAACGGTAAAACGAGTTTCTGCCATTTCTTATGTGAAGGGTGCAGACGGCAAGGAAAAGACGGACGAACGCGGAGTCAGGATGGTAGACCATGCTGCGATGGAGACGAATTACGGATGGAAACAGTACACCTATTATCCGCATGTCTATATGAACAGTAATTTATTGGGAGTTATAAAAGTATTCTCGAGTGGACGCCATGTGTTGCGGTTTGATTTGGAGAAAGACGCTTCTCTCGATATCATGCTGGATATGATTCAGTTTATTCCTACAACCGAAGATCAGGTTTGGCCTATGCTCGATTTGACAGGAATGGAGATCGGTGAATATTCTCCGGGCAAAGAGGAAGTATGGCCGTATGAATGAGAACAGAAGGACGTGGAATATAAATAATCGATAAACGAAAAGTAATGAAACGAAAATTCAATAAGATACGATGGGCATTGGTATTAGTAGCTGCAACACTGGTTGCAGCCTGCAATAACCAGTGGGACAATCATGTGGCGGTAGATATGCCTACTCTTAAGGGAAGTGTATTGGAGGCTGTCAAGGCGAATGGAGAACTTTCAGGCTTTTATACTTTGTTGCAGGAAACTGGTTATGACAAGGTATTGCAGGGAGCCTATGAATATACGATTCTTGCACCTGTGGATGAGGCTCTTGCCGGGTATGTGAAAGGTCTGGCGGAAGGTGAATGGAATGAAGAGGCTAAACTGATGATGGTAAGAAACCATATTGCTTTCGGCACTTTCAACCTGACGGCAATCTCACAACCGGACAGTCATTTGAAGATGATTAACGGGAAAAACAGGATAATGAGTGAGTTAACCTTTGAACCGGAACATTCGGATGTACTTTGCAATAACGGAATGCTCCATGTGGTAGATAAGGTCATGGAACCATTGATGAATATTGATGAGTACTTGCAGTATTTACATGCATTGTATCCCGAAGAGTATGAACAACTGGATAGCCTGTATGCCAAAACCACGAAGATAATGGATAAAGACAGGAGCATACAAAAAGGAGTGAATGAGAAGGGGCAGCCGGTATATGATACGATTTGGACGACGCGCAATTACTTCTTTGAAGAGATGCCGGTTAACGATGAGGATTCTACCTATACTTTTGTTTTGTTGAGGCAGGCGAATTTCCAGAGTCTAAAAGAAAAATATGCCAAATACATGAATCAGAGCACTGAAGAGCTCACTGACTCACTGGTGACGGACGAACTGATCCGGGATTTGGTTTTCAAACCGGGAGTGACAACAGCTTTGAGTGGCGTAGAAGTTGATTTTTCCAAAGCGGTATCTTTTGAACTGGCTGGAGTCAGGGAATATCAGGCTTCCAACGGAACGATACGTTTCTTGAACGGGGTGGATATTAAGATAAAGGAAAATAAGGTAAAGACAGTAGTTGTGGAAGCAGAAGATTATCTGGGCACTTATGCTGCTTCCAAAACCTATACCCGTCTCCGCACATGGGCAAGCGGCGGGAAGGATGTGATGGTTTCTTCAAGAAGTTATCAGACGGACCCTGTTACCGGGGCGGAGTATTCTTTCACTTTTAATACGAATAATATGAATACTGATGCCAACTTCTATCTTCAATATGCGGTCAACCTGAATTCAGTGATTTATGATGTATATCTGGGGTCGTATGATGATATGGAGAACCATATCAGGCCAAATGAAGAAGCGGATAAGGCCACTACGCTTGCGGTTTGTCAGAAATTACTAGCTTCCATGCCGGGTGATCCGGCGTTACGCCGTCCGGCGGGGACTACTTCTTCCATAGATAATAATTACTGGGGAAAGGAATGTGGTTTTGTAGGATATTCGATAGCCGGTGATGAAACATATAAAAACACGCCGGTACATCTCCGTAAGTATAATCTGGGCTCTTATATGATTCCTACTACACCGGTAGAGGAGGCAGATGCTTATGACTTTGAAGTGCCGCGGATGGGAGAGGTGCAGGTGATGGTTTGTAATACTGCCGGTTGCCATGAATATTCCAAAGCGAGTCAACGGGGTGGAATGATGTTTCTTGATTACATCAAGTTTGTTCCCCGTATAGCGGATGGAGAGTGACGAGAAGTGAAACGACTAAAGGAAAGATAATGCTATGAATAATAAAATGAAATATATATTTCTTCTGATAGCTTGTGTGTTTGCTTTATCCGGGAATGCACAGAAGTTCAACAAGAAAGTGCGTACATTGAAAGTGAAGAAGCGGATAGAGTATAAGGAAAGGGCATCGGGTACAATTGTGGATGCGGCTACGGGTAGTCCGTTGAATGGTGTACGTGTCGCGGTGCCGGGCCTTAGTACGGCTATGACGGACGAGTCCGGTAAGTTTTCAATCCGGATTCCTTCTTATGAGGTGGAACTACTGGTTTCAAGTCCCGGATACCAGCAGAAACGGATTCCGTTGCGTGGTGAGAAAGAGGTAACAGTGCGTTTGTATGATGAAACGCATAAGAGTCTGTTTGAAGATGTATTGACCCCACTGGGTGATATGGCGGGTAGTCAGACGACAACGGCTCTGACACAGTTAAACGGGGATAATTCCTTGAGTCCGGCCACCAGTCCGGAAGCGCTGCTTCAGGGAACAGTGCCGGGACTGAATACTTTATTCCGTTCAGGTATGGAAAATGCCGGTGCAAATATGTTTATGGGTGGATTCAACTCCATCTATACTAATAACCAGCCATTGCTGATTATTGACGGAATGGTAGTGGAAAATCTTTCGGCAGGGATATCCTTGATAGACGGCTATCTGTCTACTCCGATGAGTACGATTGATGTGAAGGATATTGAACGGATCACTGTCCTGAAGGATGCGGCTACGCTGTATGGGGTAAAAGGAAGTAATGGCGCCATTGTCATTGAGACGAAGCGTGCCAAAGATGCCGAAACACGGATTACCGCACAGATAACGACTGGTATGAACTTAAAACCGAGCAGTATTCCGATGTTGGATGCCGTGCAGTCGAAACGTTATCTGATGGATGTATATCAGAGCCGGGGATATTCTGCCGGTGACATACAGAAACTTCCGTTTATCAATGATACGAAGCCCGAACAACATTCTTGGGGATACGAGGGAAATGCCGATTACTACCGTTATAATAAGAATACCGACTGGCAGGATCAGTTGTTTGTACAAGGATTCAAGCAGAATTACTCCATTGGTGTGATGGGCGGTGATGACGTTGCACTCTATGCCTTGTCATTGGGATATTTGCAAAACGAAGGACTAGTGAAAGGTACTGACTTCTCCCGTTTCTCGGCCCGTATCAATACGGATATAAACTTCTCACCGAAGTTTACGGTACAGACCAACATGAATTTTGTATATGGCAAGAAGAACCTGATGCAGGAAGGAAATGCCAGTCCGCAGAATCCGATTTATGCCTCATTGGTCAAATCGCCCTTTATGGCAGGCTTTACTTATAACGAACAAGACCAGCTATCTCCGAATTATGAAGAAGTGGATCTTTTCGGTATGTCGAATCCGACTGCCATTGTAGATAATATGCTGCAAGAGAATATCAGTTATGGATTCTTCGCCAATATACATCTTAAATATAAAATCTGGAAGGAACTGACATTGAGTACCCGTTTCGGACTCCGCCTGAATAAGGAGAAAGAGCGTATTTTCCGTCCGGAAGAGGGAATTCCTTATGAGGATGTTGCTACATCCGAGGTGACCAATCAGATGCAATATCGTACGGAGCGCATATTTTCCTTGTTTGATGAAACCCGTGCCAACTATCTGTTTAAGTTGGGTGTAGAGCACCAGTTGGATGCTACCTTAGGGATGCGTTATTTCAATAACCGGAGCGAGGATGACTGGGGCAAATCGTATAATTCGACCAGTGACAGATTCCGCTCGTTACAGTATGGCTTGAACGACCTTCGCCAGATGGGTGGTTCCATTGGAACGTGGAACTGGCTTTCGTTCTATGGAAATGTGGCCTATTCATTGAAAAACAGATATTTTGTGAATGCAACCCTTTCGGCCGATGCTTCTTCCCGTTATGGAGAAGATATAGGACAGTTCCAGATCTTTCCGGCATTGTCGGCAGCTTGGGTGGTATCGTCGGAGAACTTTATGCGTCAATTATCCTGGGTGGACTTACTGAAGATCCGTGCCGGATATTCTATGTCCGGTAATGATGATATTGGCAATTATGCAGCCCGTCGTTATTATTCCTCACAGAATTTATTGGGTAATTACGGACTGGTACGGGGAAATCTGGTAAACAAGAATCTGAAACCGGAACGAATGGCTCGTCTGAATGCCGGTATGGATGTGGCCGTACTAAATGAACGTCTGTCATTGAGTGTGGACGTCTACCGTTCCACCATTAAGGATATGATTGCTTATTCACCTATAACTTCTTATTCCGGTTTTTCTACTTATATAGATAACAGCGGGGAGATGAGAAATACAGGCGTTGATGTGGCAATCAATGCCCGTGTACTCAACCTGCCTTCGTTAAAATGGGATTTGGGAGCAACCGTATCGCATTATAAAAACAAAATAACCGAACTGAAAGGAAACAGCTATCTGACGGATATTGCCGACGGAACTATCCTTACGGAAGTAGGAAGACCTATGGGAGTATTCTATGGCTATAAAACGAATGGCATATACGCCACTACGGAAGATGCAAAGGCGGACGGACTGCAGGTACGTTCCGGTTTGGCAGACGTACCGTTCGGAGCCGGTGATGTACGGTTTGTGAACATGAATGGCGATAAATATATCAATGAAGAAGATATGACAGTAATTGGTGATCCTAACCCGGATATTTACGGAGGATTGAATACGCGTATCTTGTGGAAGAATTTCACATTCTCGGCCCGGTTTACTTATTCTCTGGGAAATGATGTTTATAATTATACCCGCCGGACTTTGGAATCTATGTCAGGATTGGAAAATCAGACGCAGGCAGTTCTGAACCGTTGGAGAGCGGAAGGCCAGGTGACCAGTATGCCTAAAGTGACTTATGGTGATCCGATGGGAAATGCCCGTTTTTCCGACCGTTGGATTGAAGATGGTTCCTATCTGAAATTCAAGAATCTGACAGTGGCGTATGATGTGCCTATAAAGAAGGGCATCATTACAGGTATACAGGTTTATGCAGTAGCGGAGAATATTTGCACCTGGACGAAGTATAAAGGGTACGATCCTGAATTTAGTGCCAGCACTAACCCGTTGGGTTATGGCATCGATGCTTTTATGACGCCACAGGCGCGTACATTTTATGTGGGATTAAAACTAGGATTATAAAAAGGAGTACGGACTATGAAATCAATCAGAAATATAATCATGCTTTGTGGAGTGCTGATAAGCACATTTACAGCTTGTGTGGATACGGAACTTGAATCTGTCGTTGAATATAAGAACCACTATAACACAATCCCTGATGCGGATAATGCCATCTTGGGTTTATATGGGTTGTTTATGAACCTGGCGGAACAGACTGTCGTACTGGGAGAATTGCGTGCCGACCTGATGGACGTCACGAATAATGCGTCCATTGAATTGCAGGAAATTAGTGCCAATACTCCTTCTGCCAACAATAAATATGCCGACCTGACGAATTATTATGCTGTCATTCAGAACTGTAATGATATGCTCGCCGGTTTCGACGAGATGTTGGCCAACAACCGGATGACGCAGGATGAATATGCGGAGCGCTATTCGGACGTTGCCGCTATCCGTTGCTGGACTTATTTGCAAGTGGGTATGTATTTCGGTAAGCTTGTGTATGTGACCACTCCTACCGTATCGGTAGAGGATGCGCAGAAACTGGAACATCAGGCCAAAATAGGACTGGATGAACTGCTGCCGTTGCTGATAGAATGTATGGAGAATCTTCCTACACTGGATGATTACAAGAACAGTGCGTTGGTACAGTATAAGCTTGACACGTATGACTTGAAGCGTTTCTTCATTAATAAGCGTATCCTGTTGGGTGATTTGTATCTGTGGAACAATAATTATAGGGAAGCAGCTGTGCAGTACCGTAAATTCCTGGCAACCGATGAGGATAAATCGGCAACGGCTAATAGCGTAAGATACCGCTGTGGGACTTACTCTACAGGAGGCGATACGTATTTTCAGGTCTTCTATGAACGCTATATGGAAGGGGATATAAACAGTTATAAGAATACATGGTTGAATATGTTTTCTTTTCAGGCAGACAAGTCGGCCTTATGGAGTGAATTGATCTGGACTATCAGTTATGATGAAAAGTTCGAACCTTATTTTCCGATGATTGAACTGTTTGCCAATCAGGGAAAGGGAAAATATCAATTGAAACCCTCGGATTATGCAGTCGAAAGCCTGTGGGCTTCCCAGACACAAACCAATGGAGCACCGTTTGACGGACGTGGAGAAGATTCTTCCTTCAAATGGGTGGACGGTCAGTGTGTAGTGCAGAAATATTTGTATGACTATGATCCGGCTAAACCTTATATGAAGCGTGGACGTTGGTTCCTGAATCGTGCAGCATTGGTTCTGTTACGTTACGCAGAGGCAGCCAATCGTTGTGGATATACGGATTTAGCCTATTCCATTCTGAATGAAGGTTTCAAGAATACATATACGTGGGGAGATGAGTACGGCGATCAGAACCGGCAGACTGGTTACGGTCCCGGTGAACCTTATCCCGCGCCCTTCTATTTTGATGCTCGTTCGATGGATGCACCTTATCACCGTGCTCCCTGGCGTGATTTTAACGGGATACGGGGACGTGTCTCATTGAAAGCGAAGCCACTAAAACCACAACAAGACGAGACGGACGTACAGTGTATGGAAAAGATGTTGATCGAAGAGGCTGCATTGGAATGTGCGTTCGAAGGTCATCGCTGGGGAGATCTTGTCCGTGTGGCAAGACGCATGAATAAAGAAAAGGCAGGCTCCGGCAGTGAATACCTGAAAAAGGTGATCGGCAAAAAATATGAACGTTCGGGATTGACAATGCCGGATCTCTCGTCGGAGGATAAATGGTATCTAAATGTATCAAAGTAATAATAGGAAGAAGGATGAAAACTGTTTTAAAGGACTTGTATGTATGCAAAGTGATGAGGCATTGTTTTTGTCTGTTGATATTGGGAATTTTATGTCCGTCAACACGTGCACAGGAACCCGCTCATGTCATTATTGTAGCCGGACAGTCGAATACTGACGGACGGGTGCCTGTTGCGGATTTGCCGGAATATATCAAGAGTATGGGAATAGATAGTACCGGTTTTGCAAAAGGAGCTTATAAATATTGTAAAATTTCACAGAATCGTGTGGATGGGAAGTTTGTTCCCTTTTGGCCTCGTCGTAACCGTTGGGGCTATGATGCTGTCACTTATTACCTGTTGGAACAGTTATATCAGAAAGAGTTCTATGTAATAAAATGGGCGGTAGGTGGCACATCAATAACACCGGAGAATACAGATTCCCGTGGTGGGTATTGGTCTGCGACACCGGAATGGTTGGCACAAAATGCTCCTACAGCGAAAAAGGGAAAATCGTTACTTCTTTCATTCGCTCAACAAATAAGTAATAGCATTTCAAAAACACTGTCACATTTGCCGGAAGGTTATCATATAGACGCTTTTCTGTGGCATCAGGGAGAAAGTGATTCGGCCTATGGACCGGATTATTATGAAAATCTGAAAAATGTAGTGAACTATGTACGTGACCATCTCACCTGTAAAACAGGTGAGGACTATTCAGAATTGCCTTTCATTTTCGGTTCTGTCGCCAAGTCGAACAAGCGCTATAATGCAGAAGTGGAAGCAGCGATGAAGCGACTGGCTTCGGAAGATAAGAATGCTTATTTGATAGATATGTCGAAAGCTACTTTGTTGAAAGATCGTCTTCATTTCGATAAGACATCTGCCGAATATTTGGGTAAGCAGATGTATGAAACAATGATACAAGCCTTTTCTGTGAATGTAACCTCTATGCAATCACCATTTGATATTGATTTATGGGAGAAGGGATTGCCTAATTCGAATGACAAGGAACCGGAAGGATACGACGATAAAAAGCATAACTATAAACCATCTGTCAGGGTGTTTCTTCCTGCCTCGGAGAAACCGGCTAAAGCAATTCTGATTTGTCCCGGAGGCGGGTATGACCATTTAGCTATGAAAGATGAAGGATATGACTGGGCTTTATATTTCAATAAAAGGAGTATAGCGGCAGTCGTACTGAAATACCGGATGCCAAACGGTAATCCCGAAGTTCCGGTTTCGGATGCTTATGAGGCAATGCGCTACATAAAAGAACATGCAAAGGAGTGGAATATTCTTCCAGACAGTGTCGGGATAATGGGATCATCAGCTGGTGGACATTTGGCTTCTACTGTTGCTACTCATGCTCCTGCTAAATTACGTCCGGCTTTTCAGATTCTTTTTTATCCGGTGATTACAATGGGTGGTCAGAATGTTCATCAAGGTTCGAAAAAGCATCTGTTGGGAGAGAATCCAAATTCAAAGTTGGTAAAGAAATATAGTAATGAATGGCAGGTAAATAAAAAGACTCCCTGTGCTTTCATTGCGCTGTCCGGCGATGACCAAAGTGTGAAGCCTGTTCATTCTGTGAATTATCACAAGGCACTGATAACACAGAAGATACCTTCGGAAATACATATCTATGCTAATGGTAAGCATGGATGGGGATATAATAAAAGACCATTTGCACAGCGTGCCGAAATGATGAGAGATTTGGAAAATTGGTTGGAAACCCTATAAATGAATTGTAAAGAATATGCCCCACTTGAATATACCGGTATTCTTTGAATATGCCGGAATAGGTAAATATAGAGGTTTTTAGATTGTTTGATAATTATGTAAAGTCTGGACTGGATGAAGCGTGGATTCGTTTTATTTCCGGTTCGGACTAATTTTATTATTCCAAAATTCTTCGCTATTTTTGTTAGACAATTTATTATTAATCTTGAAATCTATGATAAAACAAAGATTCCTGTTCGCTTTTATTTTGTTCATAGTCTCCGCTCTTGATACATATGCTAGTATCGAATTGCGATCCCACCAAATGAAAACAAGTGATGGCCTGCCCAGTAACTCTGTCCGGTACATGTATCAGGATAGTAAAGGCTTTTTGTGGCTGGGAACATTGAACGGATTAAGCCGTTATGATGGTAATTCGTTTCTAACTTTTCAGCCGGGAAATGATGGAAAGCCGTCACTGGCAGATAACCGGATTTTTAATATCACCGAAGATAAGCATGGCTTTCTTTGGATGGGGACTACTGTCCGGTTGTATAGCTGTTATGATTTGCGGAAAGCCTGTTTCGTGAATTATATGGAACCGGAGGAACAGGATCGGAATTATTCAAAACTCTTTTTGGCTTCTGGTGGTGATGTTTGGCTTTGGCATCCGGACAATGGTTCCCGACGGGTGGTTCATCAGGAAAATGGTACGCTGACTTCTATCGTATTCAAAACAGAAGCCGGCAATTTGCCGGATAACCGGGTGAACTTTGTACGTGAAGATGAGAATGGACGTATTTGGATAGGAACCAAACGCGGACTGGCATTAGTAGTTAATGGCGAAGTAAAGATTGTAAATCGCTCCCTGCATTTTGTCTCTTTGCTGGCTAACGGAAATACTGTTTATTTCCTCACAGAGAACGGCGATATTTATTCTTATCAGGAAGAAGCCCGGGAACTGGTAAAACAGGCGGCAATCTCTTCTGTTGCAGGAAAAACGTCTCTTACCGATGACTTTCGCATAAAAGACAAATGGGTGATACTTACCACCGCAGGGGTCTATAATTATGACCTCATAACTTATACACTGACTCCCGATCCTCACCTGAATATAAAGAAAGGAGAAGTTATTCGTGACAATCACGGGGATTACTGGATTTATAATCATACCGGACGTGTTCATTATATGCTTGCCGCTACGGGTGAGACTAAATCTTTTCAACTGATTCCTGAAGAGAAGCTCGACCATATTGACTTTGAACGTTATCATATCGTCCATGATTCAAGGGGAATCATCTGGATCTCGACTTACGGAAACGGTCTATTTGCTTATAACACTGCAGAGGACAAGTTGGAACATTTTGCCGCCGGCATTACAGAAAATAGTTATATCAATTCCGACTTTCTTCTATTTGTCATGGAGGATAGGGCAGGAGGAATTTGGGTAAGCTCGGAATACTCGGGAGTAGCCCGTATTTCGGTACTGAATGAGGGGACTTCCCGCATTTATCCGGAAAATCCGGAATTATTCGACCGTTCCAATGCTATACGTACGATAGGGGAAATGCCGAATGGAGATATTGGTATTACCACTCGTAAAGGAGGGCTGTTTACGTATGATACACATTTCAATCAGAAGATGAACAAGACCTATTTTCAGTCGAATATCTATGCTGTCGAGAAAGACGCCGATGGAAAACTGTGGATGGGGACTCGTGGTGAAGGGCTGAAAATAGGAAATGATTGGTACAGGCATGACAAACTGGATCTTGCCACCTTATCCAATAATAATATCTTCGCTATTTGCCGCGACGCCAAAGACCGTATGTGGATCGGAACATTTGGCGGCGGACTCGATTTGGCCGAAACTACTCCCGATGGTAAATATAAGTTTCAGCATTTCTTTCAGGGAAGGTATGGCGTGCAGATGGTTCGTGTGTTCCAGGAAGACAGGAATGGAATGATCTGGATGGGAACCAGTGAGGGAATCTGCATCTTCCATCCTGATTCTTTGATAGCCGATCCTGAAAATTATCATTGGTTCAGCCATACGAACGGCAAGTTTTGCAGCAATGAAATTAGATGCATCTTTCAAGATAGTAAAGGACGGATTTGGACAGGTACTTCGGGTATGGGACTTAATCTCTGTCAGCCGGAAGATAATTACAATGTCCTGAAGTATGAACACTACGGTGTCAAAGAGGGGTTGGTTAACAACGTTGTACAATCCATTTTGGAGGACAAGGAGGGAAAACTTTGGATTGCGACCGAATACGGGATTTCCAAATTTGATCCTGATATCCGTTCGTTCGATAATTATTTCTTTTCTTCTTATACATTGAGCAATGTATACAGTGAAAACTGTGCTTATGTAGGAGCAGATGGGAAATTGTTGTTCGGCACGAACTACGGATTGACCGTCATTGATCCCAAACAAATAAAGAGTAATGAATCTTTCTCTCCGGTAGTCTTTACTGATTTATATGTGAATGGTATTCAGGTGATTCCCGGTGGAACGGATTCTCCGCTGACTTATTCGTTGGCTTACTCCAGCGAAATGGAACTGAAGTATTTTCAGAATTCTTTCCTGATAGACTTCTCTACCTTTGATTATTCCGATAGCGGACAGGCCAAGTATATGTATTGGCTTGAAAACTATGACAAGGAATGGAGTGCTCCTTCCTCACTTAATTTTGCTTCTTACAAATATCTGAATCCCGGCACTTATATCCTGCATGTAAAATCCTGCAATGAGGCGGGCATTTGGAGTGATAAAGAGACGACTCTGACTATCGTTATCAAGCCGCCTTTCTGGAAAACGGGATGGGCTTTCCTTTGCTATACTTTGTTGGCTATGGTAGCTCTTTATTTTACGTATCGTGTAGTTCGCAATTTCAACCGTTTACGCAATCGAATCAGTGTAGAGAAGCAGTTGACCGAATATAAACTGGTTTTCTTTACCAATATCTCTCATGAGTTCCGCACCCCGCTAACATTGATTCAAGGTGCACTGGAACGGATACAGCGTATCGGTGATATTCCGAAAGAACTGGTTCATCCGCTGAAAACGATGGATAAGAGTACACAGCGTATGTTGAGGTTGATTAATCAGTTATTGGAATTTCGCAAAATGCAGAATAATAAACTCGCCTTGTCGTTGGAGGAAACAGATGTGATCTCATTTCTCTATGAAATATTCCTTAGCTTCGGTGATATAGCCGAACAGAAGAAGATGGATTTTCAATTTAATCCTTCTGTTCCTTCCTATAAAATGTTTATTGATAAAGGCAACTTGGATAAAGTAACCTACAATCTGTTATCGAATGCGTTTAAATATACCCCTTCCAACGGACATATTGTATTGTCAGTAACGGTGGATGAGGCGAAACAACAGTTGCAGATACAGGTTTCAGATTCGGGAGTGGGTATACCGAAAGAGAAGCAGGCGGAATTATTCAAGCGTTTCATGCAAAGTAATTTTTCTGGAGATAGTATCGGAGTGGGGCTGCATCTGACGCATGAGTTGGTACAGGTTCATAAAGGAACTATCAAGTATGCGGAAAATGAGGGTGGCGGTTCTGTATTTACCGTGTCTATCCCAACCGACAAGTCCGCTTATAGCGAAAAAGACTTTTTAGTTCCCAATAATGCATTGCTGAAAGATGCCAATATTCATACCGGGCACTTGGCAGAACCCACTGATTTTCTTGGAGACGAACAGGAGGAACTGCCGGAATACGAAAAAGTGGATAATCCGTTGAATAAGCGGAAGATATTGATTATCGAAGATGATAATGATATCCGTCAATTCCTGAAAGAAGAAATCGGTGCTTATTTCGAAGTGGAAGTAGCGGCGGACGGAACTTCAGGTTTTGAAAAGGCACGTTCCTATGATGCCGATCTCATTATCTGTGATGTATTGATGCCGGGAATGACCGGATTTGAAGTGACGAAGAAACTGAAATCGGACTTTGATACGAGTCATATCCCTATTATTTTGTTGACTGCACTGAACTCACCGGAAAAATACCTCGAAGGTATAGAATCGGGAGCAGATGCTTATATCCCCAAACCGTTCAGCATCAAACTGTTGTTGGCGCGTGTGTTCCAGTTGATAGAGCAGCGCGACAAGCTCCGTGAGAAATATCTGAATGAACCGGGCATCATGCGTCCGGTGGTATGCTCCACGGACAGGGATAAAGAATTTGCCGACCGTCTGACTGTTGTTCTGGAGAAACATCTTGCCCGTCCTGACCTTACGATTGATGAATTTGCTTCTATAATGAAGATGGGACGTACTGCTTTTTACAAAAAAATACGTGGTGTAACCGGATATGCTCCTAATGAATACTTGCGCATCATCCGTATGAAAAAAGCGGCGGAACTATTACTTTCTGATGAAAATCTGACAGTCGCCGAAGTTTCTTACCGCGTAGGTATTGATGATCCGTTCTATTTTAGCAGGCGTTTTAAGATGCAATTTGGAGTCTCACCTTCTATATATCAGCGTGGTGCGAAGAATAATTCTGCTTCAGAAGAGTAACCTTTATAAATTATCCTGTATCTTTGTGCACAGAAAATAATTGTAAATATGAAGATAGAAGATAAACTTGTAGCGTCCGTTCTTAACGGACTCAAAGCACTTTACGGTCAGGAAGTCCCTGAAAAGATGGTGCAGTTGCAAAAAACGAAGAAAGAATTTGAAGGACATTTGACGTTGGTGGTATTTCCTTTCCTGAAGATGTCAAAAAAAGGACCGGAGCAAACGGCACAGGAAATCGGTGAATATCTGAAGGCAAACGATCCGGCTGTAGCAGCGTTTAATGTGATAAAAGGGTTCTTGAACCTGACTATTGCATCGGCTACATGGATTGAACTGCTGAACGAGATTCAGGCGGATGAACTGTACGGCTTGGTGCAGGTCACTGACGCTTCTCCATTGGTGATGATTGAGTATTCTTCTCCGAATACAAACAAACCGCTTCACTTGGGACACGTGCGGAATAACCTTTTAGGTAACGCATTGGCTAACATTGTAGCGGCAAACGGCAATAAGGTAGTCAAAACAAATATTGTAAACGACCGTGGTATTCACATCTGTAAGTCCATGCTGGCATGGAAGAAATACGGAAACGGTGAAACTCCTGAAACTTCGGGTAAGAAGGGTGACCACCTGGTAGGCGATTATTATGTATCTTTCGATAAGCATTATAAAGCGGAAGTAAAGGAGCTGATGGCTAAATTTACAGCGCAGGGAATGAGTGACGATGAAGCGAAAGCAAAGGCTGAAGCTGAATCTCCATTGATGCAGGAAGCCCGCGAAATGCTGGTGAAGTGGGAAGCCGGTGATCCGGAAGTACGTGGATTGTGGGAAATGATGAACAACTGGGTATATGCCGGATTCGACGAAACCTACAAGAAGATGGGTGTCAGCTTCGACAAGATCTATTATGAATCCAATACTTACCTCGAAGGAAAAGAAAAGGTAATGGAAGGTCTGGAAAAAGGTTTCTTCTACAAGAAAGAAGATGGTTCCGTATGGGCCGACCTGACTGCCGAAGGACTGGATCATAAACTCCTTCTCCGTGGTGACGGTACTTCTGTCTACATGACTCAGGATATCGGTACGGCTAAACTTCGTTTTGCCGATTACCCGATTAATAAGATGATTTATGTAGTAGGTAACGAACAGAATTATCACTTCCAGGTGCTTTCTATCTTGCTTGATAAACTTGGTTTCGAATGGGGTAAGAGTCTGGTACACTTCTCTTACGGAATGGTGGAACTGCCGGAAGGTAAGATGAAATCCCGTGAGGGTACGGTGGTTGATGCTGACGACTTGATGGAGGAAATGATTGCCACTGCTAAAGAAACTTCACAAGAACTTGGCAAACTGGATGGTTTGACACAGGAAGAAGCTGATGATATTGCCCGTATTGTGGGTCTGGGAGCATTGAAATATTTCATTCTGAAAGTCGATGCCCGTAAGAATATGACATTCAATCCGAAAGAATCTATCGACTTCAATGGTAATACAGGTCCGTTTATTCAATATACTTATGCACGTATCCAGTCTGTACTTCGGAAAGCTGCCGAATCAGGTATCGTAATTCCTGAACAGATTCCGACTGGTATTGAATTGAGTGAAAAGGAAGAAGGATTGATTCAAATGGTTGCTGACTTTGCTGCTGTTGTAAAACAAGCCGGTGAAGATTACAGCCCGTCTATTATTGCCAATTATACTTATGACTTAGTGAAAGAATACAATCAGTTCTATCATGACTATAGTATTCTGCGCGAAGAGAATGAGGCGGTGAAAGTATTCCGTATCGCTCTGTCTGCTAATGTGGCTAAAGTTGTTCGCTTGGGAATGAATTTGCTGGGTATCGAAGTTCCTTCCAGAATGTAAGACTTTCTTTGAACAAAATAGACTTCTGCGGGGTTTCTTTTATATATAAAAGGAACCCCGTATGTTTTACTCCCCCCATCCATTGCTTCGGAAGAGAGAAACGGAAACTGCTACTGTCTCTTATTCCGAACTGCTGTTTGACCTGATTTATGTTTTCTCGGTCACGCAACTTTCACATTATTTGCTTCATAATCTCACTTGGGAAGGATTATTGAAAGAGACAATCCTGTGGTTTGCAGTCTGGATGTTGTGGCAACATACCATCTGGGTGACTAACTGGTTCAACCCGGATACCCGGCCGATACGTATTCTTCTTTTTATCAGTATGCTGGTAGGGCTGGTGATGGCAGCTGCCATTCCTTACGCCTTTACTTACCGGGGATTGATATTTGCTATCTGCTATGTCCTGATACAGGCAGGGAGAACACTTTATATTATCGGGGTGTTAGGCGATCATCATCTGGCTGCTAATTTTAAGCGAATTATGGGCTGGTTCTGTATATCTGCCGTCTTTTGGGTTACGGGTGCCATATTGCAGGGAGAATGGCAAATTCTATTGTGGATTATAGCCGCTATCTGTGACTATACAGCCCCAATGCACGGATTTGCTTTACCTCGTCTGGGGCGTTCGGACAGTAGTAAGGAATGGACTATTGAAGGGCATCATTTGGTGGAACGTTGTCAGTTGTTTGTGATTATTGCTTTTGGAGAAACTCTATTGATGACGGGAGCTTCTTTGAGCGAAGTAGAAGAATGGACGCCTCTTGTGATTATCTCTGCTGTCATATCTTTCATTGGTAGCTTGGCTATGTGGTGGGTTTACTTTGATGTGAGCAGTGAAGCCGGTAGCCGGAAAATACAGGAAGTGAAAAATCCCGGAAAGCTGGGGCTGATTTATAATGCAATTCATATCGTACTGGTGGGAGCATTGATTATTTGTGCGGTAGGAGACGAACTGATTGTTGCCCATCCCGAGCAAGAAATGAGAGCGGAAGTCGTTTTTGTTCTGATTATCGGACCAATCGTTTATATTCTGGCAAATAGTATCTATAAATACGTCACGTGTCGTATGCTTCCTTTATCACATATTATTGCTGTAATAGCTTTGGCTTTACTGCTTCCCTGGCCTTATCACATTTCTTTATTGACGATGAATATCTTGGTGACATCTGTTTTTATATTCGTGATTGTGTTTGATATGCTATTCCCTAATAAAGGTTTTAAGATAAAATGGGAGCCGAAGATTTAATAATAAAAGCCCATTTATAACAGATAATACTTATATCCTATTGTATGGTGGCTTAAAATAAAAACACAGTTCACACGAATTCTTGGTAAGTATTCAAGAAGTTGTGTGAACTGTGTAATTTTCGCCTTTATAAACGGATGTCTATTATGTATTTTTCATCGACGGTTCGCAATGCGAAGTCCCGATAACGATTCCGTACAATATCCGGCCTGTTCTTATTTAAATCGTATCAATCTTTATTTGTACCAATCTTTATTTTGTTTCCCATTCGATGATACCCATCCTGAGAACTTGGGATATGATTGATCGATTCGTTTCCCTTCCTCTGGAACTGGGAGATTACTTACCGGCATATTGATAGCAAACGGCATCAAGTCTGCAGAAACATAATACATCCCTTCTTCCGGTCTGTAGATGTCTTTTCCGGTTCCCAGTATTGATAAGTCGGCTTTGTCAGTCGGGGGATAATTCATCAGATGTAATTCTTTGCCTCTACCCTCATTGGAACTGATGAAGATAAACGGATTATAAGGAGGTACCACATCTTTCTCACTGGCTCCATCAAGCGTGATGGTTACAGTATATTCTTTTTTTGATTCATCAGTGATATTTTTGAATTTGGTCATGTCGTCATACAACAAAATGGTTGGGTGAGACTGTCCAGGCTCTGTTTCTTTTCCTTCCATGTATATAGAACTTGATAAACCATTGGCATCAGGCCCCGTTATTTTTACACTCTTGACATTGCTGTTTGAGAGCTTGTGGAATTGATATCCAAACCCGTTTTGCAGATAACCGCCACAGTGCTGTAAGATAAACTTGTCTTCTATTTCGTAAATGCGATTGTCAAGAGCGTTTCGGGTCATTGTACTGGTGTACTTTACCATAACGTCATTCATATCGTAATCACCTAGTTTAGGCCATAAGTCTTCAAAAGCCAGTGTACCGGAATAAGAAATTTTATATTGCTCGGGGATTGCTTCGGGGTCCTCAGGCAGTGCAGGCAATGCCGGGTCAATAGCATTCTTTTCTGACGTATGAATATAGAAGATGGCATCTGCATAATCGAAGTCAATATTATCTTCGAATCCTACTGCTACAATCTGTCCGGACTTGGAATCACGGAGAGATACAGTTCTTTGTGTATTATTCGTGTTTAGATTCCTGGTGGAGTAGCGTGCCCCCATACCTTTTATGATATCACCCACTTTGTCTTTATCTGTTTCAGAGGTGAGTTTGCTCTTGAATCCCATACCTTGCAAGCACCAGCCAATGGTGACTCCTGCAGGAAATTTGTCCTCGTATTCCTGTGTCTCTTCATTCCAATATTTGAGTTTTATTTCTTCGCCACACACTAATGCTCCTGCTCCTAAAGTCTTGTAAATAGGAGAGGTGTTTGGAAATGCAATTATTTGTTTTACATCACTCGCGCTCTGGGGCGGATTGTTGGTAGGATAGGTGTAATATCCAACTGTATTGTACCATGCAGCAGAGCTGGTTATAAATACGAGGCTCACTTCGGTCGGGTTAACAATTGGAATATCTGAAGTCATTTTAATGGTACCATCAAAAAACTCCGGATAATTCTGACTGATGTTCATAACCTTGCTTTTACCGTTTTCATCTTTGACTGTAACCTTTCTGAAAACATACTTGATGTTGTATAGTACATCTGCTGGAGGTATATTTATTTTGGCTTCCAGGTTGGTTGGTCTTCCGCTGTCATCCCAGTCTGCATCGGGAAGAACATTCCATTCTTTTAGATAGGTATGTTGGTTCACGGTCACTCCTCTGGTTTTTGATGCCGTTTGTGAACGTAAGGTAGTGATATATGCATCTTGATTAAATGAAAGTCGACGACTGTCGTCAATCGTTAGTTTTAGAGGAGATGCGGTGGCTAAATAATCCGATGATAACCATACTTCCGAGATGTCTGCCGGAATATTCATCTCTCCGCTGAATTTGCCTTCTTCGTCTGTAACTGCACGGTAGATAGGCTCTATGCCCTTTTGGGACACGGTGCCATCAGCTGAGTATTCAATGGGATCTTGATCGTAAATATCAAAAAGGACACGATAATTGTCGCTTTTAAAACAATAATCAACATCCAAAGCAACAGCTTGGGTCATGTTGAAGTCGAAGTATGCTTCTTTTGGCATATGCCTTCTCTCCCAGGATAAGTCACGCTCTTTGTCCATGCAACTGATGGAAGATATGACAAGTACTCCTATCATTAAATACTTTAAAATTGTTTGCTTCATAAGTTTGTGTATTAAAAGATAAAGAGCAAATATATACATTTAATTATATAATTTGCTCTTTTTCTAGTTTTTTTATTTCTTTTTTGCGAATCGTCCTTTTTTTGTGGTCGCTGGTCCTTTTTCATCTTGTAATTTGATGAGTTCCAAACAGCTAGCTAAACTCAAATCTTGTGGGACGATATCTTTAGGAATTTTATAATTGGAACCCTTATAGGTAATATAAGGTCCGTAACGTCCGTTCAGAATCTCAAGTTCCGGCTCCTCTTCAAACGTTTTGATGTGGCGTTCCGCTTCTTTCTGGCGTTTCTCCAGAATCAGCTGTTCAGCCTCTTCCAAAGTAATTTCCATCGGGTCAAGTGTTTTCGGGAGCGATACATATACCTTATTGTGCAGGACATACGGACCGAAACGGCCTACACCTACACTTACTGATTTTCCTTCATATTCGCCCAGTGTACGAGGTAATTTGAATAATTCCAGTGCTTCTTCCAAAGTGATGGTTTCCATGGATTGACCTTTCTTCATTTGTGCAAAGCGTGGTTTTTCTTCATCTTCTACAGTACCAATCTGTACAACAGGACCGAAGCGACCAATCTTAACAGAAACAGTCTTACCTGTTCCCGGTTCTTCTCCAAGAATACGTTCGCCTACTTTATGTTCCGTCTTGATAGCCAATGTATTTTCTACAGACGGATGGAACTTATCATAGAAATTCTTCATGATAGAAGTCCATTTCACTTCTCCTTCTGCAATCTCGTCAAATTCCTTTTCTACGCTAGCGGTAAAGTTGAAATCCAGAATGTCCGGGAAATATTCGGTAAGGAAATCATTTACCACAGTGCCGGTATCCGTTGGGAATAACTTAGCCTTTTCTGCACCGGTAATTTCAGTATGGTTTTCATCCTTAATCTGACGATCTTTCAATGTCATGACATTAAACTGCCGTTCTTCCCCGTCTTTATTACCTTTCTCCACATATTCGCGTTGTTGGATGGTAGAGATAGTAGGTGCATACGTAGACGGACGTCCGATACCCAGTTCTTCCAACTTGCGTACAAGACTTGCTTCCGTATAGCGTGGAGGACGTTGGGTGAAACGTTCGGTTGCGATGATAGGGCCGTGTTCCAACTTCTGACCTTTTTTCAGAGGAGGAAGCAGGTGGCTCTCATCTTCCTGTTCGTTGTCATCATCATAAGATTCACGGTATACACGCAGGAATCCGTCGAACTTAATCACTTCGCCGATGGCTGTAAATACATCGCTGCTGCCACTTATTGTTATGGTAGCAGTTGTCTTTTCCAGTTCCGCATCTGCCATTTGTGAGGCAATGGTGCGTTTCCATATCAAGTCGTACAGTTTCTTTTCCTGTGCTGTTCCTTCAACGGACTGGTTTTCCATATAGGTAGGACGGATAGCCTCATGCGCTTCTTGTGCACCCTTAGTCTTTGTTTCGAAATGACGGGGGTGTACGTAGCGGTCACCCATCATTTTGATGATAGCGTCTTTACTGCCTGCTGTCGCAAATTCCGAGAGGTTGACAGAGTCTGTACGCATATAAGTGATGAATCCCGATTCGTATAAGCGTTGCGCGAGCATCATGGTCTGCGCTACGGTATATCCCAGTTTGCGTGCGGCTTCCTGTTGCAACGTAGATGTTGTGAATGGAGCAGGAGGCGTTTTCTTGACCGGGCGGGTAGTAATATCGTCGATGGCAAAGCTTGCTCCCTGACATGCGTTGAGGAAAGCTTTTGCTTCTTCTTTTGTTTTAATACGGCGAGCCAGTTCAGCTTTCATCTCCACCAGTTTTCCGTCTGTGTCTGGAACGAGGAATACGGCAGTGATGCGATAAGCAGCTTCCGTTTGGAAAGCATGTATTTCGCGTTCACGTTCAACGATCAGGCGGACAGCAACAGACTGAACACGTCCGGCAGAAAGTGCCGGTTTCACTTTTCTCCAAAGCACGGGAGAGAGTTCGAAACCTACGATACGGTCCAGAATCCGTCGTGCTTGCTGTGCGTTTACGAGGTTGAGGTCAATGTCGCGTGGTTGTTCAATTGCTTTTAAAATAGCGCTTTTCGTAATTTCATGAAATACGATTCGTTTTGTGTTTTCCGGTTTTAGTTTTAAGACCTCATACAGGTGCCAGGCGATCGCTTCTCCTTCGCGGTCCTCATCGGATGCGAGCCATACGGTTTCTGCGTCTTTAGCTTCTGTCTTCAGTGTGTTAACCAGAGCCTTTTTGTCTGCCGGGATTTCGTAGCTAGGTGTAAAATTCTTCTCTACGTCGATGCTGAATTCTTTTTTCTTCAGATCGCGTATGTGTCCGTAACTAGAAAGGACTTTAAAATCTTTCCCAAGAAACTTTTCAATCGTTTTTGCTTTTGCCGGAGACTCGACAATGACAAGGTTTTTCTGCATAATTCTTTCTTTTATAATGGCTTGTACCACAATATTCGGGGACAAAAGTAAAAAAAAAGATTCTCCCTACCTTATATTATAAGGAGAATTTAATAAAATCTTGAAATTTACATCTGTGAAGGTAAAGGCTAATATGGTAAATCTTAAAATTTGATTCAGGATGTTCGGTGGTATATGTTAAAATGAAATAAGATGATATTTAATGCAATATGCCCATCTCGAATAGTACGGGATGGGCATATTGTGTTTTTATTATATTCTGTCTATTTTCCTTAGAACCGGAAACTCAATCCTCCCAGGAAATTGAATCCTTCCGTAGGATAACCCAAATAATATTGATATTTCTTGTTCAGCAGGTTATGTACTTGCGCATAAACGGATACTCCTTTGAATACATTATAGCTGGCTCCGATATGCAAATCATTAATTGCGGTCATTTTTGCATACTCTTTCACTTCTTTCCGGTTGATGTAATCATAACCCAGATTTATGTTAAGAGCAGAGATCGGATGAATACGTACATTGAAAGACATTTCACTGACAGGTTTCACAGCCAACAGATATTCCTCTGTTTTGCTGTCCCAATTACGGTAAGTATATTTAGCTGATATTCCGAGGATATCTTTGTAATCGTAACTGATTTCACCGCCAAGGTAGAGATTGTCTGTATTATCTTGAGCAAAAGAAAGATAAGAGCCTGAATGAAGATTACTCGGGTCAAAACCTAAATAAGATAAGTCGTTCTTTAGATTCTGATAACCACCGAACACGTTGAACCAAAGTCCCGGATAAGGGCTTGCTTTGAATCCGATACTACCGTTGATTTGCTCGTAAGTATCATAAGGACGTTGTACATATCCCAAAGTAGCAGTGGTATTTGCCTCCGGCAGTTCACCGTAAGGACAGATGTTTTCTAATCTGCGGAAATCATTCAGTTGCTTACCGCCAGTTGCTTTTGCATAAACAATGTAGCTATCAGAAAAAATATACTGTGCAGTGATATCGGGTGAAATACGGAAAGACTTATCAAATCCGAAAGATAAATCTACATTGGCTCCGATATGCAATTTCCAGTCATCATTATCCAGTTCATAATATGGATTTAGAAGAAGCGTTGTGTAGTTCTTGAAATATTCATCTCCGGTGGAAACATTCTTTGTATATCCGCTGTAGAGAAGATTGTTCATTTCCAAAGCGATAGTTATTAATTGTTGGTCACCGATAGCTCCCGTGACATCACCTTTGGTACGTATGATTGTCTCCTTGATACCTGTATTGGCTTCAGATTCATTGAACATGTTATGCTGACGTTCATACATCAACAGATTTGTTTCTGCATTGAAACGCAGTGGTGCAGTCTCATCAATGAAATGAATGCCTGCATGAAAGTCACCGGATGTGAATTTCTGTTTGCTGTTTACGCTCCCCGGTTGGAAGTTGAAGTTGCTCAATCCGAAGTTTCCGGCAATATTTAAATCCAATTTATTAAATTGATGTGTATAATCCACATTAGCACGTGTGCGGTAGTAGAAAGCATTCCATTTCTCTCCATCTGTGAAAGGAAGAGTTAACTTACCATCCATTCCATCCATTTGGAAACGAACATTCAGCTTATCTTTCTTCGACAGGCGGAATAGATAATTGGCAAGAACATCTAAATTGCCATAATTGCCATATCCGGCACGTACATATCCGGGAGTAGTGCCTGGCTGAATTTCTTTTCCGGTATAGGGACGCATCAGACCTGCCGGAACAGAAGTAGCCGGAAAGAATGTCGTAGCATATTCGACCTCTTTCTTGCTCACTGTCGGTTCTTCTACTTTAGGAAGGACGTTCACTTTCGAAGCATCCATAATGTCCGGATTATATTCTTGTTCCACAATGACCGTGCGGTTCATTGTCGTATCCTTCGGTTGGGTCGTTTGGGCTTGAAGGCAGGATGGCATTGAGATTGCCAATGCGAGCCCTCCTATTATATAATGAGATCGTTTCATACTTTTCTATTTATTTAATTCTCAATTCTCAACTTTCAATTTACGAAGTCTGCTTTCAATCATGCTTTGAATATCGTCATTACCCTGGTAATTCTGTTGCAAACTTAACAGATACTGACGTGCATCCAGATCTTTACCTGTAGCGTGGTAAACATCGGACAGAAGGACAAAACTACGTGCCAGCCAATAAGCATGAGGTGTGCTCTGTTCTATATAGTTGAGCAATTCTTTCTCTGCAGCGGCATATTCTTTTGCATCATAGAGTGATTGTGCAACCTGATATTTTGCTTCGGCACCGTAAGAGTTACGTGTATCTTTTGCCAGTTCACGATAATCTTCCAGTGCTTTTTTGTCAGCCTTTTGCTTGGTGTAGGCTTTAGCACGGTAATAAAGAGCTTCGTTCCTTAACTCTGGACTAAGTTTGGCTTCTGCAAGCAGGTCGGTAGCTGCATGGATGGTTTCTATGTCATCTCTCAACAGGAAGGCGCAACGCAAAATACCTGTTTCGGCAAGTTGGCGACGTTCTACGTTAGTTGCTTTTTCTTTCAACATTTTATAGCTAGCCAATGCTTCGGCCATGTTTTGTTGGTTGAACTGCACTTCGGCACGCAAGATTAGTGCTTCTTCTGCAAATGGGTTGTTAGGATACTCCAATAACTTACCGGAATGGAGAAGAACCATATCGTAATTCTTCTGTTCGTTACCAATCAGGCAGAGGTAATAATGCGCATTCAAGCTGAAAGCACCTTCCGGGAAAGTCTGCAAGTATTTGTTGAGACTTGTTTTGGCTTCTTCCATCCGGCCTTTTATATAAATCTTTTCTGCAGCGGCATATGTAAGTGAGTCTTGTTCATTGGCATCGAAACGGATATGTCCCGGCATGGCATTTGCTAAAGCTGCAAATTCGTCGATGCGGTTCAGGTCTACATAAATAGATTTCAAGTCACGCATGGCAAGGCGGGCTTCTTCGCTGCCCGGATATTTTTCGATTACTTCCTTGTAAGCTCCGATAGCCTGATTGTAGTCTCCTTTCTGATAGTACAATAATCCGATTTCTGCAGCGGCTTTCCGGCTGACAGGACTTTCGGGGTATTTGCTTAGCAATTCTTTGAAAGAGGTAATGGCTTGATTGTTGTTATCCATTAGGACATAAGAACGCCCTTTCTCATAAATGGCATTTACTGCATAAGGAGAAGAAGGATATTTACCCACCAGTCGGTTTAACAAAGTGATTTTGCCGGAATAATCTTTCTGTAGTCCCGATACGAGAGCGAGTTGATAGAAAGAATAGTCGCCGGAAGGAGTATTCATTTGTTCCGCTTGTGAGTAGTAATGTTTGGCTTCTTCGAAGCTGCGTACATGCAGGTAACAGTCACCGATACGGTTATAGGCATCGGCAAGCGCGGTTGTATTTTCACCTTTTTCCAGTTGGATGTACTTTTGGAAATAATTGCTTGCCTGTGTATAGTCTTTGCGGTGGAAAGCGATATACCCTAGGTTGTAGTTGGCAAGTGCGTACATTTCGTTATTGGGCTGGGTGGTGAGTTGCAGGTAAGCGTTGAAGTCACGGGTTGCTTCCGTCATTCGGTTGAGGCGGTAGTAAGATTCGCCACACCAGTAGTAAGCGTCTGCTTTGGTCTGCCGGTTGTATTGTCCGATGGCGATGGATTGATTCAGATATTTAAGAGCCTGTGTGAAATCAGCATTAGCAAATGCTTGTGTACCTAGTTGGAACAGGATTTTCTGTTTGGCTTCCAATATTTGTGCACTTGGTTTGGCTATCCGGTCGATGGATTTCAGGGCTGCATCATAACTGCGGGTATTCATGTAAACTTCTACCAAATAGCTGCTGACTTTTTCAGCGTAAGGAGAAGTCGGGAATTCATTCAGGAACTTCTCGAAGGCAGTGACGGATTCGCCGAAAGCGGAGAAGGAAGTTTCATGCAGGCAAAGAGCGTAATTGTAAGCTGCCTGTTCCTTGATTTGCATATTAGCACTGGAGGCGGCTGCCTGTTCGAAAGCCATGCGGGCTTTGCTTTTTTCTGCCAGTTGCAGATAAGAGAGCCCCATGTGGAGGTATGCATTTTGAGTAAGGGCATCATTGGCAGTTGTGACCTTGCCTAATGTTTCGGCTGCTTTGGAATAGACTTTCGTCTGATAGTAGGAGAGCCCTAACATATAAAGAGCATCGCGGCGTGGAGCCGAATGATCTTTGTTCAGGTAATTGTTGAATGCTTCTACAGCTTGGTGATATTGTCCGAAGTGGTAGTAGGCATCTCCCAGAATGCGATACATCTCTGCGGCATGCTCGTTATTTGGATAGGCCGACAGATAGTTTTGTGCTACAATCTGTGCCTTATCATAGTTTTGAAGCTGTGCATAAATTTCGGCAATGTAATAGGGGACAAGTGCTTTGTACTTCGAATCGTCCTGTAACGGCAGGAAGCCTTTCAGTGCTTCGTTATAGCGTTTTTGCGTATAGCGGATATAAGAGAGATAATAATCACAGTCTTTGGCATATTTGGGACTGTTGGCGCGCAATGTTTCAAACCAAATTGCTGCTTCTCGCAGATTATCGGTTTTCAGATAACAGGTAGCCAATTGGTAAGTGCAGTCATCCCGTTCCTCATTACCCAGTAGACCGAGGTCGGCAGAGTTGAAGAGTGCTAGTGCTTCGTCGTATTTTTCTTCATAGAAATAGCAGGAGGCTAATAGTGCATAAATACGGTTGGCGTAAGGAGTGTCCGGATAGCGGTCGAGATACTTGCGTAGGATTTCGATCCGGTTCTTGTCTTTCAGTTCATAAGCGGAACTGGCCAGCATGTATTCTGCGTCTTGAAGAAGGCTGGCGGCTGGCTTTTGTTTTACAAATGCTTTTAGTGCCGGCAGGGCGGCTGCATAATTTTTTTCCTGGAAAAGTTCTTTCCCTTCTTTATAAAGGTTGTCGGTCGAAGTGAACTTATCACTTGTCTGAGCAAATCCTATCATAGGCGTGCAGCAGATAGCCGCACAAATGAGTCTAGTAATTTCTTTTTTCATAATCGGGTGTTTATGCAAAAGTACTACATATCTTTCAATGAGAATCCTTTGAAAGTTATTTTATAATCATTTAATTCTTTATGTAAAGTTTCTCCTTTCTTTTCCAATGCCGGGATACTTATTTTTCTCGGATTTCTTTTTACTTCTCCGATAAATGCTGTTTTGTTAAATCGGTTGAGGGCAATCAGGTCTATTTCATTTTCTCCGTTTTTGTCCCAATAGTTACCTACGTCAGTAACTTCCTCTTCTTCAGCGATACGTTCACGGAAATATTTTTCTAACAGTAGGCCGCTGTATTGTTCGTAGTTCTTTTCTACATATTCTATCAGTAAATGGTTTTTCCCCATTTCCAGTACTGCGTTGTTTGGGAAAATGAAGCGAAACCAGAATCGTAGAAAATTGTCTTGCAGGCAATAACGGGTGGAACGACTATTAGGTTTAGCGAACATCGGTTTCACTTTTTTGATTAATGAATATTCATCCTCAAGGTTGGCTAAATAGGAACCGGTGTTTTTATTGATGATGGAATCAATCTCTCGTTGTGTTGTTTTTCCTTCCGCAATGAGAGATAGGATAGAAAAATAATTGGCATAGTCTTTCCCGAATTCGGAAATCAGCATGTCTTTGCCTTCTGTCAGAAATGGTGAGCCTTCGGAAAGCGCATAATTTATCATGGCTGTTTTATTAAATGCTTTCGCTTCTATCAATAGGGTGATGTATTTGGCTACTCCACCTGTCAGCAAATACAGGCAAAGCAAATCTTCCGATGTGAATTGGGGGGCATGGTCTGCCAGAATCTCTTTGATAACGGTGGTGGTGAATGGATGCAGAGAAATTTGGGCGGTAAGGCGTCCGTATAGTGGCTCCTTGCGGTCTTCGAATATTTTTTTCATCATTGAATAAACGGAACCGCATACAATGAAATTGATTCTGGAAGTCGCGTGATATTGATCCCAGATACGTTGTATGTCACTGACGATAGACGGATTGATATAGAGAAATTCTTGAAATTCGTCAATGATTAATGTGAAATTTTCCTTTTGGGAATGTTGCATCAGCAGTTCAAAGAGCTGTGCGAACTCTCTGATTTCTCCATAGATACGAATGCCAAGTGTTTCCTCAATGACAGGTTGATATTGTGCGCAAAGCAGGACTTCACTCTTTCTTGCTACAAATATATATACGAATCGGGTGTCTTTGATAGACTCTAAAAGTAGAGCTGTTTTTCCGATCCGTCGGCGTCCGGTCATTACAGTAAAGCAAGCGCTCGTTTGTGATTGCTCTTTAGCTGCATACAGTATCGCCATTTCTTTCTTTCGGTCGTAGAACTTCATATTATTACTATCTTAATGGCGGTTAATTTAATGGTCATTAAATTAATGATGGTTACAAAGGTAACACAATATGTTGTATTTTGTTCATTTATAGTAATATAATATGATTGTTTAAGATTATGTGATAAATTGCTCTGATGATAAAAAATACGCATTATATCAGACTGATAGAATGATTTTAGTGGTATTGAGCTAGAAACAGAATAAGTCCTCGCCGGATAGAATCCAGTCCAAAATCTTCCGGATGAATTTCGGAGAGAGGCAGGAAGAAAACATCTGCTACATCATCCATAGCGGAGAAATGGCTCATGTTTTCTACAGTGCAGAGGAAAAACATATCGAGTGTGTGTACAGGAAAACCTGAATAAACATAAATATTGGGAAGTGTGAACTGGTAAACGGCTTTTTTAACTTTCAGCCCTGTTTCTTCCAGTACTTCGCGGGCAACACCTTCTTCGCCCGTTTCATTCATATCGATGAATCCGCCGGGTAGGTCGAGAGTTCCTTTGGCTGGCTCTTTGGCACGTCGGCAGACAAGCAGTTCATTTTTCTCATTCAAGATGAGTGCTACTGTGGCGGCAGAAGGATTGAAATAATAGACAAAGCCGCAATCTGCACATTTTTTAGATTTCTCGTTGTTGATCTCAAAATGAGAGGAACCACATTCAGGGCAATATAGGAATTGGGCAAGAGGATGTTCCATGATCGTATATATTTCCAGGTTTTTGTTTATGCTTGCAAAGTTATAAAAAAACGAGATTAAGTAAACAAAAAGGAGGAATAATGAGCCCTGTATTGCAGAAAGTAGGAAATAAGAGTTATTTCTAACTCCTATTTCCTACTTTTTTTGAAACTATTAATAATACTCCCGTTATATGAGTTATTTAGCTTCCATAACAATAGAAGTACTATCTGTTGGAAGCAATTAACGTCTTGTTAATTGGGGGATATTAACGGAGATATAGATTTGATCTTATGATTTTTCATTGATGATTCTGTTGAGAATTGTCTCCTTTTAGATGATAGACAAATTTGACTTCCTCATCATTCTTTATTGGATAAGTCTATTTTACTCGCGATAATTTGCCTGGTGGGAAGGGTACATTGGTCTTATATCCAACGTTTGTAACCTTTGGTGCGCCCAATGGGCTGAATCTTGAGATTGTCAAAATAGGGGGTGCAGATACGCTGTTTTTGTAACGGAGCCATTAGTCCGGCCATACCGCGTAGATAGTGGGCTGATGTAGCTTTCACCACTTCCTTTCCATCTACAAAACCTGTTAGTTCGTCGCCAAGGAGGCGTAGTTTCAATGAATGCCATTGGCAGGCGTTGACACCTTCAATCTTGACACTGGCCAGCGTGTATTCACCACCAATCTCCATATCGGTACGAGCAAGGATCATGGCTTGCTGTTCAGCACCGCCAATGAGCTCTTTCTGGTCGCGTTTTCCTCGGGTGATAACCAGAGTACAGTTGCCGTCACCGGGAATTTCTACGAGCAATGAACTGACAGAACCACCGAACATAGGTTTATAGACCATATCCATGATTTCGTTACGCTGTTGTTCAGGATAGTCCTTCAGTAAGACGGATGTTGCACCGCCTCCATTAACTACCCCAATACCATCAAAACGCTTACCTTGACTTTTTCCACTTAGTTGTATAGTTTGCTGTGCTACGCTAATTGATGAGTAGCAAATAATAAGTAATAAAGTGATCAGCCACTTCTTGCTTGTTTTTCTAATCATAAGATAGCTGTTTTGTTGTAAGATAGTAATTTATATTTATTCGTGAAAACGTTCTATTACCTCCATACACATCCTTCCATTATGATAGGGACATTTCCAGAAGCCGGCTTTATCATCGGTTTTATTCACTGTACCATCTGCTCGTAGGCTCCAGAACCATTCTCCTTCGCTGTCGATCAAATGTTCTTTTATGAGCTCCCAGCATTGGGTAGCCCGTACTAATGACAAACAGTCGTCAAAATACTGGTAAAGATTCATATAACCCACAACAGATTCAGCTTGCACCCACCAATGCCGGTCGGCATCTATTGAGGCACGGTCACCATGCATCTCATAAATCATACCTGCACCGGGAAGAAATCCTTCAGAGGCGGCTTCTGCCATGTCAATTACATAAGGTTCGATACGCTCTGCCAGCCGTCTGTCGCCAAGAGTTAAAGCTGCTTCATGCAGGAGCCAGGAAGCTTCGATATCGTGCCCGTACGAAACAATGTTATATTTACTGTTCCAGTCATCATCAAAAAACAGATCCAAATGCTTTGTTTCAAAGTTTATGATTCGCTCTGTGAAAAGCTCTATAAGATTCCGTAGTTGTCTTTCCAGCCAGTCATCTTTCCATACCCGGTATAAATTGGCATAAGGTTCCAGAATATGTAAATGCGTATTCATTGTTTTCCGTTCATTCTCATCCTTTTCGCTCAAACGCATATCTTCTATTGTTTCCCATTCACGGGTCAGCGCCTCACAATATCCGTTTTTTTTCCGGTCAAAGCTGTGTTCTTCAATATCATTGAATAAACGTATGGCGTACTCCAATGCCTCTTTATCTTCCGTCGCTCGAAAATACTCACTAAGTCCATAAATAGCAAATCCCAACGCATATATTTGTTTTTTGGTGTCCAAAGGAGTATGGTCTTCGGAAAGTGACCAATATACGCCTCCATATACAGGATCGTAAAAATGATCGATGATTTCTCTTTTAGCGCGGGTTGCCATTTCCAAATATTCTTCTTTACAGAGCAGGCGATAGGCGGATGAAAATGTCCATAGAATACGTGCATTCAATACTACTCCTTTCGGAGCCCCACCAATCACTTCTCCATTACCGGCAATACATCCATGAAAGCCGCCATGCTCTGTATCTACCATGCGATTCATCCAAAAAGGAAGAATATTCTCTGTCAGTACACTCTGCATTTCTTCCCTTAACTTTGTTACTGTCTTTTCCATTTATTCCTTTCTTTTAGCGTTCAACTGATTGGTTATCTCACACATCCGTTCTTCCGATAAAGGATACAGACTTATAAAAAGTATGCTAAGAACCGTCCCTACAGCCGGCAACCAACTTAGGAACATTTTAATTCCATGAATAGTCTCGGCACTCTGTATAGCGTTAGCTTCAAACCCGAAAAATGCCAATAACCATCCTGTTGCTGCACTACCGATAGCCCAACCAAATTTCTGGCTCATGGAAGATGAAGAAAAGATAAGCCCTGTGGCACGATGACCGGTCTGCAATTCAGAGTAATCAGCACAGTCCGCATACATCGACCATAATAAAGGAAATATGCTTCCCGCACAAATACTGATTAATATCTGAAAAGTGAAAATAAGCACCAATTCCTCTTTATCCAGCCAATAAAAGATGACGGAAAACACTGTGGCTATCAGCATGGCTCCCATGTATGTTTTCTTTTTACCAATGCTGTTACTTAACGGAGCAGCCAGAATGACTCCTAAAATATTGGCAGCTTGCCCCACTGCCAGATATAGCCCGCTTAACACAAAAGAAATGCCGAACAGAGAAATAGAGGCATGTTCTTCCTCTACGATATAGTATTTGAAGTAATACACTGTTGCCCCGTCGCGAATGGAGTTGAACACCAAAGCGGCAATCCCGGCTCCTAAAAGAATCCACCAGGGACGGTTATGAAGTAAGTCCGACAAATCAGTTTTCAATGAGTTCTGCTGTTCCCGGATAGGCTTTACGCGTTCTTTTGTCCAGGCAAAGCATCCGTAAAAAAGCAAAGCACATAACACGGCAATGACAACGACACTCATCATCCAACCGTATTGTTCACTATGGTCTTTACTGAAGAAATTGACCATCGGCATAAACAAGAGCAACGCGATAAAACTGCCGATATACGCAAATGTCATACGGTAGGTGGAGAGTGTATTCCGGTCTTTTGATTCCGGGCTTATGACACCGAGTAATGAAGCATAAGGCACATTAATGGCCGAATACACCATCATCATCAGCGAATAGGTTATATAGGCATACACTATTTTGCCGGTGTCACTTAAATCCGGAGTCATAAATGTGAGTATTCCTATCAATGCAAAAGGGATGGCCAGATATAATAGATAAGGACGAAATTTTCCCCAGCGTGATTGAGTCCGGTCGGCTATTACACCGACAATCGGGTCAAACGCGGAATCCCATATACGGGTGACGAGAAACATCGTACCTACTACTGCAGCAGACATTCCGAAAACATCTGTATAAAAAATCATCAGATAGGAGCCGAACAACTTCCAAAACATAGAAGAAGCCATATCGCCCAAACCATATCCAATTTTTTCCTGAAGTTTTATCATAGTATTGAGTAGATGATTATTTATTCATCAAACGAAGGTTCTTCTCTATTTGCTTTATCAGCGTAGCCACCGAAGACGAGGAAGACAGACCGTCAGACGGGGTATTCAGGCAATAATCCACCAATCGGTCAACCGTAGAAGTAGCCACATGCATACGTGTGTCGGAAGAAGCATAGTAGATAAACACTTTGCCATCCTCATCAACAATCCATCCGTTGGTAAAGAGTACATTGGAAACATCTCCGATGCGTTCTTCTCCTTCCGGAGCCATAAAGAAACCAGCCGGAGAGGCGATCACTTTTGTCGGATCTTCCAACGAGGTCATGTACATATAAAGCACATAACGAAGCCCGGCAGCACACCCTCGTACTCCGTGTGCCAGATGTAACCATCCTTGCGGAGTTTTGATAGGGTGGGGACCCTCTCCATTTTTCACCTCCTTGATGGTGTGATAATAACGCCGGTCGATAATTATTTCATCTTTTACTTCTGCATGTGTCATGTCGTCCAGTAGTGCCCAGCCAATACCGCCACCGCTGCCGGCATCGATAAAACCATCTTGGGGGCGTGTGTACAAAGCATATTTTCCATTTACAAACTCCGGATGAAGAACCACATTACGTTGCTGGCTTTTTGTTTTTAAATCCGGCAAGCGTTCCCATATTTTCAAGTCCTTCGTACGGGCTATTGCAGCGGTTGCCGTAGCAGACGAAAGATCGCCGGCCGGAGCTGTGTCATCGTGGCGTTCTGCACAGAAGATTCCATAAATCCATCCGTCTTCATGAGCTGTCAAACGCATATCATAAATGTTCGTGGCAGGAATGATATCTTCAGGCATCACTATCGGATAATCCCAGAAACGAAAATTGTCAATTCCATTAGGACTTTCAGCCACTGCGAAAAAAGACTTGCGGTCGGCTCCTTCTACACGGACTATCAATAAGTATTTTCCATTCCACTTGATAGCGCCGGAGTTTAGGGTGGCGTTCATGCCAATACGTTCCATCAAAAACGGATTTGTTTGTTCATCCAGATCATACCGCCAGAAGACGGGAGTATGAGCTGCTGTGAGTATGGGATATTGATAACGTGTGAAAATACCATTTCCATTTTCCAATGGCTTGTTTGTACGAGTGATTAACTGTTCGTACTCTTCAAAAAGTGTTTGTAATTTATTTTTAAAAGAAGTCATCTTTCTATTTTTTAAGTGTTTCAAATTATACTAAAGACTGCTTCTCCTCTTTCGAATAAAGAAGATCATTGAGGTAGCATTTTATTTTTATGATGGTCTATTTCTTCAATACATATACTGCAAATGTTTTAGGTTCAATTGTCACATTCAGTATATTTCCGTTAACAGCCAATATCGATTCTTGAGGAATAATTGCATAGGGGTTATCTAGCGTATTTTCTTTCAATATATTGTCTGTTTGGAGTTTAATAGCACGGGCGCCTTTTAAGGTTTCTTTCTTTTTCAAACCATCTATCTTTATAGATAAAGCTTGGGGCTCATCAGAAACATTGGCGACTTTGACAATAATTTCATTACTATCCTTATCTAATACTGCACTTGCAAACAAACCGTTTTGATCCTCTGAACCGGTTACTGGTTTCTTATTCATGGTTAATTTCAGCATGTTAGTACCCTTGTAAGTAGCATACAACTGCTGCACATAGTAACTTACAGTACCAACTGATTTCAAATTATCGAACCAGATCAAGTCAGGACGCCATTGCCAACCCTCCACATGAGCAAACAAAGGAGCATACGTTGCCATATGAACGATATCTGCATTACGTTCCAAACCTGTCATAAACGCAGCTTCCATTAAAGCTGCATTGAAGTGGTTCCATTTTCTACCATTACCATGACAAGCATATTCACCGGCAAATACTTTCGGACCTTTACGGTCATAGTTGTCATACCGGGAACCTTGGGCTAAGAACCAATCTTCAGGGCGATAAAAGTGCTCATCTACCAGGTCAACTTTCAAACGTGTCATTTCTGGCCACAAATAGTTGAAATCATTACCTTCCGAATGGGGACCGGAACTACCCACGATCTTGATATCGGGATAAACAGCACGGATGGCTTTAATAAATGGTTCTAAACGTTCTGGATATTCAGGTCCCCATTGTTCGTTCCCAATACCGATGAACTTCAAGTTGAATGAAGCCGGATGTCCCATTTCGGCACGAAGTTTTCCCCATTTAGTTGTCACATCACCGTTAGCAAACTCAATTAAATCGAGCGCATCCTGGATATATGGCTGCAATTCTTCAAGTGCGGCATGAGCGCTGATATGATAGTTTTGAAACTGGCATGCCAGACCACAACTTAATATAGGAAGAGGCTCTGCACCAATCTCTTCTGACATTAAAAAGTATTCATAAAAACCTAAACCGTAACTTTGATAATAGTCAGGGTAGTAACGATGAGCAAAGGTATATTGCCAACGATTCTCGTTCAATGGGCGATTCTCAACCGGACCAACCGAGTTTTTCCAGTTGTAACGAGTTTCTAAGTCAGTGCCTTCTACAATACATCCACCAGGAAAGCGGAAAATACCGGGCTTCAAGTCGGCTAAAAGCTGGACCAAGTCTTTACGTAAACCATTTTCATGCCCCTTCCAAGTATCCACAGGAAAGAGCGAAACATGTTCTAAATCAATAGTTTCAACACCTTCCAGAAATATACGAAGTTCAGCCTTTGGATTAGTCATCGAAGGTTTTAAAATTACTTGATACTTTTTCCATTCCTTTGAATCGACAGTAATGCGTTCCGATGCAAAGGCATGTCCCTCTTCCATTGTCTTGGTATTCACTAACTCGACACGAATCATTGCAGCTTTGCCTCCATCTGGGATTCGTGCCCAAACAGAAAAACGATATTCGGCATCTTTCTTTACACCAATACCAAAGAAGCCTTCGTTACTCAAACCGGTGAGCTTATGCCCATGTCCTTTATAGAAGAGACGTACATAGTGGGGATTTTTCTCGAAAGGTCCGTCATCTTTCACTTCAAACTTACCGAATGCTTTCCAACCCAATAAAGGCTGTGGGAATTCAAACGAACGGTTTTTTACTAACTCTGCGTACAAACCGCCATCAGCTGCATAGTTGATATCCTCAAAGAACAAGCCATACATCGTGGGTTGAATTTCCGCTCCGATTTTCTTGGTTGAGATTACAAGCTCCTTGGTTTGTGCTTGGTAATGGTCGAACGTTTGTCCCGCCACCGGAACTGAAAGGCAGACCAATGCTATTATTGAGAGTTTGTTTTTTTTCATTACATTAAATTATTTATTATAGGTTGAGAAATCAGTCTGTCTATGTTCGTCATCTCACGGTTTTACGCGAATGACTGTAAATGAGTACGCTGGCATTGCATAATCAAATTCATTCGAAGAGAGTTCGAATGGCGTTATAACAGGTTTGGAAGTCTGGTCCGTTGGAGCACCTGTAAGTAAAGTTCTGGTAGCTGTGGGGTGTTGTAAATCTACATCTTTCAGTGTAATTTTTGTATTGACAGTAGCCGGAAGCATATTCACTAAACGAACGATATAATCACCGCTATATTCATCTTTTACCACAGAAACACCGATACGTTTCTTCACCCCTTCCTGTTCGTGTTTCACTTTCACTTGGGAAGTCAAGTAATGAGTACCGGGATTCTGACCGTACATTTGTTGAGTGTAATAACCTACGGTGGGTCTCACCTCTTGATTGTTGAAGTAAATCAGGTCAGGACACCATTGCATATGATAGTCTTTTGCCAAAAGAGGTGCATAGGATGTCATGATGACGATATCAGCATTACGTTCTACAGAAGTCAGATAAAGGGCTTCTGCTAACGCTGTTTCAATATTATTAGGGCGATTAGGCAAATGAGCTGCATATTCACCTAAATAAACCTTCGCTTTGTTACGGTCGTAACCATCATAGTAGTCTTGGTTGTGGATCATCCAACCTGGGGCCACATAGTAGTGTTCATCTACCACAGGTACTTGGTGCTTGGTAGCTAACTTCCAACCTTCGTTGTAGTCGCTTCCTTCGTAAAAAGGACCGACAGTACCGATTACTGTTACTTCGGGATACTTCTCTTTCACTGCATTATAAATCATCAGAAAGCGTTCTTTGAAGACTTCTGTAATCAAATCTTCATTACCGATGCCGATATACTTCAAATTGAAGGGTTGGGGATGACCGGCCTCGGCACGTTTCTTACCCCATACAGTTTTCTTGGCATCACCGTTGGCATATTCAATTAAGTCGAGTACATCCTGTACATACTTCGGCATATCTTCCATGGAAATACCTCCTTGTTGTCCGAAGGTCGTTAGTTCGTCGTGTGTATGCTTATGCTTCCAATCGCTGTTTTGACAAGGTACACCAGCGGCTACTACAGGTACAGGTTCTGCTCCAAGGTCTTCGCAAAAGAGAAAGTATTCGTGATAACCCAAGCCACGTGTCTGGTGATAGCCCCATAAACTACGTAAAGGCTTACGCTCATGGAGTTTACCGATAGAACCTTTCCAGTCATATATATTATCCAAACCATTGCCATGAGCTACACAGCCACCGGGGAAACGCACAAAACGAGGATGCAGATCTGCTAAGGTTTGAGCCAGATCGGCACGTAAACCATTTATGCGCCCCTTGAAGGTGTTTTGGGGAAAGAGAGAAATCATATCCAAGTGGTATTCGCCTGTTGTTTGAGGAATGAGGGCCAATGAGGCTGATTTTACATTTTCAGTCACGGTAATTACCGCTTTGCGTTGTTTCCACAGCCTGGATGTAACTGATATGGTAGTGCTACCTACCGTATGGCCTTTTTCATCAAGCAATTTTATTAGTATTTTGCCTCCCTTGGCTGTAGCCGGAATACGTCCCCAAAGTGAAAAGTTGTATTTTTCTCCTTTCTTCAAGTTAATGCCATCGTATCCTTCGTTTGAGAACGATGCACCTATGGAATGAATCTTTAAAATGGCGTAGTTCGCATTGTTTGCATGCAAAGGATTTTCAGTAGCGATGTTAAACTCTGCATTCCCTTTTATGCTCCAGGCTTTAGTTGGTCCCCAGCTCTTATCCCAGGGATTTTCGTTTAAGAAATATTCAAAGTCGCGGTTTTGTATTAGTTCTCCATATAATCCGCCATCGGCAGCGTAGTTGATGTCTTCAAAAAAGATGCCAATAAACTTATCACTAATTGCTTTTGCGTCTTTCGTATTGACAATGATTTCAGTCATCACAGGCTCCAAACCTGCAAAGCGTATCGAATCCTGCCCGGCATGTTCATCGTTCAGTTGTTGGCGGTATCTCTTATGTTCGGCAAAGCGCACCAAATCTGTTAATATATCACAGGGTACACGCTGTACATAACCTTGTTCCTCATTACCTGCCACTATCACTTTGGAAGCCTTAGTCGGATAGGCTTGAGCGGGTTGGTACTTGCTTAATACTTCAGGGGCGAAATAACTTTGAGCCTCCCAATCCAGTAAATCTTTTGAAGCAGTATGTCCTAAAGCCTTACCGCTCTCTGAAAGGTACCATACACAATGCCATTTTTGGGTTTGGACATCTTGTTGTAGATGAGGAGTGATCATTTTCTTCTCACGTCCCCATGGACCAAAATCACATTTCACATATTCAAAATCACCGCACACGGGCATCCAGTTTTGTTTACCATCTGCACTCCATGCAAAACGTAGACCGCTAGTCCCCCCGTGCTTCGCATATGAGAAAAGATAAACAGAGTCAGGTTGGTTCGCCTTCATTGGAATGGCGGTCATAATAAATGCTATTACTATAATCGACTTAAAGCGTTTCATTGATATTAATATTTGAAGGTTACATTCTTAATGGTAACACTACCTTCTCCTTTGCATAAGATACTTGGTTTCAAGCAATAGAAGCCGCCGTAAATGTTAGTATGATATCCCGACACATCAAAACCATGAGGATATCCCAACCAGTTCACACCATCATTGCTATATGAAACAGAGATGGTGTATTTCTCTACTTTCAGTTTAAGAAATTTGCAATCTTTGGCGTCGAAAGTACTCCAGGAAGGTGCTCCATGCCACAAACCCTGGATAATTCCTTTATTCAATCCAATACCGGCATAGACTCCATCATTATACATCAATGCTAATCCGGTTTCCACATTTCCTTCCGTTTCAATTTCAGCAGTTACTTCATAGTCTGCATCCGAAGCGATAGCTATCAAGGCGCGGAGTTTATCTTTCGAACCTTTTAATGTGACACTTCCATTGTTCAGTTGATAGTCGGTAGGAGAGTCAATTCCCCAAAAACTCCATTGCCAATTCAATTTTCCGGTGTTAAAATCATCAGATTGAGGACGCGTATTGGTATAAGCTACATATTTTTCTTTAGAAGATGTTTTCAATACAGGCCAACCATCCTTTGTCCATTTGATAGGTTGAATTAAAGTCGATCTCCCTTGAGGACGTTCTTCACGCTTGAATGCATGATAAACTGCGTACCAGTTACCTTTAGTGTCATCAAAAAGAGTGGCATGTCCTTTAGACACCCATTCATCACTGGGGTCATAGGTATGAATTAAAGGATTATAAGGACTATTTTCCCAAGGTCCATCCACTTTTTTCGAACGTGCCACGATTGCCATGTGGCTGGTAGATGGCCCTGAAGTACCTCCTTGGGCAGATACCATATAATAATAGCCTTGATGGAAGAATAGCTTCGGTGATTCCAGGCAATGGCATTCAACCGGCCAATCGCGAGGAATCTCCCATCCACGATAAATATATTTCTCCTTACTGGTTGCCGACAGACCATCCTTAGCAAGTGTGACATATCCTCCGCCATTCACATACAGATATCGGTTTCCTTCGGCATCTACAATATGTCCCGGATCAATTCCATTCACTTCAAGTTTGACTGGTGTTGTCCATGGACCTTCTATATGATCAGCTGTCACCACATAATTACCTCCTAAATTGGTAGGGAAGTAGATATAAAACTTGCCATTGGTATAAGTGATATCCGGAGCCCATACAGTACCTACATTTTCATGTAAAGTACGGGTGACAGGTGTCCATTTTTTCAGATCTTTTGAATGCCACACCAATAGTCCGGGGTAATAGTTATAGGAGGAATGAGTCATATAGAAATCCTCACCAACCCGCACAATGGTAGGATCGGCATAGTCTCCGGTAAAAGGTATTTCGATAGTTTGAGCACTCAGGCTTGCTTTGCCTGCTATCAATAACAATGCTGCTAAAAAGAATCTTTTCATAATATTTCTTTATAGGGTTTTACTGTTTCACTTCTTCCAAATAGAGTACACGACTAGTGTAGTCAGTTTGTTTGTTGTAATCCACGGTATGTTTATAAGGTATTTCCAAACCGTTAGCCATGAGGTATTCACCAGTAAAGACTTGATCTTCGAATTTTAAAAGAATGTTGTCAATACGGTTTAATTCATGTATTTTGTAGAGCTTTTCTGGCGATAAGCCAGCCATCTTCACACGTGGTAAGTGTTGATTACAGAATTGCTCTAACTTCCACCAGTAGAAAACAGCTTTATTTTTTTCTGGAGACACATACATCAAAGATGCAACGCCTTGGTTATCATAGGGAGACAATAAGCGATAAATGTCACCCAATTGTACAACAGGACGTATCTTTTTATATTCGGCAATTGCATTCTTACAAAGTGCTTTTTCTTCTTCAGTCATATTTTTAGGTTGTATTTCCATTCCCAGACGTCCGCTCATTGCCACATCAACACGGTATTTCAAAGGAATCGTGCGAGAAGTTTGATGATTGGGGGTGGCACTGATATGCGATCCCATCGCAATAGCCGGGAAGAAGTAAGATGTTCCCCACTGCATATATATCCGTTGCAAAGCATCTGTATTATCGCTTACCCAAAACTCATCAAAATAAGGCAATACACCATAGTTGGCACGGCCTCCTCCACTTGCGCATGCCTGAATAGTCAAATCCGGATATTTGGCACGAATGCGTTGGCATATTTTCTCGAATCCACGATGAAACTCTATGTAAAGATGGTTTTGCTTATCTTTGGGTAAATAGCTGGAGCCATGATTCATAATCGACATATTGGCATCCCATTTGATATAATCAATTTCCGGATTATCGGTCATCAAGTTATCAACAACCCCGAATATGAAGTCCTGTACTTCCGGATTGGTAAGATCCAATACGAGTTGTGTCCCTCCGCGTCCGGTGATCGGATCACGTTCCGGTGCTTTAAGGATCCAATCGGGATGTTTCTCATAGAGTTCGCTAGTCGTATTCGTCATTTCCGGTTCCAGCCAGATTCCAAATTTGATGCCGTGTTTTTGTGCATCTTTCACCAAGCCTCTAATGCCGTTTGGCAATTTCCTCTTGTCCACTTTCCAGTCGCCTAAGGAAGAATTATCCGATTTACGCGGAAATTTATCTCCAAACCAACCGTCATCCATCACAAATAACTCGCCTCCCATAGACTCAATGTCACTCATCATCTGGTCCATACCCTGCTCGTTGATGTCGAAATAAACACCTTCCCAGCTATTCAGCAGGATTTTACGTAGAGAAGTTCCATGTGCCAATTTGTATATTCGTGCCCATCGGTGGAAATTACGGCTGCTTCCGCTTAATCCCTCTTTGCTATAGGTCAGCGCAAGTTCCGGAGTACGAAAAACTTCTCCTTTTGGCAGGTTGTAAGATGAATTGTCTTCATTAATGCCGGCGTAGAAGTGATGATATTCGCTGTCGTCAGTATCAATACGTAATTTGTAATTGCCACTATAACACAAGGCTGCGCCGATCACATTTCCTGTGTTTTCTTGCGGTTTGCCATCGAGTGAAAACATCACTTCCGCGTGTGCTGTATGCGAATTACGTACTCCGTCTTTATTCTTTATGATTTTCATTCCCGGTTTTAAAGGTTCTTGTGCCAAACGTCCTTCATTTGCCCAAGAACCATATAAATGAGATAACCAAACCTCACCTCGACGTATCGGCAAGTAGGCGGAAGCAAACTGATTCAATAATACCGGATTTTTCTCCTGATGGCTGATTTCAGTCCAGACTTCGATAATATCTACATCTTGGTACGCTTTGTAGCAGATGTTGGCAAAGAAAGGATATACCTTATCCTTCATTTTGACAATTGTGATTTTCGCATTACCCTCTTGGTTCGTTTTCACATCTGTGACTGTCATTTGTAGGGTCATATTTCCGTCGGCGTGCTTAACTGCTAAGGCTGCCTCGCTGGCTCCTCCCAAACCATATACCGGATATGCCGAGTAGTTGTCGCTTCCAGTCTGATTGATGGTAGTTACATCTGTTGCTGACAATTTATTGCCGTAATACACATATCTTAAATCTCCTCCTGTAGGGGCGGACAAAACCAGTGATGTCCCCGGAGTTGAAATACATACGTTCTGCGCAAACAAGTTGACAGTAAACAAACAGATTCCTGCGACTAAAAAGTATTTTCTCATGATATTCGTTATTTCTGTTCTTATTTATATAGTGTAAAGTTATCTCCAATAAAGAGTGTTTTCGGTGAATGATAGAAATCTACAAAATTGTTTGCAGATGTTTGTCCTGGGTAAGGTGCGAAATAATGCCCTTCTCTTTCGCGGGCATTTCGCCAGACAAGTACATAAGTGATCGGATATTTATCGATCACCGGCATGAGTGTTTCTGTCCACCATACGGAATCCGGGATTGTCTCGAATCCGGTTTCAGTGACAGCGATTGGTTTTTGATGCGCTTTACCGACTTCTGTAAGAATAGATAGTGATTTTTCCATGGTATTCACATAATCTTGACGATTGAACTGATAAGTGTCAAAACCAATCAAATCAATAATGTCGTCTCCCGGATAACGTTCCAAATATTCGGTAGTATCATTGGGCTCCGATCCGGTAGAATAGGCATAAAGAAGATTGTTTGCCCCTTTTTTCTGCATGTGCTCATAGGTCATTTTCCATAGGGCTTTGTATTCTTCTGCAGAGCAAAGGTTTTGCCCCCACCAGAACCAGCTTCCTGTATGCTCATGCCATGGACGAAAAAGAATCGGAACTTTTACTCCATCTGCCGTAACTACTGAATTTATAAATTCAGCAGCTTTGTCGAGCCAGCCTGTGAATTTCTCATGATAGGCTCCTCCGGGAAGAATTGAAGTAACTACAGTCGTATCACTTGCGTCCCAGGAATCTTTCCCTGTAACCGGATTATCCATGTGCCAACTTAATGAACTCATACCACCTCTATTATATTGTGAAATGATTTCATTTTTTATTCTTTCAAAAGGAACATTATCCAGATTATTGTCATTACCCAGTTCGATGCGTCCCAAATCAAAAGACATGACAGCCGGATAAGCACCACATACACTTTTCACATCACTTCTATCCGCATCTCCATCCCAACCGATACCATAAGAAGTTGCATCGTGATGTCCGAACATATATCCGGTTTCGGGAAGAAGCTTTAATGACTTCAATAAACATTCGGTTTCATGAGTCCGTTTTGGAAGCGCATTTTCTTTTTGGCAAGCAGACATTCCTATCAGAAACAGACCTGCTATGGCAATTAAATTTGTTTTTATCATACTATATATTTAAAGTTCATGATTAATAATCGCAATTCGGTGATTTGTCGGAAGCAAAGATAAAAAGGAGGATACAAATAGCTATTCCCATATGGCTTTTACACCGTCCGGATTTGTCTGATAATACATTTGATACCTTCTTTTGATACATTCAAGAGGAATATTGTTTCTAGTGTTCAAGAAAAGTTATTGTTTCCGATATGTATTCTATTAGTGGAATTAAGTTAGAACCGGGATATATGAGATATGAAGAACCGGATACCAAAGAAATAACTTTGGCATCCGGCAAGATTGAAGATTATTTGTATAATTAGGTTGTTTCATCAACACTATAATTGATATCAATTATTTGAATATCTTTACTACTAATGACTGATTAGGCTCCAACTTCTGTTTCAAAGCTTTCTTTGTATTCCCAATCACTTTGTGTTGGTACAAATCTCTGATCTTATAGATGTTGTCTCTGTTGAATGTAATTTCTTTATCAAATACATTGTCTTTGATGGTTTCCCTTTCCCAGTTAAAAGTGAAATCTGAAAGTTGCTGTGAGCGGTTGAAGAAACAGATGGCCCATTCATTGTTTGCCATAGGCTTTACCCATACTTCAATTGTTCCTTCTTTTTTATATTTGAAACCTTGAATACCTAATGAATCCTGATTAATGGCTATAATTTCTTTATTAGTAAGTATGTCCAATGTTTGAGGTGACATATTACGCAAATCGTTACCCAGCAAAAGAGGTGAATTGAGAATGGTCCATAATGCGAAATGCGTCCGTTCTTCATCCGGCGTCAAGCCACCATTTCCTACTTCGAGCATATCCATGTCATTCCAATGGTCTGGTCCTGCAGCTTTGCGAAGTTCGTCCTGATCGCGCATGTCCAAGATGTTCAGTGCTCCCCATGAGAAATATCCGCCATGGTCGTGTTTACATGAAAAACAGTTGTAGATGTCACCGGTTGTCCGCCAGCTATGACCTACCGATTGTGCCCATTTCCAAGGAGCATCGGTCCCCCATTCACAAATACTCAGAAGAATGGGGCGGCCTGCTGTATAAATGGCATCGCGCATAGTTATATAGGCCTCCTCTGCATTCAGTTTGCCAGTGCTACACCAGTCGTATTTCAGGTAATCGACACCCCATTCAGCATATTTAAGTGCGTCTTGATATTCGTGTCCACGGCTGCCGGGATACCCTGCGCAGGTTTTTGAACCTGCGCAATTGTATAAACCGAATTTCAATCCCTTGGAATGTACGTAGTCTGCAACGACTTTAATGCCATTCGGAAATTTCTTCCGATGAGGAACCAGATTGCCTTGGGCGTCTCGCTCCATTTCCATCCAACCATCATCGAGCAATATATGGTTATAACCGGCATCTCTTAATCCGGTGCTCACCAAAGCATCTGCCATTTCCTTGACCATTTGTTCGTTTATATCTGTCCCAAACTTATTCCAACTGTTCCATCCCATTTGAGGGGTTAAGGCTAACCCCTCAAATTTTTGTGCAAAGACATTCAGAGATGTAAGAAAAAGCAGTAAAAATAAAATGTTTTTTCTCATTATCTTGTATTTTATAATTAATAGATCAAAGCAAGCTATTTAATAATAGCTTTCCAATGTAACTACTTTGGGATTATTATATACGGCTTTTAAATCTTCGGGATCTCCATTTTTGATAGCATCGTGCCATGTCATCCAGTATGACCAATACACTCCTTCTCTTAATGCTTTATCTGGATCCATAATGGCATTCCCACTTTCACTTAAGCCCAGCATTTTTTTACCATTAGTTATCTTGTATACATTCTCGAATCTATCTTTATAAATATCATCTTGACCAACATCATCAGTGATAACGTCACATTTATCATCGCCGGGATACCAATTGACATCACCGCCATTATAAACCCAAAGGAGATTATTCAATTGATGATGGTTTGTGAGTCTGTCGTACATCATATTCCACAATTTTTTATAAACTTCCGGTCCTTTAGCACCCCACCAGAACCAAGTTCCGGAGCCTTCGTGTAAAGGTCTCCACAACACAGGCACACCGGCATCTCTCAATTTTTTCAACTGGTCAGCAATTGCATCAATATCGCCTATGGTTGCATTATACTCCTCTGTTCCTTCTATTACAGCTTGACTTGCATCAAAATCCGTTTCATTTGTATAGAATGTATTCTTGCCAGGTTCTCCTCCCATTGGGGAATGCCAATGCCAAGTGAAGGCAATAATTGGCTTCTGATCGTTATCGTTATACCACGCTATCGCATCTGGTGTACTAGGATTATTCAAATCGGGGCCGAAGGTATGACCGTCGCCTCCCCAGAGGTATGGATAATGTAGGCTATAGGCCTGCATGTCAAATCCTTTGAGTAGAGGTGTATGTCCGGTAATTCGTTTTGCATAACTGAATGAGTCTCCATCTGTGCTACCCGAGATTATTCTCTTTCCGTGCTGTTTAAGCATCCATGTATATAGTGCTCTGGCACCGGCATCGGCATTCGGATTACAAGGAGTATCACTAATATTGAATTCAGGACCCGGATTGTCAATGGCAGGAGCGGTAAACTCGACTGAATATGCTGTTTCATTCATCTTATCTGTCGAAAAGATAGATAGGGTTCTTGTATCTATTTTAAAAACGTTTGTACTTTCCGACTCTACCTCAACTCTTGCTTTTAAATATCTGGCTACAGCATAGGCATTTTCCACCACTTTATTATTCAATGTTATTTTAGTGACGTCATTGATGGTTATGGGTTGATCAAATTCAAATACTATTTCCACAACTCCAGGAGAGACTTGTTCTCCTGCCGTTGGCTTGACAGAGAGTAGTTGCAACGGAGAATACTCGACATTCTTCGAATCGCTTTCGCATGATGTTACTAACAACATACAGAACAATAAATTTGTAATACATTTAAATAATCGATTATTCATATTATATTATTTATTATATAAGTTCAACTTTAGTCAATGTATAAAAAAATCCACGTATGTGTAATCCGCCTTTCCTAATTCGGTCGTATACATCTTGTGTGACTATTAAATCAGCATATCCGTCAGGGTAGACATCAAGCCCCGTCCATTCGAATCCTGGGAAACTTGTGTCTGTATTATCGCGAATATCAATTTGTGGCCAACCGTCCTCTGGGTTCGGAGTAAAATACATACGAATCTTGTGTTCAACAGAAAGATTTTGGAAATAACTTAAATCCAGGAATAGATCATACCATTCTCCATATTTCTGTTCACCTTTCCATATCACATTGGATGGTTCTATCGGATCATCTTGAATAAGCTCCACTTTTGTTAGAATATATTTCCAGCCGCGAATAAGAAGTCCCGGACTTGTACCATTGGGATTAATACAGTCATACACTGCTTGTGTAACAACCAAATCGTAATATCCAACATCGGTGAGTTGCACATCCTGAAAATCTGTGATTTGGGGGTTCCCAAAGGTAAGGTCATTGTCGTCATTACCAGAGCGAAGGTTTATTCCGGAAAGACCTTGTCCCCAATAACCTGTATAGTTTCTCTCGTCGAAATTATAATAAATCCGGATAGTTTGTCCTACAGCAAGGTTAGAAAGATAACTCGGCTCCAACTTAAAGCTAAGAAAACCATCCTCACCTTCTGCTTTGTCAGATTTAAATTCACCTTCCCATATCACATTTGAACTAGGGTCTACCGGAGATCCCTTAATCAGTTCGACCTTTGTTAAGGTATAAAAGGCTCCCCGTACAAGTAGACCGCCTACCATAATGCGATTGTACGCATCTTGGGTGACTTCTAAATCGGCATACCCATCCGGATAAACTACAAGCCCTACAAATTCAAATCCCGGGAAACTTTTATCCGAACTGTCTCGAAGGTCAATTTGCTGCCAATGATCACCTGGGGTCGGAGTAAAATAGAATCGGAGTTTATCACCAACGGAAAGTTTTTGGAAATAGTTCACATCCAAGTTCAATGAGGTATCCCAATCTCCAATTACGAAATTGTCTTCCCATAGGATATTTTCTCCTCCTGTTTCTGAAGGTATCAGCCTTATTTCTTCAGATGTTAAAGTTGTTCCATCTGTTGCAACGAGGATTATTCTATCCATTCCATTTTTTATTCCTGCCGGGACTTTTACTTTGAGATTATCAGATGCTTTGCGAATAAAATCGATAGCGTTGATTACAATTTGTCGATCTTCTGTTTTAGCAGGAAAAATTACCTGTTTGATACATTCCAGATCAACACCCTTAAATGTTAGTTCTTGTCCGGTCTTGACTTCATCTCCCGGGTCCATAGAATTTAACTCCGGTTTGGCTAATCTCATTGCAACCGAGCTCTCAATCGTTTTATCTTCTGAAGCAATTTTTAGGAAACCACCTTCTTCATCTATGCCGCTGGGAATTATTAACTTGATTTGATTGGATGTTACCACTTCAAAATCAGTCACTTCTATATTTCCGGGGAAAAGGATTGAATTTACTTGGTTCAGCCCACTTCCTGTTATTACCATTTCGCCTCCTGCCATTACTACTGTCGGGCTATATGCTTTTAATGCCAGCCCGGCAGCCTGATCCTGTTCTGTCTCATCCTCACAGGCTGTAAAAAAGAACATGTGAATGATGGCAGCAATAATCCAAAGGTATGATATCTTGTTTCTCATATACTTATATTTTTATATCATTAATATTTTCACCAACCTTCATTTTGATACAATTTGGTATTTTTCTTGATTTCAGAATAAGGAATCGGAAATTTATTATATTTTTCATCCCACTGACGAGAAAATGCTTTACGGGTTAAAATGATATTTCCGTTACCCTGTTTTACCAGTTCGGCACCTTCTATTGTTTTGAAGTAGGTTTTTCCCTTTTTCCATCGGCGTACGTCCCAGAAACGCTGATCTTCGAAAGCAAATTCGATTAATCGTTCCCGTTCGTAGCGTACTAGAAAATCTGTGGGATTGCCAGTAAAATGAGGCATCATAACATCAGAACGGTCACGTACCACATTGATTGCTTCATTGGCTGACATTCCATAATCTCCTTTTGAATCAGCATCACCGGTAATATGATATATACATTCTGCATAGTTCAGATAAAACTCGGCAAGACGCATAACAATCCATGCATGTCTGAAACTGCTGTTTACATTGGGTGTTAAATCAGTATTCCCGTCCACATACTTTTTCAGATAGTATCCGGTACGTGTGGCATTGTACTTTGGTGAACCGTTAAAACCACCCTCATATGTCTGTATTGGCATCTGCTGATTGCTGTTTAAAGGCCAAAGATCTCCGTTTTTCACGATTGTCATTCCAAAACGCGGATCCAAACCGTTATAAGGAGCGCCACTGGTCAAATCGATTGTTCCGGGATGCATCTCTCCGAAAGTCCTTCCTGCATAAGGTCCTGACTGATACTCATATTGGTCGACCAGTGTTTGTGTTGGACAATTCCCGCTTTGGCCTCCTTCGATACCTATGGGATAGTTTTGTTTTTCAAAAGTATTATCTTCTGTTTTTGCTACTGCGAAAATGATTTCTTTATTCACAAAACTATTATTTCCCCATAAAGAAGCATACGTATCTAATGCAATTCCCCATTCCGCACATCTGTCAATCACTTCTTTATTGGCCTTAGCAGCTGCCTCCCATTTATTCCTGTCGTTGTTGGGATTAAAAAGTGGGCTAGCAGCATATAGTAGCGTACGGGCCTTCAGAGCCAGTACGAAAGGACGATTGGTACGTCCCAACTGTTGACTCATCTCGTTTTGATAATTGATGGGTAAGTACTCTGCTATGGCATCGCACTCATCGACTATAAACTTTATAACTTTGTCTGCCGGGGTCCGCTCTACATTATTAGCTTCTGATATGGTCAGTGTCGAGAGTACTAAAGGTACATCACCATACGCTCTGACCAGCTCAAAATAATAATAGGCCCTGAGTGCTCTGACTTCATAAGGGAACAGTTCAAAACGAGCTTTCAACTCCGGATAGTTTGTTCCTTCGCTTACACTGTAGATGTAATCTTCCAATGATATCTTGTCCAGTTTCTCTAGGAAGTTGTTGGCCTCGTGAATGGCGGTATAATTGTTTTTCCAGTATTCTGGCAACGGATTGTTGGGTGTCCATCCACCATTATAAAATCTATGTACATCTGAACCTGATAACGCATAATCGGCTTCATCGGTAGCGCACGCTCTAAAAGCTCCATCATAATTGTTCTCAAATTCGTTCAGAAATTGTGCATAAATATCATTGACCAACTTTTCGATTCCATAAATCGGGCTGTCATATACCCAATCTTCATCGTTCGTTACCACCTCACTGTAATTGAGGTCCACACATCCGTTCAGTATGAGTGATGCTGCGACTATCAAATATGTAGCTATTCTTTTCATAATATTCGTTATTCTATTGATTTAAAAATTAACGAGGAATCCGATGCTTACCCCCTTCATAGTAGGATAATTTGTATTTATAAGTTCGGGGTCCATCACATCCATATTGGAGAAAGTCAATAAGTTTTCTCCTTTGACATAGATCCTTGCATCGGAAACTGATATTTTTTTCAACCAGTTTTCAGGAAGTAAGTAATAGACTTCTACATTCCGTAACTTCAACCAATTGATATTACTATACCACACGCTATTTGCTCTGTAGTTATTGGGATTGTCTAGAGATGTGAGTCTCGGATAAAGTGCATTAGCATTGTCACTGCCGGGACGCCAGGCATTTTCCAAATAATGCGTTGAAAGATTATTGTTATTTCTCACACAATCCCAAACTCCTGTTGTGCCTAAGTATTGAGTCAAACCGGAGATGCCTTGAAATAGAACATTGAACCCTACACGTTTGTATTGAGTACCAATCGTAAATGAGTAATTCGTTTCCGGTACACTGCTTCCATAACCAAAATAGACTTCATCACTCTCGTTGATTACTCCGTCCTTATTTTGATCCTTATATTTGATATCACCCGGTCGTACTTGACCAAACTGTTGTACAGAACTTTTGGCAATGTCTTGTTCGTCCTTAAAGAAACCGATAGCTTCGAGTCCTTGAGCTTGACTAACACGTTGCCCGATGCGTGATTGGTAATCTTCCGACGGGTTTTCTATATAATCTACAATTTCATTGGTTCCCCATGTGAAGGCAGCACCGGCACGGAGCAGAAAATCTTTATTGAATTGCTTTACATAATTCAGTCCGAGTTCCACTCCATAGCTATCTACCTTTCCTTTGGCAGCATAGGAGTTAGGACGCCCTACCACCCAAGAGTTGAGGTCATTGGCACTTAGCATGATGTTACTGCGGCGATTGTAATACACGTCTGCCGTTACATCCAGACTTTTAAACAAACGCAGATCGACTCCTATGTCATACTTATAAGCCGTTTCGAGGGAAAAGCTGCTGAGCGGATAGTATGAAAGATAGGTCCCCCAAAAGCTGCCGTCGTAGCTAGGTTTAAATACTACATTTCCGTGGCCGCCACCATAATTTTCAAGCCAAATGCCTTCGATGGGAACATAATCGGTATGTTGGATACCAAATGATCCTCTCACTTTACCATAGTTAAGCACAGGACTGTCTTCTTTTTTGGCAAAGATATATGCCAATGACATCGTTGGAGAGAATGCCCACTTTTCGGGATAAGAACGGTTAGAACCATTGGCTGCCAATACTATATCTGCCACTAATTTTTGTCTCCATGCATAGTTCAAATAGCCCATGATATTGGCCCGATAGAACGTATTGTATTGGCCCATGCCGATTTCTGATTCCGTATTATAAATGATGGAGGTTGCTAGAGAATGGTCGCCAAACGCTTTCTGGTAATCTAGCGATAAAGCAAAATGGGAAGAACGCCATTGGTTGTTCAATCCTTTGCTATAAGTTAAACTATTTACCTTATCTCCATAAAGAACCTCTTTGGATTTATTCTTGTCACCTGTGTCGCCTGTATATTCTACATATCCATATTGAAAGCTTTTGCTATGACTTTCGTTAATACGCGAATAATTATCATATCCAATTCGGGCAGAGGCGCTCAAACCGTCTAATAAAAAATTAAGATTTTGTGTCAGACGAGCATCGGCATATAAAGCTCGTTGATGGGTTTTCCCTCGACCGGTATCTTGTATGCGTGCCACAGGGTTGGCATCTCCATAGTTCTGATTACCTCCCCACACTCCATTGGGCGTTTTTACAGGGAAAGCGCTTGCTGGAAGCCGATAGAGTTGATAGAAAATATCGTTTCCGCTGCTCGATGCAGGTCCGTTGGTTTCGATAAAATTGGCAAGTACATTCACTGCCATATTTGTAGTTGGAGTAACAGCGAAATCCAGATTGACACGAATATTAGCTTTGGAATAGCGCAATTGGGAATCGAAATCACTCTGATTGGTTCCTTTAAGCATACCTCTGCTTCCTGTATAATCAAGCATGGTGAAATACTTCACTTTGTCACTGCCTCCGTGGATAGCAACATTCACTTGATCTTCTGAACCTACATCTTTTAGAACTTCATTCTTCCAATCGACATTCGGATAATAATAAGGGTCACTACCAAACTTGAACAGCTCCAATTCGAGTTCAGAATAGGTTGGAGCCAATCCGTCATTCACCCGCGCTTCGTTTGTAGCCTTTGCATACGTTTCGGCATTCACAAAATCGGCAATCTTCGGAGAGAAAGTGAACTTGTGGTTATATGACACATCTACATTCAGTTTTCCTTCCTTTCCCCGTTTGGTCTTTACCAATAAGGCTCCGTTTACACCTTTGTAACCGAGCAGTGCCACGGCTGCTGCATCTTTAAGTACCGTAACGGACTCCACCTCGTCCACTGTCAAACGGTCGATGGGGCGTTTAATTCCATCTACTAAGATTAATATCCCATTTTCCGAAGTGGTTTGCTCTCCTCGTATATTAAACCATGCTCCATAATTATCATCACCGGAGAAACCACCGGTTTTTAATGCCGTTAGTCCTAACAAACGTCCGTACAGCGCATCCGGGAGATTAATTGCTGATGTTTGTTTCAGTTCTTCTGAGGTAATTATGGTTGCGGCAGCTGATGAGACAGACAGTTTTTGTTCCACACCGAATCCCAAATCTACCTTAATACTGTCTTTATCTTGCAGCTTATTCTGTGCGTTTGCTGTCAAGGCAGATGCCAATACGCCAGCCAAACAGATTCTCGATATATATTTATTCATAATGCTATTGAATTAAAAAGGGTATTACCATCCAGGATTTTGTGAAAGCCCATAGTCCTTATTTATCTCTTGTCTATTTATCGGAGAGAGATACCATTTATTATCCCAGTTTCCACTCCACCAAACTCTTGCAAAAGTGGAGATTGCAGTGGTTTCATAAATGAACTTGGGCCATACGCCATTCATTTGGCTGAAAGGAATCTCTGTTTTCTCTCCGGTTTGGGCATCTTTTGCATAAATAGTCATGCGATGAAGTGGAGAACAAAATACATCTTGTTTTTTATACCGGATCAGATCAAGTAACCGGCTATTTTCAAGAGCAAGTTCGCAGGCACGTTCACGCAAGATTTCATTTACCAATACATTTTTGTCGCTGAGATTAAGATCTGTGTTTACACTCAAAGAAGGTAAACCAACTCGTGCACGTACTTTATCTACTTCTTTGATTGCGTCGCCTGAACGTCCTGCCTGAGCCAATGCTTCAGCATAGATAAGATGCATATCTGCCATACGCAGATAAGGCCATGAATAACGTTCGTCACCCATATGGCTATAATCCAATACCCATTTGAATTGTCCGAATCCGTGTGCATTATATCCACTTGTAAACCACCAGTTTCCCGAAATCAGATTACCGCCTTGCCAACAATCAATATCCTTGTTCTGATAAGTATTATAGAAATTGTTGATATTCCGTTGCGGAACAAGCATGCTTTCATAGAGACGTGGGTCACGATTAGCAAATATGTCAAGGTTTTCAAGGTTCTGCGTATTGTATACACGCTGGCCATCAAAATTTTTACCGTTTGCCCAGGGGAACATATTAAACCATTCCACTGTCGGAGCATGAGCTCCATAGTGTGATACATTTCCCGGCACATTAGCTCCCCATTCCAACAGGTATTCGCCATCACTGTAGCCATTCCCTTCACCTCTAACTTCAATTATCTTTTCTGTTGTTCCTCGCGAAAAATAAGCTGAACGATAAGCACGGCGGTAATCACCTTCTGAATTTCCGGCAGGCTGCACAAGAGCATAAGGAGTACCTGCCTTTTGGTTTTCCTTGAAGAAATCTTCGCAAGCCTCAACACATTTAGTCCAAAGACTTTCATCTTTATGCCCCAACCATATACGAAGCAATGGGTCTACATTGTCTCCAAAACCTGCGGGAAACACTGGAGGGGTATCGTATTGCCGATACGGCTCTGTATCATTAAACAAAGGACTAGCTATAAAGAGCCATAGTTTGGCTCGTAAAGCATAAGCGCCACCTTTGCTAAGACGTCCGCCTTCATTCAAATAGTCGCCGATAGCAAATGAAAGCTCGGATTCGTTGATGACCTGTAAAAGGAGATTGTCAACGAATGTAGCTGTTTGCTCAATGGTAGCACGTCCCGGTACAAATTCTCCTTCACCTACTATTCCGCTTACGTACCCCCCTTTGAATTGTTCTCCGATTTCATAGGCATGATCTACCAAAGGAAGTCCTCCAAAGTGGCATATTCCATCGAAATAACGGGTGGCAATTATTAATTTAGCTTCGGCTTTAAGGCGAGCCTTTTCTTTGCTATCCATATCGGGAACACGGTCTATATTCTCAATAAATATCCAACTTTTACGTATTGCCTCCCAAATTCCAAAGCGATCGTTATTACCAATAAATGCCATTTTATCAACAGAATAACTGCCGTTTCCGGCTTCTGAGTGCATGCCTGCATAATAAGGATTGATTACGCCACCCCATCCCAGGAAGGAGTGAACTACATCGCTAAGTGCTTCCGGCATTACAGCGTTATAAATAGTACGTCCGGATAATCCGTTATAGATATGTTTGTAGCTATCCCAAAGAAACATCCGTGCATACTCGGCTTTCGAGAAAATGGTATCTAAGGTAACGTCCACTCCCGGCTGTTTATCTAGAAAGGAGTCGCCCACAGCAAAATCGTCAACACAACTTACGAAGGTTGGTATAAGCATGCTTAGCACCAAAGACCAAACTGCTAATTTTGATTTTATATATTTCATCGTCATACAATTTAAAAGTTAACATTTAATCCGAAATTGAAAATACGTGTCAGAGGATATTTAATTTTATCGGATGGACTTTCAGGGTCATTGGCCTTGAACTTGGAGAATGTAAGCAGGTTATACCCCGAGAAATAGACACGGAGGTTGGATACCTGCGGAATGCCCGGTATTTTCTTGAAAGTATATCCTAACTCTACATTTTTCAATCGTGCGTAGGAAGCGTCAGCATAATATACACTGGAATTGACAGAGTTGTTTTCTTTACTGATAAAGGACAGGCGAGGGAGGGTTGCTGTTTGGGCCGTTTCCTGTGTCCAACTGTTATCGGCAACCCATTGTAACATATTTGATCTGCTCATTGCGCCAAACTGTTGTCTGTAAACACCTTGTAGATTACGGGTTACATGGGTTGCACCTGTCCATAGCATAGAAAAGTCGAATCCTTTATACTGTAAATTAATATTTGCAGCAAAGTTGTATTCGGGAATGTCACTATAATACATGGCACAAACATCATTTTCATCGACTACACCGTCATTGGTAATATCCACATATACACAATCTCCGGGCTTTAGAGATACCATTTGCTCAGGCATAGCTGTGCCGTAGGCTTGTTGATATCTGCTTTCTGTATTTCCGGGATCATAGAATTCAAAGAACGTGTAGCCAGTTCGTTGACCTACAGGGTGCCCTTTTCCTGATAAATGTTGGTACTGTGGGCGTACTTCTCCATTTTCAATTACTTCATTCCGGGCGTATGTGATACTCGGGTTTATCGTAAACCGGAAATCGTTTCCAATTTTGCTTGACCATGAAAGCCCTATCTCATATCCTTTGTTTTTCACACGTCCCTCATTTACAGAACTGGATTTTTGCGAGGTAATACCCGGTAGTTTAGCGGCGTTGTCAATTAATATGTCTTTTCTGTCTTCAAAGAAAACGTCAATATTGGCACTGAGTTTATCGTTGAAGAATTTCATGTCGACACCAAAATTCCATTTAGTGGCGGTTTCCCAAGTAATGAACGGGTTACCTGCTGTCTCTTCGTATGCATTACCGAGCCATGTGCCTAAGCCAAAGTTATATCCGTTGCCATGATTAATTTTATAGGTACCCGATAAATAAAGGAAACGCATATCATTCATATTGTCGTTGCCGACTTGTCCAACAGATGTGCGCAGTTTAAAATAAGAGATTACTTTTTCTAAAGGTTTCCAGAAATTTTCGGACGATGCGATCCACCCCAACGATACCGAAGGAAATAATCCATAGCGATATCCGGGAGCAAAATTTTCAGAGCCATTGTAACCGATGTTAAAATCTGCCAGATACTTGGTTTTATAATTATAGGTTACTCGTCCTACCAAGCCTACATATCCATGAGGTATATCTATATAACTTGGTATTTTTTTGTCTTGTGGTTCCGGATAATAGTACTTGCTTTGATTATATAGTAAAAGTGCTGTGAAGTCGTGATTACCGAATTTACGGGCATAGTTTAAACTGGCTTCTGCATACCAGTTGCGATTGAACCAATACGATTCTTCATATCCTAGGTTCCACACATCACCACTTTTTCGCAAGGCTATAGTCCCATCGTCTAACAAGAGCGGTTCATAAGTTACCCCAGATCCAGTGCGTCTTTTTTGCTGTGTATAATCGGAGTTGTAGGAACCTTTCACCTTAAAGTCGAGGCCGGGAGTAATAAAATCAAGTTTGAGCTTATATATAAGGTCTAAGTTCAACACATTGGTTGTTTTGCGATTATATCCCTGACCGTAAAAAGCAGATAGTCCATCATTATCATAATCTCCGACATAGCTTTTATTCGCCGTAATATGACGCCCTTGGTCGTCAATACCATATCCGGCGAACGGTACAGCATTGAGTAAACTGCCAAAAACACTTTCTTCTCCTGCTGCCAGTTCGTATCGATCTTCTATACGACCGCCGACATTGATGGATAATTCGTTTCTTTTATTCAAGGTAAGATCTATATTGGCACGATAGTTGTACCTTTTGTATTTGAAGTTTGAATTTTTATCTTGAGAAAAGGAACGGAACAATCCATCTTGTGACAACATACCTACTGATACAAAATAACGGGCCGTTTTATTACCTCCTGATACAGAAACATTGTATTGTTGTTGGGGGGCAGAATCTTTCATTACATAATCGAGCCAATCAACACTGGGATACAGGAGAGGCTGGTCTCCGTCTTTGAAATGTCGGATAGCTTTTTCAGAAAAGCGCAGTTGGTCGGGAGAAGTCCCATCTCCTAATTGAGCATTGTTATATAAACTCGCCCAGGTATGGGAATCAACCATATCTAAAAAACTTGAAACCTGTTGAATCCCGTAAGAACCGGAAAAACTGATCTTTGTTTTGCCTATCTCACCACGTTTGGTTGTGATAAGTATCACACCGTTGGCTCCGCGTACTCCAAATACTGCTGTAGCCGAAGCATCCTTTAAGATAGAGATGTCTTCTACTTCATTGGCGTCTATTTGGTTAAAGGAGCGTTCTACTCCATCAACTAACACTAACGGGTTGGAATTGTTGAGCGAACCAACTCCACGAATTTGTATAACCGGGTCGTCTCCTCCCGGCATACCTGAATATTGTACGGATGATACACCTGACAATTTACCTGATAAAGCATTTCCCAAGGAAGCTGTGGGTGACTTTAAGAGTTCTTCTCCTCCCACGTTGCTTACAGCACCTGTTATGGTGATTTTTTTCTGTGCACCATAAGCTACAACAACGACTTCATCTAGTGTCTGTGCGTCGGATTCGAGCGTTACATCGCGATGACTCTTTCCTGCAACAGGTATTTCCTTTGTTTTATAGCCGACATAGGAAAATACCAAGGTGGCATTGGCAGGTGCTTTGATTGAATACTTACCATCAAAATCTGTAATTGTTCCGCTTTTTGTTTCTTTGATTTGCACCGAAACCCCAATCATCGTTTCGCCCGCATCATCAACAACGGTTCCGCGTACAGTAATGGTTGATTGTGCTGAAATGATTTGAGGTATTACAAGGCATATTGCAAGTAACCCCCACAATTTCAATCCATTCTGTTTTTTCATTGTGTAATTAAATTAAAGTTAATAATAAAGATATAAATTCTTATGATAGATTCGCAAAGAATCTTATGCAAAAATGAACATAATTTAATATAGTACATTCCTAAAATGAATCATAGATATAGCTCAAATGCGACAAAATACAAAAGGGACGGTTATTAAATACAATTGGGTAGTTGTGGGTGATCGCCCGTTCTGACTCGTAAGACATCGTTCTTGCAAGGTAAATAATACAAATGGGATAGTATTCTGATACATAATACGAACAAACGATTGCTCTAAAATCGTATCTTTGCCTATAACAATAATTATAACAGTACTATATGAAGAAATACATATTATTGATAGGACTTCTTTTTGTTTCCATTTGTATCCGTCCTATTGAAAGTTTTAATTTTAAATCTCTTGATGTCAAGGATGGGATTCCTGATAATTATATATATGGTATTCTGCAGGATAGCTATGGTTTTATGTGGTTTATCAGTGGTAATGGTCTAAGTCGTTATGATGGCTATAATTTTAAGTATTATTCTATAGCCATTCAAAGTAGTATATATAGTATCAAAGAGGATAAGAACAAGAATATCTGGATTCAAGCCGGTGAAAAGTATTTTGTGTATGATCGTGTAAAAGACTGTATTGATGACAATATTACTGGTATATTGCAGGGGGTAGATATTCAAGGTGAAATAAAGCTTTTGTTTGTTGACTATGATAATAATATCTGGTTTTCTACAGGTGATAAATTAATTTATTATGAAATAGATAAAAACAGATTCTCCGACTTTATATTATCTCCAAATGACCAGATAAAATGGATCGAATGTAGGAATAAACAAGCCTATGTCTTATTCACGAATGGACAGGTTCGGAAGGTTGATTTTAAAACCAAACAAATTTCGGATGAGCTCTTTCTATCCTTGTCGACTTATCCTCACCACAGAATGTATTTGGATTTTGCATTTAATTTATGGTTTTATACTCCACATTCTTCAGAAGATGCATTACGATATTATAACCCTAAAACTAAAGAACTGAAAGTTTTTACGGACCGCGACAATCGTGCTTATTATTTTGTAACGGCAGTGATGGACGACGGTAAAGGAAATATATGGATCGGTACGGATAATACGGGAATCACAATTTATAATACAAGCAGTGATGAATGTTCTGAAATAGAGTATGAAAAAAGTAACCAGTTTTCTATTCCTACCAATCACATAAATTGTTTTTATCACGACAAGCAGAATATCATGTGGGTAGGTACAAGCAAAAGAGGAGTTGCATATACATGCTTAAATAATACACTTTTCAAACGGCGAAACATTTCGGAACAGGATGATATTAGCTGTGTGTTGGAAGATAATAATGGCAATATTTGGTTGGGGTCTGATGGAGACGGAATCACCTATATAAATCCGGTAACTAATAGTTTGACCAAGTATAATCATCGGGATGGAAGTATTTCGGAGAATTTGATTGTATGTTCTTTCCTTGATTCTAAAAATAGAATATGGTTCGGTACGTATGGGGGAGGAGTCTTTTACTATGAGAAAGGAAAATTTACCAGTCTTCATTATAGTAATGTGGATGGAAAAGAGAATCCTCTTCAGGATATTAGGAGCATCAATGAAGATATGGCCGGAAATATATGGATTGGAACCGTAGTAAAAGGGTTATATTGTTATGAAACCAATGGTACATTTACAGATTATACTGTGGATGATGTTCCTATAGCCTCTAATAGTATCACAGATTTATACTGTCAATATGGACAAAATTTGTACATAGCAACCACTGCCGGTTTACATGTAATAGATACATATTCCCGTCAAGTCTCTCAACTATCTAAGAATAGTGCTCATAAACGGCAACTTGACTCTTTTATTAGTTGCGTATATCGGGATAGCCGGGGGTTATTATGGATTGGAGGGAAAGAAGGGCTTTGGATTTATAATGAGACACAAGACTCTATAGCCAATTTAAATTCAAATAATGGGTTGTCTCACAATTTTGTCAGGGGGATCACTGAAGACCATAACAAGAATATATGGGTAACAACAGATGTAGGGGTAACTAATATTGTGGTCGTTAATGATCCCATGTCTCTTATGCCTACTTTCAGGTGTTATCGTTATTATAATGAGGACGGTTTGGGTAATATCATGTTTAATAATCATTCTATATGGTGTAAAAAGAATGGGGAAATCATGATGGGAGGAATAGGTGGATATATTAAAACCATGCCCGAACCGGTACCGTATAATCCTTATAAATCGAAGGTGGAATTTACTGCCTTGTATATTGCAAACAAAAGAATTGAGGTAGATGAGGTTATAAACGGGCGTGTTTTGCTAAACAAGAATATTCAGCTTCTTAAAGAAATATCGTTGGATTATTCTAACAATAACTTTGCCATTGATGTGTCTTCTTTGAACTATCAGGCGTTGCATAAAACTTTATTTGCATACCGGCTTGAAGATCACACTGAATGGATTCAACTCAATGGAAATACGATCTCTTTTAATAAGTTGCACCCGGGGACTTATAATTTGCAGGTGAAAGTTATTGGCGATGAATACCAGAATAATGAGATATCATCATTAACTATCCATATAAATCCTCCATTCTGGTTATCATCAACAGCTTATATCTTGTACGTGATTTTTATATGTGCGATTGTGGTTGCTTCAATTATGTATATACGGCGGAAAGCTAAATTCAAGCTAAAGATGCAGAAATTAGAGTTGGATGTAGCCAAACAGCATGAAATTGATGAGGCTCAAATGCGTTTCTTCACCAATGTCAGTCATGACTTACGTACGCCATTATCTCTTATCATAACTCCTCTGGAGAAGTTACTAGCTTCGTCTATTTCTGATAACCAGGTGAAATCAGATCTGAAACTGATGCATCGCAATGCAGAAATATTGATGGGAGAAGTGAATCAATTATTGGATTTAAGAAAGCTGGAGAATGGAAAGAGTGAACTTAAACTATCACACGGAAACATCTCGGAATTCATTAAAGAAACATGCGGTTCTTTCGAACCTTATTCAAACAAAAAGGGTATACAGTTGAAGTTGATCTTGAAATCCCCGTCTATTGAGATGGATTTTGACCGGAATAAGATTCAGCGTATTTTAATGAATCTGCTCTCAAATGCATACAAATTCAATACAGAGAATGGGAGTATAACCATAACAGTCGATAAAATTACGGAAGCGAATGCTGAAAAGATAAGGATTCAGGTGGCGGATACTGGAATAGGAATCAGTGAGGATGGTAAAGAACTTATTTTCGAGAGGTTTTATCAGGAAACACATACTTCTGACTATATTGGAAGTGGTATCGGGTTACATATTGTAAAAGAGTATGTGAGTATGCATGGCGGAAACATAGAAGTTAAGAACAATGTTCCCCGGGGTACTGTGTTTGTTATAACGCTTCCTATCAGCCTGACTTATGAGAAATATGCCGAAGAAGAACAAGTGGAAGAAATCGTTCCGACGGAAGGCATGGAGAGCACTGAAAACGATTATCCTATTCTGATTGTGGAAGACAATGATGATTTCCGTCAATTCCTAATAGACTGTTTGAAGGAACACTATCCTGTCGTTGCTGCGCCTAATGGTAAAAAGGCTCTTTCTGTGATGAGCCATCAACCTGTAAAAATGGTGATTAGTGATGTTATGATGCCTGTAATGGATGGACTTGAGCTTTGCAATAAGATAAAGGGAGACATCAGATTCTCTCATATTCCTGTTATTTTATTAACAGCGCGGGCTGCCGATGAGCATGTATTAAGCGGTCTGAAAGAAGGGGCTGATGATTATATAACCAAGCCTTTTAATCTCGATATTTTATTATTGCGTATCAATAAGCTTTTGGAATGGAGGAAAATGAACTACAATAAATTTAAAACAATAGATATTGAACCTAGTGAGATCACTATTAGCTCTTTGGATGAGCAACTGATTAGTAAAGCTATTAAGTTGGTTGAGGAGAATATCAGTAATCCGGAATTTTCAGTGGAGGAGTTAAGTTCTGCTATTGGAATGACAAGAGGACATTTATATAAGAAGCTGATGACGATAACAGGAAAATCGCCAATAGAATTTATTCGGGCTATCCGGATAAAAAGAGGTAAACAGTTGCTGGAAAAGAGTCAGCTTGGTGTTTCGGAAATAGCATACGAGGTTGGACTGTCTCCCAAGCAGTTCTCAAAATACTTCAAAGAGGCTTATGGAGAGTTGCCGTCTGAATATAAAAAGAAAGAAGACAGATAATTTTCTGATGTAACTGAATATATACTATGGGGAGTATTGAAAAAGATCGGATATGAAAAATTGTATATTAAATCATTCTGTTTTCTCAAATATGCAGTGGGTTGTGAGCGCAAGGAAAAATATCTGTAGGAATTGATATTAATGTATTTGGGAGTGGTATTATATCGGACTATTTCTTGTCAATGAGTATCTTCTGGGTTGAATAAGGTGAATCATTGATAGAAAAACTCTGGATAGCTATTCAATTTGATAATATCAATAAGTTTTTATCTGTATACTAACTAGAGTAACTAGCGCTCCATATAGACGTTTAGAATTCTTCTTTATGTCTTTCGAATCATTTCTTACCTTGAAACAAAGTGTTCCACACCGAGAAACACTTTGTTCCCCGGTGAGAAACATTTCGTTTCTCACCGGGGAATGATTGGGAAAGCTTCTCTTTTCTGTATATTAGTACTGTTTGCATGCATAAAATCATCGGGAATGGTATATATATGCGTGATTTTATGTGCTATTTTTTCTCGTTGTGGATATTTGGACAATTTGGTGGTGGCACAAATCTTAAAAATGGAACTTTATGGATGTTATTAATTTCATCTATCATAGCATAGAAATATTCGATTGGACTTTTTTTGCAAAGGCAGGGTTTCTGCCTTTATCTTTGCACCAGAAACAAAAAACAAAACATTGTTTCTGATGTTATAAGTCAAATCAATTAATAACAATAAAAGCAATAAAGATTATGGAACCAATTTTAAATTCTCAACTTCCTGAATTCAGCGTTCAGGCTTTTCACAACGGAGCTTTCAAGACTGTAACCAACAATGACCTGAAAGGTAAATGGGCGATTCTTTTTTTCTATCCTGCTGACTTTACTTTCGTATGTCCTACTGAATTGGTGGATATGGCTGAAAAGTACGATCAGTTCAAGGCGATGGGTGTAGAAATCTATTCGGTAAGTACTGACTCTCATTTCGTGCACAAAGCTTGGCATGATGCTTCTGAAAGCATTCGCAAGATTCAATATCCGATGTTGGCAGACCCGACTGGCGCTTTGAGCCGTGCACTGGGTGTATATATCGAAGAAGAAGGTATGGCTTATCGCGGTACATTCGTTGTCAATCCGGAAGGAAAGATTAAAGTGGTGGAACTGAATGATAACAATATTGGCCGTGATGCAAGTGAATTGCTTCGTAAAGTGGAAGCTGCACAGTTTGTAGCCAGCCATGACGGAGAAGTTTGCCCGGCTAAATGGAAGAAGGGTGAGTCTACCCTGAAACCAAGCATCGACCTGGTAGGTAAGATTTGATAGATCTTGATAATGGTGATTATGGGAGGCCGGTAACGGGAGACGCTGCCGGCCTTTCTTTTAAAAAAATGAAAGGGAAAAAGATATGTTAGAATCTGCATTAAAAGAACAATTAAAGGGTATTTTTGCTGGGCTGGAGGCAAACTTTACTTTTGATATATCCGTATCATCCAGCCACGAAAACAAAACAGAATTATTGGAGCTGCTGGGAGATGTAGCGGATTGTTCCGATCATATCACTTGTGTAGTGAATGAGGGAGACGCATTGAAGTTTACTTTACTGAAGAATGGCGACCGCACCGGAATTACATTCCGGGGTATTCCTAACGGACATGAGTTCACGTCATTGCTTTTGGCTATCCTGAATCAGGATGGCAAAGGAAAGAACTTTCCCGATGAGGCCGTTTGCAACCGTGTGAAAGCACTGAAAGGTCCGATACATCTGACCACTTATGTTTCGTTGACTTGTACGAACTGCCCTGACGTAGTGCAGGCCCTGAATGCAATGACTACTTTGAATCCGGCTATTACGCATGAAATGGTAGACGGTGCGCTTTATCAGGATGAAGTAGATGCACTGAAGATACAAGGAGTGCCCTCTGTCTTTGCAGACGGAAAATTACTTCATGTAGGTCGTGGTGAATTTGGCGAATTGCTTGCCAAGTTGGAAGAACAATATGGTATTGACGAAACCAAAGCGAATGCAGAGGTGAAAGAATATGATGTGATTGTAGCCGGTGGAGGACCTGCTGGAATATCGGCAGCTATTTATTCTGCCCGTAAAGGACTCCGTGTAGCTATCGTGGCCGAGCGTGTCGGCGGACAGGTGAAAGAAACGGTAGGTATTGAAAATTTAATCTCTGTTCCGGAAACGACAGGAAATGAACTTGCCGATAATCTGAAAACACATCTCTTACGCTATCCGGTGGATTTACTGGAGCATCGTAAAGTAGAAAAAGTAGAAGTGGTTGGAAAACAGAAGCAGATCACTACCTCTGTTGGTGAGAAATTCCTGGCTCCGGCACTGATTATTGCAACTGGTGCAAGCTGGCGCAAACTGAATGTTCCGGGAGAAGCCGAATATATTGGTCGTGGTGTTGCTTTCTGTCCTCATTGCGATGGTCCGTTTTATAAAGGAAAGCAGGTAGCAGTAGTAGGTGGAGGAAATTCCGGTATTGAGGCAGCCATTGACTTGGCCGGTATCTGCTCCAAAGTGACTGTTTTTGAATTTATGGATGAGTTGAAAGCAGACAGTGTACTTCAAGAGCGACTTAAATCATTGCCGAATGTGGAAGTGTTTGTAAGTTCACAGACTACGGAAGTGATAGGAAATGGTGATAAGTTGACTGCCCTGCGCATCAAAGACCGCAAAACGGAAGAAGAACGTTTGGTGGAATTGGATGGTGTATTTGTACAGATCGGGCTTTCTGCGAATAGCAGTGTATTCCGCGACATAGTGGAAACCAACCGTCCGGGCGAAATCATGATTGATGCACATTGCCGTACGAATGTGACGGGTATCTATGCAGCCGGAGATGTTTCTACGGTTCCTTATAAGCAAATTATTATCTCTATGGGCGAAGGGGCGAAAGCTGCGCTTTCTGCATTTGATGATAGAGTGAGAGGAATTATCTGATATATTCAGATATAAAAAGCACAGAAACAAAACATTAGCGAAAGGAGGAATGACTCCTCTAAAAAATACCCTCGTTACAGATTTGTAGCGAGGGCTATTTTACATTTAGAGAGTATGACGTTCTCTTTGAATGGCAGTGAAAGACCTGTTCATTTGATGTGGGCTAATGTTGGATGGGATTGTCGTTCCATCCGCTATTTTTACCTAAAGTACGCTGTTTCCAATATTTAACCTTGCTATTAGGAGTTCCGGAATAAACAGTTGGAACATTTACTTCTTTATCACTGTTGAGCTTAACAATATATTCTCCGTCTGTGATTGTGGTAAACGTAATCACATTATTCTTCTCAATTTTATATTTTACTTTGTTTTTATCATTGACTGACATAACCACAATATTATTAACTGGCCATGGGTTTTGAACTCTGCAGATATTTCCTTTCAGACTTTTTATTCCTATCTGGGTTACTTTGGTTTGTTCATCTCTTTCGGACGACACAATGAATGCTCCTCTTGCCAGTAAGGTGAAAGCTATTCGTGTTGTATCCCATGCTGCTGGTATTGCAGGAAATACTCTGATTTTGTCTTCATTGCTTTGGAGCATCATCTCATTCATTGCTGTACTATAATTGCTTATAGGCTCCATTCCACATTGGAAGAAATCATGCGAACGGATAGTGTAAATATGCCCCAACAAGTCGTGAACGGATTGGAGGTCATAAATATTATCCGGATATCCGGTGACATTGTGCATCAGTCCTTGTGGATACATTTGATGGATGTTCACTCCATTCATAAGGTATTTAAGAGCTTCGTCTCCAAGTCCCATTCGTGCTGCAATTTCCGGGAGAGGGTAGTGTGCATTTGCACTCTCACGACATTTCTGTAAATTGGTTATAGCTTTTCCCATGCGCGAATCTTTATCATCAATGCCAATCAGACCTGTTGGAAAGGCACTTGAGCCGGCACTCGCCCACATCCAGGGAGAGTATCGTAACTCTGTATAGTATTCTTCCGCCGGAGCGATAACTTCTCCACATGATTCAAACGGCTCGTAAGAAATCTTCCATAAGTGATTCAATACGTGTTTCCATTGGGCAATTTTATCTTTGTCCGTCTTTAATAGAGTGGCTGCTTTGATACAATTTCTGAAAAGCTGTTCGATGCAATTCCTGTCACTAATCGTATTCTTTACATAGCTGATATCTGCTGACTCATATAAAGAAGAAAGAAAATAGAACTCTTTCTTTTCTGCATCCCATTGTAATTTCTCGAGATAGAAATTAGCAGCCTTTTTCATGAAAACGTATGCTTTGCTTTTCAGAAAGTCTTTGTCTCCGGTGAATGCATAGTAATCCCAAAAGAGAGAAGCTATTTGTGAAGCAGGAGTAAAGTTGTTTCTCATATCTTCACGGTCTTTCCCTGTCTGCTCTCCGGTGAAACAATGGGCTTCAGTGATAAGTAATGCATCATCTGATGCTCCATATTCTTTTGCGAGCGTTTCTCCCGATGGAATCATCTTGAAGTATGTGTCGAGATACGGAGCCATTAGTTGACAGTCATTCTGCGCACATAATCCCCAGTATTGCTGTTGTGTATTCCAATGATGAGGAGTTACCCAATTCATGACATCGCGATTCCAACGCCACAATCCTCCATTGAATGCAACAGGAAATTCTCCTTGCGAACCGGCAGCCATCAGGTATCTGCGCAAATAATAGATGTTTTCAAGATAATCGTCTCCTAATTTCATGAAAGCATTAGACCAGAAATTTTTGTACCAATTATCTTTATCTGCCTTTAATTGTTCAATGCCATCTGTTTCCGCTTCATCAAGTAATCTTCGGGCAGCTTCTACAGGAGCCTTATTCTCACGATCTGTCACTACACTAATCAGGACTGTGAGCTTGTTTTTAACCGTTTTCTGTTCCATGCGATGCGAATTGATAATCACAGGCGAAGCCGGTTCTTTTATGATTCTGCACGCTACGGCGAAATGCAGTCCGTCGCCATTTTCTTCAATAATCATATCATTGCCGTTGAGCAATGACTGGGTTTTGCCTATGCCTATCTTTGGATCTTTGGGAAATCGTCCGGCATACCATCCGGAGAAAGAACGACTGCCGAGCCTTTCGAGTGAAACGGTTGATTTCTGTTCAGCTCCTGTTAGCTCTTCATTGGGCAGGTTTTCACATTTCAGTATCCATACGTTTCGATCATGAGCCAGCCAGGTCCGGATAGTGGTTGTCGAATAAGGAGTGGCGGCTTTATAAGTCGTTTCACCTTTCTGTAATGATAATCGTCCCTCAAAGTTCTTCAAGTGTATCCAGCTAAAAACAGGAATACCGAAATCTATCTTTAGACGCGCTGCATGCTTTAGGACGGATAGGTCGTTTTCTTCCTTATCTGGTTTGCTCCATAAATCGTTTTTGTTTATCTGGAGTTCAATACCATTGTCGTTGTTCCAGATCATGCCTCCTATGTTCCCGTTTCCCATAGGAAACCCCTCGGCTTCTAATTGAGTCGGAGAAAAATAAACGATATCATGTTTTGACAGATAACTTTCATCAACTTTGAAAGGAGAGGAGGACATATTAAGATATTTGTAGTCTGCTCTATCTTGCGCATTGAGACAAGTGCTCATGAATATCAGGAAAAGTGAAATGAACGTTGTTCTCATGGTATTAATTTTTTGGGGGCTTTTAAGAAATATGTGCTAAGCTCATTTATTTAGTCATGATATGTATATCTGACGAAATCAAACAATCCGGAATTTTCCTGCTGTGCCGGTCGGTCTCCAATAAATTTAAGATTCTCTACACTGCAAAAAATATGGAATGCAATGTCTTTTCCAAATTTCAGTTGAAGTTCATGTTTGGGCTCGTTGTCTATTAACCAGGTGATGTAATAGTTCCCGTTTTTTAATGTCAGATCAATTTCGAACAGATGCCATCCGGTCTTGATTACTACAGGAACGGAAGAAAAAGGATATGCCTGCGATGTCATATAAGCAATCATTTCGTCGGGAGTTGCATTTAACTCCTTGCGAACTGTATCTTTACCATATCCGACTTCAAAATCCAATTCATGTTGGTCGTCATGGTATATCCACGAACCTACGCTGCATTGATCTCCTATTCCCATTTGTGGGATATGAGTGCGCCAGGTATATCTTCCTGTTGTATAAATCCGTTCTACAGTGCGAACCTTTTTCCGATCCACCGAGTTAGCCCGTGTAAAGATCCGTAAGTAACCATTCTCTAATATGCATTGATTATCCGGGTTGTCATCCTGATGTCCATATTCCCATCCATCCAGATTATTGAAGTTCCATTCTTTGTTTGGCGGATTTTTAGTACTGATGTCATTGGTCTGTTGCTGTGCAAAGCAAAGGCCGCAAATGCATATTAGTAACAGAGTTAAATAGCAGTTTCTCATAATAATTGAATTTAAGTGTATTCGTTTTCTTTAAATTGCTTCGTTGCAAAAGTAGTCGAATACCCTATTCTGCTCATCAGATTTTAGTCATTTCAAATCATGAAACGTCCAAATCTGCACTGAAAATCCTAATCGCTCTGTCCCGGAAAGTATAATTTCTATATAAATGATAAACTAAAGTGCTGAATCTACTCTGATTGTTGTTGGGTAGAACCGTGTTGCGCTCTGAATTGAGAAGGAGTCATTCCTTTCATTTCTTTAAATAACGTACTGAAATATCGTTGATAAGTGAAACCTACCTGCTCTGATATTTCAGTAATGCTCATGTCAGACTGAGTTAAAAGAATGATTGCTTTGTCGATTCTTCTACGATTGATATAATCGTTTGCTCCCATGCCGGTCAGTTCCTTGATCTTATTATATAAGGATGTCCGGCTCATTGCCATTTGAGCAGTCAGGAATTTCACATCCAAATCTGGTTGAGACAGATTCTGATCGATCATTTCATTCAATTTAATCATAAATTGTTCATCTGCATTGCTGAAAGTAGCCTCTTGCGGAGACAGAATGAATTGATTGCCCCTGTATCTGGACTTAATATATTCACGGTTTCTCATCTGATTCTGGATCACGCTGAGGAGCATTTCCATTTCAAATGGTTTGGGTAAATAGGCATCAGCTCCTAATTTGTATCCTAACATCTGGCTTTCAGAATCGGCTCTGGCGGTAAGCAGGATGACAGGGATATGGCTAATATTCAGATTCTCTTTAATTTCCTTGCATAGCTGATAGCCATTCATTTGTGGCATCATTACATCACTTACTATAATGTCCGGTTGCTGTTGCTTAATAACTTCCAGTGCTACCAGTCCATTTTCTGCCTGATAGATCTTCTTGAATTTATCCTTAAGGGCACTTTTTAAGAATTCCCTTAAGTCCTGTTTGTCTTCTACAATCAACAGCGAATATCCTTGTAGAGAGAAAGAACCGGATTCTATTTTCTCTTCTTCCTCCGGAGAACTTAAAAGTTCATTGAGGTAGGAATGTTGAGGACATGATACTTCCTGCTCTTGTAGATTAGCCGGTATTTCATAAAAGAATGTGGCCCCTCTGTCTTCATTATTGAAAGCCCCCATCCTGCCTCCATGCAGGTCAATCAACATTTTAGCATAAGATAAACCGATACCACTTCCTCCCTCATTATGTTTGCCTTGGTAGAAACGGGTAAAGAGCTTTTTTATATCTACATTATCCAATCCGATTCCCTGGTCTTGTACGTGTACCTGTATACTTTCATTTGTACGGATTGTTTTTATGACGATACGAGTCTGATTAGGGCTATATTTCAAAGCATTCATAATCAGATTGGAAAGAACAACTCTACATTTGGTGTCATCATACGCGATATATTGTATGCTGTCGTCAAAGTCGTATGTAATTTCAATTTCTTTGGCCTTTGATGCAGTTTGAAATGTTTCTGCCACTTCCTGTATCCACTTGTGCAAAGGATGCGAAGAGATGTGTAGCACTTCCTGTCCTACCTCCATTTTGCGTGCATCAAGCACAATGTTGATAATATCTTTCATCTGATTGGCCTGCTTGAATGCACCCTGTAGATATTCTGGCAGCTCATCTTGCTTTACCTCTTTATTTAGAATTCGTTTCAGGGAAGCATAAATGAGTGTCAAAGGGGTACGTAGCTCATGACTGATATTGATTAAGAAGCGTATTTTCTCTTCATATATCTTCTTCTCATGTTCCCGCATCTCACGTTTCAGCCGATTCTCTTTTTTTCTTATCAAACTAAAGAAGACTACTCCTGCAACTAGAAATGCAAAGAAAATGCATAGTATAATAAACCAGGTAGATTTCCACCAAGGAGGTGAGACCATAATAGTTAAGATCTCTGTCGGCTGGCTCCATTCACCGTTGGGGGTATCACAGGATACGCTGATGGTATATTCCCCTGATGCTAAGGTACCCAATTCGAGTGTCTGGAGATAACTCTCGATCACCATTTTGTCTTTTCCTGTGATGACATACCGGAAAAGGTGTTTTCGGAAGGAGTTCTTTTCGTCAGCAATCACTTTGATGTTGAACGATGAATGATTCCAGGGAATCGAAATACAGTTATTATTAACCTGTTTCAGAGTTGATTTACCATTTAGTTTTACTTCAAGTAGCTTGAGAATAGGAGACGAATTACTTTCGAAAATAATATCCGTATTAATGCGTACCAGTCCCATAGTGCCTCCCATATACAGATTGGGAGTACGAAGAGCAGGAATAGGGGTAAATATCAATTCGTTGGAAGGAACTCCATCGGATTCGTCCAGGATAACGAAACGTTTTTCGTTAATAATATACGCAAAGAACATATTTTGCGCTCCTATCCAGACTTTTCCTTTTTTATCATAGGCAAGGCTGGATACACTGTTGAACAAGTTGGTGTGTATCTTTTCTGTTTTTCCAGTCTGTTTATTGTAGAAGAGCAATCCAAAATTACTTCCTATCCAAAAGTTACCTTTATCATCTCGGCAGGCCGATGTGAAATCATCTCCCTCTTTCATGCTGACCAATGAGGACAGTTCGTTGGTTTTGAAGTTTAGTTTAAACAGGTTGTTGGTTCCCATTAGATACAGATGGGTATCGTCGGAATAAATAGCCTGCATAGCTATTTGGCGCTGAATGTCTATTTGGGGTGCATAGAGAATAGATGTTTGCCGGGTATGCTTGTTGTAGATATAGACTTTTGCTCCTAATATGTAAATGTTATCTTTTGTAGCATATAGGTTTACCAAGTCGCCGGATGAAAATTCTCTTTTAGAAATAGAGTCATTGATAATGGGAAAAGGTTGCATCTGTGCGGTTCTCTTATTAAAGGTATAGACCCCTTTATTGAAACATGATAATAAGAGCTCATTTTCAGAAAAATCTGTGATAGAGGTGACTTTCTCTCCGTATGTAGTAGGGTAATGATGAAATGTATTCGTTTTTTGGTCAAATGAGTTGATACCTCCTCCGTCTGTTCCAATCCAAAGCAATGTATCCTTATCTTCAAAGATGCTAACCACGATGCGTTCACTAACTCCATTGGGATTGTTCAGTGGAACATCTTTATAGGTTTTGATGAATACTTTCTTAATAGCGAATAATCCTCCGTGTATGCTGCCTATCCATATATTGTCCATTTGATCTTTATAGAGCCGGTAGATAGAGTTGTTCGGTAAGGATTGCTCATCATCGGAAATATGTTTAAGATAAGAGAACTTCATAGTCTGGAGGTCAAGTATGTTGATGCCTCCTCCGTCAGTGGCTATCCAAAGTTGATTATCTTTTTCAAGAAAATCAAAAATGATGTCGTTGTTGAGCTCGGAATTCCTGGTGGATAAACTGAAAAGTCTTTTCCCCTCTTTCGAGTAGCAAGCCATTCCTTTGCCATAGAATGACACCCAAAGCCGGTTTTGAGAGTCAACAAATATGGTGTTTATCTCGCGCTCTTTTACAAATGGACATCGATACATTTTCTTTTTTGCTAGATCATACATCCAAAGCCCATCTTTCTTACTGCTGGTTATCAGTATATTGGGACTCCACTGAAAGATGCGGTTGATACATTTCAACTTGTCTCCGTCGATGTCGGGGAAGATCGTCGTAATACTTTTATCCGCCAGATTGTATTGGTATAAGGTTTCTTCTCCTCCAAACAGGAAATTGTCATCTATTTGAAGATAAGACCAAGCGGTAAATGGTTTTCCGTTATATTTCAATGGCTGAAACTGATTTTCGGCTTTATTGTAGATGGCAATTCCTTTATTGGTAGAAACGTATAAATCGCCGAAACGATCCTCTGTAATAAAACGAATGAAATTGTCGGGCAATGAGTTGGGCTGCTCCCGGTCATGAAAATAACTTTTCAGTTCAGATTGGTCATAACTATTTAACCCCCATTTAGTACCTATCCATATTACTCCTAAATGATCTCTGTAAATGCACTGCACTCTTGATTGTGACAATCCCTGTTCCAAAGAAATTTGTCTGAAGTAGTAGTCTTGTTGTTCAGCCTTGGTAGAAAGAACAAAGAATAATATCCAGATTAGAAAAGAATACCTCTTTAGTACGTGTGCTTTTGACATAGTTATGTTCTTTTGATAGAGCAAATATAAAAGAAGTTATGAAACTGTACAATAGATTTCATCTTCTTTTGTCCACAAAGCTCATTAGATAGCTAGAAAGGATATCCAGAATACTCCTTTTGAACAGTAGCGGACTAATTATGGATGTTATTTGATCTCTATTTCCACGCTTTGCACCTATATTTGCATAGTTGACACTAAATACGGAATAGTATTAAACCTTAAAAAAAGACTATTTACTATGAATACATCCTAAAACTTTAGAATGAAGAGGTGGCGAAGTAATGTTGGGAACATTTTGAATGCCTTGACTTGTATCTAAAATTCCTAAAAATCTAATATTATTATATTCTAACTAAATGAAAAGTATATGGATAATCTAAGAAAAACGCTTGGCTGCTTGCTACTATTTCTTTTTGCAGCAGTTACATCTACTTATGCACAGGTTGCAAAGCAGTATTCGGGTACTGTTATGGATGCCGAAAGCAATGAACCTATCATCGGTGTCAACGTAACTCTTAAAGATGCACAAACTGGTACCGTAACGGATATTTCCGGAAAGTTCTCGATTAGTGCTCCTGTTGGCTCTACACTATCATTCTCTTATATCGGATACGTGACTAAAGAGGTTAAACTGGGAACGAATACCAGTTTGAAGATTACAATGCAGGAAGATCAGAACCAATTGAGTGAGGTAGTGGTCATCGGCTATGGTGTAGTGAAAAAATCAGATATAACAGGTGCTGTGGCTTCTGTTTCTTCCAAACAATTTAAGGATCAGCCGGTAAAGCGGGTGGAAGATATTCTGCAAGGACGTACTGCAGGTGTGGCAGTGACGAGCGTAAATGGTTTACCTGGTGGCACAGTTAAAGTTCGTGTTCGTGGTACTACTTCTCTTAATACCAGCAATGACCCCTTGTATGTCATCGATGGCATTATGTCTGGTGGACTAGATGTAAATCCAGCTGACATTCAATCTATTGAAGTTCTGAAGGATGCTTCGGCAACGGCTATTTATGGCTCACGCGGCGCTAATGGTGTGGTATTGGTAACTACTAAAAAAGGGGTGGAAGGTAAAGTGCAGATTTATGCGGATGTGGCTATAGGCGTATCGAACATTCTTAAAAAATATGACTTACTGAATGCTTATGAATATGCGACTGCATTAAAGGAGTATAATGGTATCTCATTTGCAGATGATGAGATGGAAGCCTATAAGAATGGCTCCAAAGGCATTGACTGGCAGAATTTGATGTTGCAGACCGGTATTAGTCAGGACTATAAATTAGGTATTTCGGGTGGAACGGCTAAAAATAAGTATCTTATTTCAGCCAATGTATTGAATATGACAGCCATGACCATCACGACCAAGTATCAACGTGCACAGTTGCGGATAAATTTGGATAATGAACTCACTAAGTGGTTGACACTTTCTACCAAAATTAATGCTTCACGTACTCACAGTCATAACGGGGGTATTGACATTATGAACTTCCTGAACTATTCTCCTACGATGGAAATGAAAGATCCGGTAACGGGCGTTTATAATATGGACCCTTATAATTCAGTAAATGGAAACCCTTATGGTGCACGTGTCGCAAATTATGGTGACTCATATGTGTATGCTTTGAATACTAATATGGATTTGACTTTCAAAATAATGAAAGGGTTGACATTGTCTGTACAGGGTGCTGCTAATTACTCTCATGTTCCGAGTTACTCTTTCACCTCGTCGTTAGCAAAACCCGGACAAATTAGTGGTATGGAAAATGCGAGCAGGATGAATCTATTCTGGCAGAATACCAATAATGTGACTTATAACACAAGTTTCGGCGATCATCATTTGACTGCAACAGCTGTGTTTGAAGCAAGTGGCGCCGAAGGTAGAAATTTAAAACTGACCGGTAGTGATTTAGCCAATGAGTTTGTTGGTTATTGGAATGCAAAAAATGCAAAGACACGCGATGGAGAGAATGGCTATTCCGCAGAAGCTATTGTGTCGGGACTTGGTCGAATTATGTACAATTACAAAGGGAAGTATATGCTGACAGGTACTTTCCGTGCCGATGGTTCATCTAAGTTTCAGAAGAAGAATAAATGGGGATATTTTCCGTCAGCAGCTGTTGCTTGGGATGTTGCTAAAGAAAACTTTATGAGCAAACAAAACATTGTCCAGCAATTGAAACTAAGAGCCAGTTTTGGTGTTGTTGGTAATCAAAGTATCGGTGCTTACACAACATTGGGTATGTTGGCTCCTACAAATTATGACGGTTATGGTAGCGATGCAATCCATACCGGTTATTGGACTGGAAATCTTGCCACACCAGATGTAACTTGGGAAAGCACCTATCAGTATAACATAGGTTTGGATGCCAGTGTTTTAGACGGTCGCTTGAGTTTTACAGCCGAATGGTTCCGGAAGGATACTAAGGACTTGTTACTTCGCAAACCTGCTCCTCAATATAACGGAGGTGGCTCTTTCTGGGTCAACCAAGGTGAAGTTAGAAACTCTGGTGTTGAATTCACCATCACAGCTACTCCTTTGACAGACAAAGATATATTTGGTTGGGAAACATCGCTGAATGCATCTTATTTAAAGAATAAGATAATCGATCTGGCAGGTAGTGATTTTATCGTTGGGGAGAATTATACAAGTATTGGCGGTGGTCCCATTCAAATTAAAAAAGTAGGGTATCCGATTGGTTCTTTCTATCTTTATGAATGGGCAAACTTTAATGACCAGGGCGCCAACTTATATAAACATCAATCTAATGGAAGTTTGACAACCAATCCGGGTGCTGACGATCTGGTTACTAAAGGGCAGGCCGAGCCTAATTGGACTTTCGGATGGAATAATACATTTACTTGGAAAAACTGGACGCTCAATCTCTTCATCAATGCTGCATTAGGACAAGATAGACTGAATGTAAGCCGCTATGCGATGGGATCTATGACAGGTGTATATCGTTTCATCTCTTTATCTGATGCTTATTACAAAAGTTGGGATAAAGTAGCCAATAAAGCAGATGCTGTGTATGCAAGTCATAAAAATTCAGATAATAGAAACTATCCTGATTCCGATTTCTGGCTTGAAGATGCATCATTTGTGAAACTGAAAAATATAAGCCTTACGTATAATATTCCTAAGAAGATAACGAAAGTAGCCGATATTCAATTGTCGGTCAGTGCTCAAAACCTGTTTACATTAACGAAATACACAGGTATGGACCCAGAAGTGTACAGTGAATCCGATTACGGCTTTAATGGCGTAGATATGGGCTCTTATCCTGTTCCAAGAACTTTCACTTTTGGTATGAAACTTAACTTTTAATCTTTTAACTATACATGGATATGAAAACAATATATAGAATATTCAAATCTGTCGGACTAGCATTGATAGCACTTTGGATGGTGTCTTGCCAGGATTTACTGACAGAAGATCCTAAAGGGCAGTTGGCGGTAACTAATTTCTTCAATTCAAAAGGTGATCTGGACTTGGCTCTGAATGGAATGTATTCCAAAGTTGCGAGTGATATGTATGCAAATATCTGGGCAGGTTTCGAATCAGTGATGGGTGATGATATTTCTACACACCCTGCAGCTAATAAACAGGGGTTGCGTGAGGTAGATACTTATAATGTTTCGGACAATAACACTTGGGTGACTGAATTGTGGGGAGCTCGTTGGAGATTGGTAAAAGCTGCTAATTTCATTATAGATAATGCCGGACGAACTCCGGAAGTGAGCCAGGAAGAGAAAGATGCGGCCATTGGACAAGCTTATTATTGGCGTGCCTATTCTTACTTTTATTTTGTAATGGCTTGGGGAGAGGTACCTATGGTTGTGAAAGATGAAATCAATTATAACATGCCATTGGCAACCGTTTCTGAAATTTACGAACTGATTGTTTCTGACCTGAAAAAGGCAGAGACAATGGTGCCTGCTAATTATACTAAAGAACCCTACGCAAGAAACGGGGTAAACATTGCTGTTAGTCAAGGAGCTGTAAAAGCAACATTGGCTTATGTGTATATGGCAATGGCAGGATGGCCGTTGAACAAGGGAACAGAATATTATCAACTAGCCGCAGCAAAGGCAAAGGAAGTAATCGATGCTTTGAAGAAAGGTACTTATTACTACAAGTTATTACCTGATTATAAGCAAGTATATTCGATGGAGTATAATAAGAATAATCCTGAAGTGTTGCTTGGCGTTTACTATAATTTGGGAATAGATGCACTTACCAATGCCCCTTTAGCTGATTTCCTGGCAGACTATGCTTATGGTGGCGGTGGATGGGGAGATACGAACGGAGAAATTAAATTCTGGTATGATTTCCCGGAAGGCTCACGCAAAGATGCATCTTATTTCCCGAAAATCATATTGAAGAATGAAACTAAGTTGCGTGATTGGTGGGAAGACCCCAATCCGGAAGCGCCGCGTGTGGTTGTTGCTCCCTGTTTCATGAAGAAAGTAGAAACGACCACTGGAGAAGAATTCGATTATACGAATCCGAAGATTTCGATGAATCAGAATGGAGAAAAGACGCATCAGATTATTCGCTTGGCAGAAGTATATTGCTGGTATGCCGAAGCCGTAGGTCGTTCAAAAACAGGCAGTATCACAGAAGCTGTCAACTTATTGAATGAGGTACGCAATCGTGCCAATGGATCTGTTGTTGCAGACCGGGATATCTATAAGACAACCATGTCGTATGATGATCTGGCAGAAGCTGCCTATAATGAACATGGCTGGGAAATAGCCGGATATTATTGGGGAAATATTGCCACTAGAGCAAGGGATATGTTTCGCATGAATCGCATTAAAGATCATTTTGAATACAGAAAATTAAATCCGGAGATTGAAGTGGCTCCCGGAGTCTTCAGGAAAGAAGCTGTTTCCGTATCTGGTACGTGGAATGACAGTAAAATGTATCTTCCCCGTCCTTTTGTAGATTCGTCTATTAATCCGAATTTGAAGAACTGAATGAAACAATAAAAACAATCATTATGAAACTAAGATATTTATATTTAGCAATAGGTGTATTATGTAATGCCTCTTTAGTATCATGCGGTGATAGCTTCAAAGAGAAAACAGAGATTGTTGCATGCGGAATCTCCACAAATGCTTTAACATTCGGAGTCTCCTCTACTGAAGTTCAGACTGTAGATATTACGTCAGAAGCAGCTTGGGAAGTTGCAGTGGATCAGGCAGGTGGTGATTGGCTTACAGTTTCTCCTTTGGAAGGAACTGGTAATGGTACGCTAACAATTTCTGCTGATAAGAATAACGGCCCAAAACGCAGTGCAACCTTGACTATAGCGGCGAAAGGTGCTGAACTTCGAACCATCACAGTTATTCAGGATGGCTATAAAGGAACCATTTATAATTACGGTGACTTTACTGGATTGCAAAAGACGGGGCTTGTGGCAGGGATCAATCCGATCACTATCGTAGATAATGACGAATGTGAAGATGGAAAAGCGTTAAGAATCTATACCCGGGCAGGTGAAGAGTATGAAGGTACTAATGGGGACCGTTTCAAGGTGCAGACAACAACGCAATTCGGATCAGGTCGTTATGAATGGAGGATATATGTCCCTAAATTCGGAATGAATGACCGGGCCAGTATTGGAGCATTTTTATATTTTGACGATGGGCATGAATTGGATTTTGAAATTTGTTCCGGTACAGCTGCAGACCGTGCAGCACATAGTGCCGGACCAGATGATATGCTGTGCCTTGTGACTAGTCAGGCTAATCCTTTTTTCTCTGAATTCACGCCTATTAAGGGGGATGCTTGGCATACGTTTGTATTGGATTTGAAGTTAGAAAATAAGAAATATCTGGCGGAGTGGTCGGTTGATGGTAAAGTTTTAAAGAGGGCACAATTAGATTATGGTGAAGAGGCTTATTTCCGTGCTATATCTAGTGTCGAGAATCTTTATGGTATGGGCGATCATGCGGCAACTCAAGAAAATTATGCCTTATTTGATTATCTTGAATATGTTCCTTATGATTATTCAATGAAGCCGATTATCGAAGGTCAGCTTCCTCCCGAACCAGAGGGAACAACAGTGAAGTGGGACTTTGAGGAAGCTGGTTTTGTTCCTGTTGGATGGACTAACAATGGAGGAACGATTGCGGATGGAAGTTTGAATCTATCTAACGGGAATAACTTCGTTTATAGTCCGGAAGTGGGAGCTGGAAAATATACATGGGAAATAGATGTTCCTTTGGTAGGGGTAGGTGAAAAATGGTTGGCAGGTGGTAATATCGCTGCAACTAACGCTGAAGAAAGGTCATTCTCTATGTTTGTTTTCTCGGGTACTGAAAATGATCGTGCGGCTTGTACGGTTCCTCCTGTTCCAGGCCAGATGCTGGTACGTTGTTATACAGAGGCTATGGGAGTTTACGGTGTACCTATTGATCCGGGTAAACACACTTTGACTATTGACCTTAGACTTAATGCAGATGGTGCATATTGGGCGGCATGGATTATAGATGGTGAAGTGGCGAAAACATTTACTACCTGGTATACTCCGGCACAGTTTAAATTTGGATTCTCAATGATGACCTTTGCTGATGGAGGTGGCTGGCAAGGAGATAAGCCTACTGCAAAGACATATACAGTCAAATATGACTATATAGAATATAAGAAGTATAATTATGATGAAGAATAACAGTTTACTTTACATTCAATGAGGTATTTAAGCATAATTGGAACAGCTATATGCTGTGTAATGTTGGTAATGACGAGTGTTTCCTGCAAGCAGGAAACACTCTCTTCCACCACCCAGGAGAAGAAAGTAGCTCCTTGGTATGTCTATATAGATGGAAGATCTTTTAAGGATATAGAGCCAGTGAAAGAGATTATTAGTTCCATTAGCGTTTTCGGGAATCCTCCGAAATCATTTACTGATGAATGTCATCAGAATCATATCGAAGTATATCAGGCTGTAGGTGGGAATGAAGAAACGATTGATACGCCACAGAAAAGAAAGGCACTTGTTGAGAAGTATGTAAGCGATTGCAATGCAAATGGATATGATGGAATAGATCTTGATCTCGAACATTTGAGCCCTGATATTCAGGATGCATATACCGAATTCCTGAAACTTGCTTCAAAAGAACTCCATGCTGTTGGAAAGAAATTAAGCCATTGCGTTAGTTTTTATCCGGCTTTGTATCAGGATAACGAAACTAAGATGTTTCACGATCCGGCAGTTTTGAATACTACCTGCGACTTAATTAGAGTGATGTGTTACGATATGTATTTTGCACCTGGGATAGATAAGCCCGAGCTCAAACATAGGGATGATTGTATGGGCATTGGACCTACGTCTAATTATCTATGGACTAAAGAGGCGATGCTTTTCTGGATGAAACACATTCCGAATGATAAATTAGTGATGGCTCTGCCTGCTTATGCAAATGATTATGCTGTAACTGGTGACATCAAAGGAAGGCAGGTTTACCAATCTGTGCCTGACAGTATAAATGGAATTTTGCCTTCTCCTACCTGGTTATGTTATGAAAAGGTAAACATGTATCTGTATGATGGTACTGATGGTAATCGGCATCTGTTTTATGCAAGTGATGCCAGAAGTACGGAAGCGCTACTTGAACTAGCTGATGAACTGGGAATCTCTCAAATCGGTTTTTGGCACTTTAATAGCGTAGATCCGCAAATGTGGGATACTACCGCAAAGTGGCAAAAGAAATAATGAGATAATAAATCGACCTTGTAAATAATATAGCTTTATTCTCATCCCCCCATTTAGAGAAAAGCTATTCTTAACAATAAGAGGCCGCAAAGGTATGAATCCGTATCTTTGTGGCTTTTTATTTTTTTCTTACCTTTGGGGGAACTTAACATAACCCCCAAAAATGAAGGACATGAAAAAGATCTTTTTACTCATTTCCGTCATCCTGTTTATTTTTCCGGTACAGGCTCAACATACATTGAGACTGATGTCTTATAATATTAAAAATGCGAACGGCATGGATGATATTTGCAATTTTCAACGGGTAGCCAATGTGATAAATAATGCTTCTTCTGATGTTGTGGCTATACAAGAGGTAGACAGTATGACCCGTCGGAGCGGACAGAAATATGTGCTGGGTGAGATAGCTGAACGTACACAAATGCATGCTTGTTTTGCACCTGCTATAGAGTTTGAAGGAGGTAAATATGGAATCGGACTGTTGACAAAGCAAGTTCCGCTACGTTTACAAACTATCCCTTTACCTGGTAGAGAAGAGGCCCGCACCTTGATTCTGGCAGAATTTGAGGATTATATCTATTGTTGTACCCATCTGTCATTAACGGAAGAAGACCGTATGAAATCTTTGGAAATAGTGAAGTCATTGATTGCTTCCTATAAAAAGCCTCTTTTTCTAGCCGGGGATATGAATGCTGAACCTGAATCCGATTTCATCAAAGAATTGCAAAAGGATTTTCAAATACTCTCCAATCCGGGAAAGTATACTTATCCTGCTCCTGATCCAAAAGAGACCATTGATTATATTGCCGTGTCAAAGCAAAACGCTACCGGATTTGCTGTCATATCTGCGAAAGTAGTTAATGAGCCAATGGCTTCCGACCATCGTCCCATACTTGTGGAATTGCGTACCGCTGAAAAGGCAGACAAGATATTCCGTACTAAACCTTATTTGCAGAATCCTGTGGGTAATGGCATTACTGTGATGTGGGAAACAACCGTTCCTTCTTATTGCTGGGTGGAATATGGCACAGATACTACCCGGCTGGAACGTGCGCGTATGATTGTTGACGGTCAGGTGGTCTGCAATAACAAGCTGCATAAAATACGTATAGATGGCTTACAGCCCGGACAGAAATATTATTATCGTGTGTGTTCGCAAGAGATGTTGCTTTATCAGGCATATAAAAAGGTATTTGGAAATACAGCACAATCGACCTTCAGTGAATTTACTCTTCCTGTTGCTGATACAGAGTCTTTTACCGCTATTGTTTTTAATGATTTGCATCAACATACCAATACTTTCCGTACTCTATGTAAACAAATACAGGATGTTAAGTATGATTTTGTTGTTTTCAATGGTGACTGTGTGGATGATCCTGTGGATCACGAGCAGGCAACCACATTTATCAGTGAACTGACCGAAGGAGTGTGTGGCGATCGCATACCGACTTTCTTTATGCGTGGCAACCATGAAATCCGCAATGCCTATTCTATCGGTTTGCGTGACCATTTTGATTATGTGGGAGATAAAACTTATGCCTCTTTTAACTGGGGAGATACCCGTATCGTCATGTTGGATTGTGGAGAAGATAAACCGGACGACCATTGGGTATATTATGGCTTGAACGATTTTACTCAATTGCGTAATGAACAGGTTGATTTTCTGAAAAAAGAACTGTCTGCCAAAGAATTCAAGAAAGCAAAGAAACGTGTCCTTATTCATCATATTCCGCTTTACGGTAATTATGAAAAGAATCTCTGTGCAGATCTGTGGACTAAATTATTGGAAAAAGCACCTTTTAATGTCAGTCTGAATGCACATACCCATAAATACGCTTACCATCCGAAAGGGGAACTGGGTAATAATTATCCAGTTATTATTGGTGGAGGATATAAGATGGACAGTGCTACGGTGATGATTCTGGAAAAGAAGAACGATGAATTGAGGATTAAGGTGCTGAATGTAAGGGGAGAGGTTTTACTGGATATAACAGTCTAAAGTCTCTAATAACTTTATAATTCATGGAGGTGCGCCAGACTTCTAGACACACCTCCATGAATTAGTTATTTCATAAAGTGCTATTCGGAGAAATATGTATAATAGAAATTCTCTATATATCCGTCATAGTTTTTGCTTTCCTCTTTGATACAACTATTTTCGTCATATTCGAATGTGTAAGTAGCTGTACTGGATGAATGTTGCCAACCACTGCTCGTATGGCAATTAGCCGAAGCTTTTCCAAAGAGACCAGTTTCAACCAGCCAACGACTAGCTCCACTGCTTTCCGCATAGATGCAATGTGCTCCGCTCACATTAGGCACGGCAGAATAGGTCTGAACTTTAAACTGCTCTACTCCATCTGAAAATCTGGTCCATTGCATAATATTTCCATTTTCTATGGTGATGTTAGATGCAATATTGCCATTCTTTTCAACTTTGGTCATGTAGCCATTCTCATCATAAGTATATTCGTAAGTGTTGGAACCATCTACAAAAGTTGCAACATAACCTTGGTCATTTAAAGTCATGTTATATGCGTTCTTACCTGTCACTGTGATATTATTTCCATCATAAGCAAAGAGCCATTCTCTATCCAATTCTCCTTCATATAACCTGTATACACGTTTTACAGTACCATTATCATTATATTCGTAATACCATTTATCCCAGTCGTCCGCAAAAGTGGCTATTCGATAAACTGTTACTTCAGAGGTTGTTGTAAAAGTGATTTCTGCATAGTCTGAATCTTCAAAATAGATTGATCCGGTTTTTTGAGCTTTTACTTTGAATGTATAACTTTTTTCCGGCTCTAAACCTGTCAGTTGAATTGTATTTTGGTCAGTACTTTGTTCACTACCGTTGTTCAAGCTATAAATATAAGCAGTTGCGTTTCCTATGGCTTTCCATGTAATAACAGCAGAACTCTCTTTTACATCAGGAACAGTAACTTCCGGTTTATCTAGAATGTTTGTACTGGGATGATTGTCATCATCACTGCAAGCAGTCGTACCTAGTACTACTGCCAGCATGGCTAATAAGTAAAAATACTTTTTCATGTTGTTCTATTTAAGGTTAATAATTAGTTTCCGGCAACTACTATCATTCCCAAACCAACCAGGAAGAAGATAAACATCAAGGCCAGTAGTTGATTAACAGATTTCGTTGAACCTTTAAATTCTTTCCAGATAAATACTCCCCAAATAGCGGCAATAAGTGGTGCGCCTTGTCCTAGTGCATAAGATACCGCCGGACCAGCTTCTCCTGATGCGATATAGCTGAACGCGGAACCAAGTCCCCATATCGCTCCACCAAGCATTCCGCATATATGAGTTTTCGTGTTTCCTTTAAAGTATTCGGAGTAGCTGACTTTTTCTCCGACAAAAGGATATTTCATTACTAATGTGTTGAAAACAAAATTGCTTAGTAATACGCCTATTGAAAAAACAAAGATGGCAGAATAAGGAGTCATCATTCCTATAGCAGGAGAATTGAAGTTTTCTACGTCCATACCTTTCACTACGAACCTGTAGAACAAAGACATCAGTACACCGGCAATTAATGCAATGATAATTCCCTTTTTGTTGTTTTTCCTGCTTTCTTCTCCCTTTTGCATTTTTCCGGAAGCCACTCCATTGCAAATGATAGCAATAACAATGAGAGCTACACCGCCAAATAAAAGCAAAGGATTACCAGTTGGAATTCCCAGATAATTGACGATTACCCCTAATACCAATGCAATGCCAACTCCTAAAGGAAAAGCTACAGACATACCAGCCAAGGAAATAGACGCTGAAAGAAGAATGTTTGAAGCATTAAATATTACGCCCCCCAAGATAACCCAACCAATGCTGTCTCCTGATGCTTGTCCCAGATCTTCCAGGAATGAACGTCCGGTATCTCCATGACTACCCATAGTGAAGCCTAGCAAGATGGTGAACAATACCATTCCAATCACATAATCCCAATAAAAAAGTTCATAACGCCAATTTTTGGAAACTAGTTTTTGTGTATTACCCCAAGAACCCCAACAAATCATGGTTACGATGCAGAATATAACTGCCAATAAATAACTGTTTACTGTGAACATACTATTAGTATTTAATTGTTAAACATGAATTCTGTTATTTAAATATAGTATCCAATCTTCCCAATAAGTGAAAACATTGGCTTCTTTACATTTTCTTGACCGGAACTCATGTTCCAGGTCCGATTCTTTCAAAAGGATATGTATATTACTACTAAAACCATATTCTTTTGATTCGGGTAGTATCTCTATCCAGCATCTGGGATATCTTTTGTGAGAGTTGACTGCTTTTATAAGATTTTGAGTATCATTCTCGTTGCCGATGGCATTTACACAGACTATGCCGGTAAACAAATTTTCTCTCTGAATGGCTTCTATACCTTCTTTGATATTATCTCCCAAAGTGATTAAAGCCCGCATACGTTGGGAACCTCTGATGCCGGAGAGTTGCTTTTCTATATCAAAAATTGTTTCTGACAGGTCTGTGTTAGCTTTTACGAAACTAAGAACTGCAGGCCATGTTTTATTCTCATCTACCATTTGATGAAACTGACTGACGAGAACCTTTTGCTGTTGTTCGTTGATTTCTCCCTGTACATAGATAATAGGATATTTTCTTGTGCTTCCTTGAGCCTGTTCCGGATAATAGACCGTTGCATTGGCTGTTTGGATAAACGGAGTCTCATTCGGAAGACTACTCTCACTATTTCCTGACTGCTTCCCATTGAAATATTCGTTTATGAATCTGAATGCTTTGGGCAGTGCAGTATTCCAGCAGGTGAAATCATGTCCTCCTGAACGTACTTCCCATTCATGAGGTATTTGTCTTTCCAGTAATAATCGGTGCAGTTCTTCATTACTTTCGCAAAGAGTACCTTCTTTATCTCCAATATCCAGCATGATGCCAAATCCTTTTAAATCGGAATTGCGGAGGGTGGAAAGAATGTGGTAGGGTGAATGTTGTTTATAGTAACTGGTTAGGCGCTGCTTACCATTTTTTCCCACTCCTCCGAAAATCCGTCCCCATTGATTGTCCCATCCTTTTTGTGGCCCTTCTTCCATGTATTGTTTTTCTGTACGGATGGATGGCGATAATGCAACGACAGAGCCGAATAAGTGGCGGTTGCGCAAACTAACGGATAATGCTCCGAATCCTCCCATAGAGAAACCAATGATCGAGCGTCCATTAATATCCTTGCGAGTACGATAGTTGTTATCTATATATGGAACCAGTTCTTTGATAAAGAAAGTTTCATAAAGGGAGCTGCCATCATAAGTGTCACTGTAATAAGACAGGTAACCGTCAGGAATAACCATAATGAAAGGTTGAATCTTTCCTTCTTTTATCATTTTGTCCATTACACGGGCAACGTTGCCATATTCGAGCCAACTGGTATAATCACCTCCTATTCCATGAAACATGTATAAGACTGGATATTCTGTATCTGAATGTTCATAACCTTCCGGTAAGATAATGGAGTAGGAGACTTCTTGCTTTAGGGACGGACTGTAAATACTCATCCCTTCTTTTTCTATAGGAAGTGCCCAAGCTCCATCTATACCTGATAGAAATAGGATAATATATAACAGTATCTTCTTCATATTATTTCTTTATTAACTGTTCACCAATATAATAACTCATTGAATAAATACCTGTTTGGGCGGACTGTTCACTATCCAGTCCGTTTCTGACACGATATTGCACTGGAGCTTCTGCACCTCGCAATCCATTGAATAGAGTAAAGATGCTATTGTAGTTGCTGCCTTCGTCTGTTATGTCCAAATAATAGATTTTGGCACGATTCTCGGCAGAAAGGTTGATAATATCCGCGTCTTCTGCAAAGAAAAAGTTGATAGCAGGGGCATTGCCTGTTGACTGATTGTATAAGTAATCAGCTTCTGAACCGTATGTTAATCCTAATCTGAAATCTGCATTGCTTTCCGTATGAACCGTCTTTTCCACTGCATCGGTAATAGCTGAAAAATTTGTTTCATTTTGAATCATTTCTTTCACATTAAAACCTGCGATTATCATACGTTTGATTTGCATAAGAGAATCTAATGCCACTGCTACCTTCTTTGTTGTAAGATCAATATTACCTTCTCCTTTGCTGTAATAAAGAACTTTGTAAGTTAGTTCGGAATTGTAGTCATCCGGTAACCATAGTTCGATATTGGAATTACCTACTTTTATGTTTTTATTAGTAGCATGTAATTCCTCTGTGAATTTTTTCAGGGTTTCCTGCGGATAGTTTTCTCCTTTGAATGAACGTTCGATAAAAGGCAGTGCCTCTTTCATGGATTCACGCCAATAGCTGTCAGTATGGGCACCGTTTCGTACACGATATTCGTGCTTGATATTTTTGTCCCGTAATAGAGAATGTAATTCACCGTTTCCTGCATATAGTCTTTCTTCATCATCACCGCAGTCTATGTAATACCGTACTGTTTGAAATGTGGAACTTGGTTTATCCTTGAAAAAGTGTAGCGGACATTGGCTTTTATAATAGCTTGTCAGCCTGCCTGTTCCTGTCTGGCCGCTTCCTCCGAAGTTGTTTCCCCATTGAAGATTCCAACCGTCTTGTGACAAAGAGATGTATTGTTCATCTGTATTTAGAGAGGGACTTAATCCTATTGATACCGAGAATGTTTCAGGATGTTGCGATGCTATACTTAATGCCCCGAAACCTCCCATAGAGAATCCTGCAACAGCTCTTTCCGTCTTACTGGCTGTTGTTCGGAACCGCTTATCAATCAGAGGCACGAGTTCATTAATGAACATATCCATATAGTTGAACTTTCCGTCATAGCGGTTGCAAAAATAAGAGTTGAAACCTTCCGGCATGATGTAGATCAATGGGCGAATACTACCATTGCTGGTTTGCGCATCAGCTATGCTTTGAATATTCAGACCTGAAGGTCCCCATGAACTTTGGTTCCCTCCCCAGCCATGTAGAAGGAAAACTACTCCATATTTACCCGTACTTTCCGATAGATACTCTTGAGGCAGTAATACGGAATATTTGATTTCTTGTCCTAATATTTTGCTGTAAAAACTTTGATCGGGATTATAGCGTTTGGTAAACAGTTCCGGTGTATCGGTCTGTTCGCCTTCAGACGGACTGTTATCATCAGACGAACATGATGACAATCCGTAGGAAAATAATAATAAGGCTAATAATAGGAGTAGTTTTCTATTCATGGCTTCTCTCTTTTATTTATAAGGATTGATTGGCTCTGCCGGTGTGGATGAATAAACCACCATGTCTTTACATTGAACGGCATATTTTTCATTCGGATTAATCCATTTAATAACCAGTTTGTGAGGGCCTTCCTCTAAATCATAATTATAGAAAATGTCATACTTTCTTTTTATGTAGTCATAAGGCATTTCTATGGTTTCTACTTTCTTGCCGTCAATGTAGGCCTCCAGGATGGCGATGTAATTGTCATTACTATCTTTAACATCTTGTCTGATCATCCCCATTAAAACAACTCCCTTGCCATTGAACTCAAATGTTTTTTCTGTACCGAGATCATATTTGATAACTCTTCTTTCAGAAGGATATAAGCCTTCAAAAGAAACTTCCCATGCTACGGTTTTTGGCTTCTGAATCGTGGTATAGTATTTATCTCCTTTTATTTTTCCTCCGTTTGCTTTTAATACATCACTCAATAGTTTGAGATTAATGTCGTATACAGAACTTAAAGAGATATCTGTGTAAGGGAACTTAATATTTTCACATCTTTCGAGTGCCGGTTTCCAGTATTCGGGGATAGCCTTGTAGCCTTGTATGACTCCAAGAATTCCTGCGGCAGTTGCCGGGTTACAGTCGGAATCTTGTCCGCAACGAGTGGCTATATCCATTGTTTTGAAAAAGTCGCCGTTGCCATATAAAAGTCCCATCACACAGTAAGCCGCATTGATAGTGGCGTCAATGTTAAATGCATTGAATACCCCTTCCGGGCAGCCAATCTCAAAAGCATGACGGTTTTCTATTTCCAGCCAGCATTTACGCCAGTCATCGGGATATTGTTTCCAATATTTAATAACGTCTGTGATGCAACGGTGAAATTTACTTTGTTCGGGTATTGTTTTAAGAGCTTCCGTGACAATTGTATAAATGTCGTTATTTACGTAAGCCAATGCATACATTGCTCCCATGTATACACCTCCATACCATCCGTCGCCGTAGTTCATGATATGTCCTATCTTGTCCGAAAAATCGGAGGCGGTATTTACCATCCCCGGACATATCATTCCAATGAAGTCTGCTTCAATCTGGAAATCAATATCGTCAGCGTGCGGATTATTTTTCCAATGTCCCGATGCCGGTGGCATAATACCGTGTAATATGTTATATCTGGCTGCCTGGTTGGCATGCCATAATTTGTAATCTGCGTTTGCAAAGGCTTTGGCAAATGATTCGGCAGGGGCATTTATCCCTTCTTTTTGCATTACTTCCAGAAAGGTAAGATCCATATATACATCATCATACAATCCCGGATCTTCTGTAAAGATGTCCTTACAATAGTCATCATACCAGATTATTGGAGTTTTCTCATGAATGATCGCTCCTCTGTATTTAAATTCTGTAGGACCGCCATAGGTGCATCCTATGGTTTGTCCAGCCCAGCCTCCTTTAATTTTGTCGAGCAGTACCTCTTTACTTATTTCAACTGTTTTTCCATATTCTATTTGTGCCATTCCCGATATGGAAAAGGTAAATAGTAGAATGATGTTAATCAGGACTTTTTTCATCTTAACTTATTTATTAAAGTAAAATCTATCATGTTCTTTTTTCTCTGAATAATACATTATGTCGTTGATACGAATAATGTAGTCTTTTTTGCGGTTCAGCCATTTCATTTTAACGTGGTGTCTTCCTTCCTTCATGAGGTATTTCCAGGCTGGTTCTACTTTGCGGTCTGTGTTTCTCATGGGTAAAGCTGCTACATGGTCCAGTTCTCCGTCAATCCATATTTCCACTTTAGCAACGTAAGGGTCATTGGGCTCTGCCAATCCGAACACCTCGGAACCGATGTGGCGTGTAGATACCCGATTGATATAATCGGGAGTAATACTTCTTGTGCAGCAAATGTTGCCCCAGATAACAAATCCGTTACCATTGAAATCAAATTCAAATGTATCTGTCAGGAAGCAGTCTTTGCGTTCTCTATAAAGCGGATAGGTGTTTTCGAAATTTTGTTCTAAAGGAAGTATATCCGCCTTTTTGATTGGAATTTCTATCTCCCCACCAGATACTTTTCCACCTGTTTTGACTATGAGTTGTTTAGCTTGATCGAAACTCATTTGGTATGCTTTTGCCAACGACATATTCGTTCCTTCAAATGTAAAGTCTTCTACTTCTTTCAAAGGGTTTAACCAGAATGAAGGGATTTTATCATACCCATACATGACGCCGAGTACACCGCCGACTGTAGACGGATTACAGTCAGAATCTTGTCCGCAGCGTGTTGCAATATCGATAGAGTTGGTGAAGTCTCCTTTACCGTAGAGCATAGCTAATGCTACGAAAGCGGAATTGAGCTTGGCGTCAATATTAAAGTTTAGAAATACGCCTTTGGGACATCCTACATCACAGTTCCATTTTTCTTGCAGGAAGTACCAGCAATCTTTCCAGTTGTCCGGGTGCAAAGAATGGAAATTGATTACATCCTGAATACATTGATGGAATGTACTCTCTTCAGGTATGACAGAGATTGCGGTTTTTAGAATCGCTTTAGGACTCTTTTCATAGAAAGCGGAGCTATAAAGAGCTGCTACGAAAGCACCGCCATAAAAACCATCACCGCTATTCATAATGTGGCCTACTCTGGAGGCGATATCCAATGCTTCCGGCAGCATTGCCGGAGCCATCAGACCAATGAAGTCTGCTTCGATCTGGAAATCCAGATCGTCTGCATGTGGGTTATTCAACCAATGACCGGAAGCCGGTGGCATGATACCTTGGCGGATATTATATCTACCTGCTTGGTTAGCATGGGCCAAATGATAATCAGCGAATGCAAATCTTTTGGCAAGTTCTTCTTGTGAACAATCCAGGCCAAGTTCATCAAATGCCTCAACAAACGTGCAATCGTTATAAATATCATCGAATAATCCGGGCTTTTTTTCCCACCAATATTTTACGTAACCTTCCGCCCAGGGGATTGGCTGGTAATCTTGAATATAAGTTCCCGTGAACTTAAACTCTGTAGGTGCTCCGAAAACAACACCAATGGTTTGTCCGGCCCATCCTCCTTTAATCTTATCTAAAAGTTCTTTATCAGATAACTTTAAAGTTTTTACAGGCTGGGCTTGTACGTTGAGAGCAAAAAGCCCTATAATACATATCGTAATTATTTTCCTCATTTTTCTCCTCCTTTATTTCTCATAAACTCCCAACTCGGTGATAGAGATGAATGATGATACATTCTTTGTGTATTTATGCCAGTGTTCCTGCACTTTTGCATCCATTAGTACGCGTATCCCCTTGGTTTTTACTGCCGGGAATTCCAAAACATATTGTGCAAACGGAGGTTGGAAAAATACAATATCAGTTTCGGGAAGTGCCGGAGTTGATTTGAATTTACCTACGTCATACCAATGTCCGTCATTTCCAAGATATTGAATGTTCAGAGAAGTAAACCATCCTCCGAATTCCTCCAGACAGCCCATATCTAAAACAATCATATTGATGTTATGCTCTTCTTTCCAACCGTATCCGAAATAGTCTATTTTAGGCAGATTACTTTTGGCCGCTAATGAATAAAATACAGATCCTACGCCATCTTTGACTCCGTCATTAATTACTTCTACATTTGTTGCGTACATCGGTTTTCCAAAGGTAATCCAGCAAGAATCGAGTACTTCTTCGTTTAGTTTGCGGATATTTGCGTAAATAGTGTCAGCCTTGGGGGCTATATTCTTGGTTTTAACCAATAACTCAAAGTCTTTAGTAATTGAGTTCTTGTTATTTGCGCTTAATTGAAGGGTAATTGGATATTTGCCGGCTTCTGTAGGAGTTCCTGCCAGTTTACCGTTTTGGAATGTAACTCCTGCCGGAAGTTTACCTTTTACCAGTTCCCATTTGAAATTAGCATTTGTTCTGCAGGCAAATGAGTAATCGGTAGGCTGTCCGATTTCCAAGTCCGGATTCGGACCGATACAGAATTCCATCGGGGGAATGAATTGTGCTTTAGGGTTAACATATACCATATCACCTTTCACTTTTCCTCCTTTAGAGCAAACCAGTTCGATTGCTTTGTTGTAAGTACGTTCAATCATGTCTTCAATGGAAGCATCGGGCATATCAAATCTGGTGATATTGATATACCGGTCGTTGAAGGGTTTTTCCCATCCTTCGATAGGTTTAGTCAAACTTTCGGGAAGAGACTTTGCGCCATACATTACTCCTAGAAGTCCGGAGATAGTGGCTGCCTGATTGTCGCAGTCAAATCCCATTGCACAGCTTAAATCCAATGTCCGTTGGAAATCTCCTTCGCCATACAACATAGCCAAAATGCCGCATAATCCGTTCAGATTAGCATTCCAGATTGTTTTTGTCATGGCCGGTTCATCTATGTAATATTTTTTAGCCATGATTTGACGTGCTTTTACCCAATCTTTAGGATATTTGTCATATAAAGCAATCATCTCTTTTACAGCTATCGCATATCTGTCATCAGCAGGCAGTTCTTTCAAGGCTCGTGTAATCAGTTTGCGGATATCCTTGCAGAAAAAAGCGTCAGCGTACATTGCACCATATAGGACAGTGGGAGATACTGCCCACGAATCGCTTGTGATACGGGCCGCCCAATCACTTTTTCCTGCAGCATACGAAATCATTCCCGGTGCTGTATACGCCCATATCTCATTGATTAATTGAGGGTCGATCTGATACCAGTGCGGATTCAGATTTTCGTCACCTGTGAACGGAGGGGTGAATCCAAGATGCATTAATCCGAGTGCAGCCCTATTGGCTAGCCATACACGGTCACGGATATGATACATCCATCCTTCACGCATATTGGCATAAGTAGGTTCTACGCCATATTTCTCCATTAATAGTAAGTAGATATACTCAACATCAGTATCGTCATCAGAGAATGCACCGTTATACTTCTGCAATTTATCTATGTTTTTAGTGTAACCGAATGGAAATCTGGATTCCGGGGCAGGTTCATCTACAAACTTGTTCTCAAAAGGAAGTCCATATATGTTTCCTACCATTTGCCCGATCCAAGCTCCGGCTATTTTGTCTTTTAACTCTGTCTTTGAAATCTTCTGTGCAGAGATAAATAAGATGTTAGTAATTAAAACAAGTAAAAAGATGATTGGTTTTTTCATACTTATCAGGGTTGATTTGTTGGAAGGTACACTTTTCTATGTGAACCTTCCAATTGTGGTTAATAATCTTTGTTTTGAGATAATTTTGGATTTGCATTTAAAATATCCGTAGGAATTGGAAATACATTTCTAAAAGTTTCTGAACTTTGGTCAGGGTGTGCCCAATATTTTTTCAGATATTTTCCGAAACGTATCATATCTTCATGGCGCCATCCTTCCCATGCCAGTTCTCTGCCTCGTTCTGCATAAAGTTCATCAATCGTCAATTGGCTTGTAGTATATGCATCAAGCCCTGCTCTTGTACGAATCTTCTTGAAGTCTGCCAGTTGGATGGCCTCACTTGTTCTGTTTTGTCGTACCAAAGCCTCTACATACATTAATACAACATCGGCATAACGGAAGATGGCAAAGTCGTTGTCCATACTAACTGTATATTCTTTTAAAGAACCATCAGTTTGGTAATGCCATTTCCAGCAGCGTGCACCGTCGTATGTGCCACGTCCTCCGTTGCTATTGTAATATTTTTCTTCGGGGAAGACAGGAGTATATTCGAAACCAAGATCCTTTCCGCTTAGGTCTACTTGAGGACCGTATAACCAGCTCTGACTTCTGCGAAGATCTTGTTCTGCGTATGTTTGGAAAAAGTCCGGTTGGCAGAGAAAACCCGACCATGGAGCTGCCGGAATATTAAATGTTGCTTGTGATGCAGCTTCCAGTGTCAGCGTATGCAGATAAAATGAGTTACTGTCACCGCTAGTATATACTCTGTCATACAGGATTACAAAGATGTTCTCCTTAGAATCTTCATTTTTAATATCAAAATTAGTGGAATAAGAGTCTTCAATGCTGTAAGCACCTATATCCATAATGTCTTTACAGGCTTTCTCTGCTTTGTCATACATTGGAGTACCGAACCATGCTTCTGCATTCAGATACATTTTCGCAAGAATACAATAAGCGGCAGCTTGTGTGACCCGTCCATAATTAGTATCTGAAGGCTCCCTGTCTAGGAACTCGATATTGTCATTAATTTCTTTTTCCAGATAGTTGAAAATATATTCACGACTTTTTTGTTCCGGGTATCCGGTTTCCGTGTAGTCAGTTGTGAAAGGTACGTTTCCCCAACAAGAAATGGCCTGATAATAGTAGAAAGCACGCAGTATTTTCATTTCAGCTATAATCTTCTCTTTTCCTTCAAACTGGATAGGTGATAATTCCGTTTCGTAAATAATTTCATTACATGCAGCAATACCATTAAATATCCAGTTCCATCCCCTTGTCAATAATTTATTTGCGGGTGGAATTTTATTCGTCTGGATTTCTTCATAACGTCCATTGCTGTACCAGGAACCACCACAAGCGGGAACGGCACATTCATCAGAAGCTTGTAAAAGCAATGTCCATAAACTTTGTTCGGAATTGTATCCTTGTAATTTCGTATATGCTCTACCTGCATTGGCTACCAGTTCTTTCTCATTTTTAAAGAAGTCATTCATAGCTACTCCTGTATAAACAGTTTCGCTAAGATCGGTACATCCGTATAATAATATACAGATAACGAAACTTAATATTATATTTGTCTTTTTCATGGTAATCTTATTTTTTTAGAATACTATATTAACTCCAAAAGTAAATTCTGTTGTACGCGGATAATAGCTTAAACTTTCCATACCGGGTTCCAGCCCGGAAAGGGCAACTTCTGGGTCGACACCAGAATAACCGGTGATGCAGAATACATTCTGTGCAGTAAGAGACAATCTTAGTCTTTTTATCATTTTAGATGTGAAATCCCAGGTATATCCAAAGGTAACATTATCTAGTTTTAAATAAGAAGCATCCTCTATATATTTGGAGGAATATTTATAGGTCGTACTTGTGAAATTCGTTTGAGATAACCAGTTTGATGAGATATTTCTAAGTCCGATGCTGCTTAAATTTTCATATTCCATCGCATAGTTGTTCAGAATTTCTCCGCCGATAGATGCACGTAGTGAGAAGCTCAAGTCGAATTTCTTATATCTGAAGGTATTACTCCAGCTAAGAGTGGCATCCGGATAGGCACATCCAATTTTTTCCCATTGTTCTTCCGGTACGGAACCGTCCGCATTTTGTCCTAACAATACATCTTTTCCATCTGTATCAGTTCCTAACCATATAGGACCGTAGAAAGTACCCAATGACTGTCCTTCTATCAGGCGTTGAGTGTAGCAGGCTGCACTTGTAGACCATCCCACTTTGTACGTTCCGTTAGTGAATTCATCATTAGTGAATTTCACCAATTTGTTTTTATTGTGCGAAACGGTAAGTGAGGTGTTCCATGTAAAGTCTCTAGTGTTAAAAGGTGTACCGGATATTGTTAATTCAACTCCTTCGTTAGTTACTTTTCCAACATTCGTAAACAGGGTATTATACACATAAGGAGGAGTCGGTACGATATAGTCATACAACAAGTTAGAAGTAGTCCGTTTGTAATAATCGAAAGTGAATGAAAGGCGGTTATCAAACATTGTCATATCAACACCAACGTTGAACTCTGCTTTTTTCTCCCATTTTAGATCTGGATTTGCATTACTTGCAGGTTGATAAGTATTAATCCATTGGCCATTGTAATAGAATTTACCGGCTGTAGTCATCATCATCAAAGATTTGTAGTTTGAGAAATCTTGGTTACCGGTAACTCCGTATCCGGCTCTCAATTTTAAATCATCGATCCATTTGACATTCGAGAGGAATTTCTCTTTATTTATACGCCAACCTACGCTGACAGCCGGGAACCATCCCCACTTATTATTGTCACCGAAACGGCTGGAACCATCACGACGTAGTGAAGCTGACAAAAGATATTTATCATCGTAGTTGTACATAAAACGTCCGAAGAATCCGATATATGTATTATCTTCTTTATTGGATGACATACTGGCTTTGCCTTCAGTAAGATTTGTTCCTGTCCCGATGTTATGAGTCTGGTTGTCATCGAAGTCGAAACCGGAATTTGTCATGGATGCAGATGTGCTGTAAGTATACTGGTATGTATATCCGAGTAATGCCTGAATGGAATGTTTTCCGAAAATATTCGAGTAATTTAAAGTAGACTCATATTGTGTATCGTTTTCCTGATAGTTTTCAATATAGGCTTGCCCGTTTGTTCCTATTAAACTAGGATAATAATGTGTGTAATATTCACGTGTTTCATATTGTTCTTTGTCGTATGAAACAAAATTCTCCCATTTTAATCCTTTTATAGGCAATATGTTTAGAGTAGCACGGATATTTGCACCATAATTATCATTCTTACTTTCCATGTTCCTTTCGTTAATGATCGCTACCGGATTATAATATTCCATTGCTTTGATACGGCTATATCCTCCGGCATCCGGATCGCTGTCGTCATAAACAGGCTCTGTTGGATTATGGGTAAATGCCTGCATAAAAGCACTTGTAGAGGAAGGACTGTATTTGCGATGAATGATATTCAGGTTATAATCCAAATCGACCCATTTGTCTAATAACGACTGACGAATATTGGTACGTGCCATTAGCTTCTCGGAACTATTATGCTTTTGCAAACCATCGCTCTTTTCATAATTGAAAGATGTGTGATGTGAGAACTTCTCGGAACCTCCGGATATAGACAAGTTGTGCTTATGGCTGAACGGAGTTTGCGTAATTTCTTTAAACCAATCGGTATCACTGTCAAAGATATAACTTTCCAATTCTGGGCGATACTCCTTGATAACAGATTTGTATTCGCTTGCCGATAAAGGTTTTGCTCTGCGTGAAACGACTCCCACGGTGAGTTGTCCATCATAAGAAACTTCCGTTTTGCCACTTCTTGCACGTTTAGTTGTGACGATGATTACTCCATTCGTACCTCTTGTTCCATAAATAGCAGCTGCCGAACCATCTTTTAATACGTCTATAGATTCCACTTCCTGGAAGTTGATATTTCTGATATCTGCACCTGCCACCCCATCAATAATAATTAATGGACCTTGGCCTGCGGAAAGTGTGTTTGTTCCGCGAAGTAATACTTCATATTTGGCTGTCGGATCAGCACCGTTCGGGTTGATAATTTGTAATCCTGCCACTTTTCCTTGCAACATTCCCATAGCATTGGTGAATGTTCCGGGATTGAGGTCATCTTTCTTCATGCTGGTAACCGATCCTGTAAGCTCTTTCTTTGTGGTAGAGCCGTAGCCGATTACTACAACGTCATTAAGCACTTTCGAGTCTTCGCGCAGGTGTATTACAAGCTGTGTCTGATTTCCTACTTGTTGTTCAACAGTTGCATAACCTACATAAGATATAACCAATACATCAGAAGGATTCGCTTTTACATTGAAGGTTCCATCAACTCCTGTAATAGAACCATTTGTTGTACCTTTAACAAGGACACTGGCACCGATAATGGGTTCATTTGCTTCATCGAGGACTGTACCTCTTATTGCCTTCTGGGCAATAGCATCATTGCTCATCAAAGAAAATACTATTAACAACATACTTGTCAATAGACCGTGGATTGAACATTGTTTTATCATAATAACAGAATTAAGGATGATTATTGTATTTCTTTTCTCAAAGGTATAGATACTTGTGCTCCCATTCTGGTGACAGAAATAGAAGAGGCTTTACTTGCAAATATAATTGCATCTTTTAGATTTTTGCCCTCAGACAGAGCTACGCACAGTCCGCCGCAGAATGTATCTCCGGCAGCGGTCGTGTCTACCGCTTCTACCTTGAAGGCTGGAATGTGAATAAACTCATTGTTCTCGTAGGCGAGAGCTCCTTTGGCTCCCATAGTAATAATGACGGTTTTTATGCCTTTTGAACTAATATAACGAATTACTTCTTTGGCTGACTCGTCATCTGTGATGTGCATTCCCGATATGATTTCAGCTTCTGTGACGTTAGGAATAAGAATATCAACATTGGCTAATAAATCGTCGGGAAGTTGTTGGGTAGGAGCAGGAGCCGGATTTAATATAACGGTAATCCCATCTTTTTTCGCCATTTTGGCTGCATAAGTGACACTCTCGATTGGAGTTTCCAACTGCATAATGACGATGGATGCCTGTTTGATGGTAGATTCTGCACGTTGTATGTCGTCAACCGATAAAGTCCCGTTGGCTCCGGAAGCAACAACAATGCAGTTTTCCCCTTTTTTGTCGACATTGATAAGAGCTACTCCTGATGGTTCCTGCGGGGTAATTCCTACATAAGTAGTGTCGATTCCTTCTTTGTGAAACATTTCCAAGGTTTCATTTCCGAAAATGTCATTTCCTATTTTACATATGAAAGTGACATCTCCTCCTAGTCTTGCAGCAGCTACGGCTTGGTTAGCTCCTTTGCCACCATGATTCATTAAGAAGTTTCCTCCCAGAATTGTTTCTCCTGGTTTTGGTAGACGGTCTGATTTGATAACCATATCCGTATTACTGCTACCTATCACTACGATTTTCTTCTTTGTGTCCATATAATGAGTATTAAGTATTAAGGCGAATTGAATCATAAACGATGCGCAATCGTTTGCGCAAATATAGAAATTTTTTTCAAAACAAAATATTTTTCTTGCTTTTTTCTCAAATAAAATGTTATTTTTGCAAAAAACAACCAGTAATGAAGAAAACTCTGATTGATGTATCAAAGAAAACTGGGTACTCTATCTCTACGATTTCCAGAGTGTTAAATGGGAAATCAGAGAAATATAGGATCAGCCAGTCTGCTAAGGAGGTTATTTTGCAGTCCGTTAAAGAATTGGACTATCAGCCTGATATAGTTGCGCAAAGTTTGCGCAATAACACGACATATACTATAGGCCTTCTTGTACCACACATAGATAATCCTTTTTTTGCCAATATAGCAAGTGTTGTCATCCGTGAAGCACAACGTTATAATTATACTGTCATGCTTATCGATACCCTGGAAGATCCTGTTCAGGAAAATAAAGCTATTGATTCGCTTCTGTCACGTAAGATAGACGGAATTATTTTGGTTCCGACTGGTGAAAACCCTTCTAAACTCGAGGAGATTAGTACTAAAACTCCGATTGTGCTGATTGACCGCTATTTTGAGAAGCATAATTTGCCATACGTAGCTACTGATAATTATGTAGGAGCTTATCAGGCAACGAAATTATTATTAGAATCGGGGCATAGTAAGATTCTCTGTATTCAGGGGCCGGATATTTCTATAACAACTAAGGAACGTGTGCGCGGGTATCTTGATGCGCTTCGCGAAGCTGGTTATCAGGATAACGCAATGATAAGAGGAAATGAGTTCTCAATTCAGAATGGTTATATTGAGACTAAGTTGGCTCTGAACTCTACTACAAAACCTACTGCTATATTTGCGTTAAGTAGTACAATTCTTTTGGGAGCCGTCAAAGCATTAAATGAGCATAAAGTGAGAATTCCTCAAGATATGTCTATCATTTCGTTTGATGATAACTTATATCTGGACTATCTAAATCCTCCTATAACTCGTATTGCACAATCACTGGAGAATATTGGCATTATTGCTGTAAAAATGTTGATGCAGAAGATTTTGGAAGAAACTGAACTACATTCGGAGATTCTTTTGAAACCTAATATTATAAAACGGGATTCGATAAAGGTGTTAACTGATAGAAAGTAGTATTTTAGATAATAGAAAAAATCGGGCTTGAACAATGTCAAACCCGATTTTTTACATATTAATACCGTTTCTTATGCTGCCGGATCCGGTGCTTCTCCGCTACCACCTCCTTCTCCTTTATCGTCTCCCTTTCCATCATCAGGCGTGGGAGAACTGTTGGTTTTAGAACTATCCAATTTCTGGATACTTATTGATTTTATCATGCCTTTAAACATGCTTCCAGGAGTGAAAATTATTTTACGGTTCTTTAGGGCGTCCGTAGTCACTCCTTTTTCATCATCCTGACTTTTGCATCCGAATGAAGGACGAAATGTTCCGAATTCTCCAAGGCTTACCGAAGCCCCGATTTCCATATAGGTTATCAGCGAATCTATCAATCCGTCGAGTACTGATTTTACAGTACCGCGTGGAACGAACCCTACTTTTGTTACCTGGTCACATAGCATTTTAAAATCAACAGTAACCACGTTGAATGGTCTTGCTACATATTTTTCAGCTTTTTCCTTATCAAAGCCAAAGGTTGTTTTCTTGACTACATATTTCAGTGCCATAATTTTTAATAGTTTTAATCGTTAGTAAATCTAGTTATTATTTTGTGATCACGTTGCAAAGATATGGTATCGGAATTTGCTGTGCAAGCGATTTTGAAGAAGTGCGTTAATAAAATAATTAATATTGAGACAATAGACTGTTATATAGCTGCTTATACGTTTCTTAATATTTACATCATCGCAGCCGCATCTATAAATAGATACTTTTTGCTTGTTTTTTCTAAAAGGCTTAATATAAGATCAATGATAGGTTAGGGCTGCGGTTCATTTTTCATTATTCTGCAACAGCATTGATTGAAAATTGGAATCGTGTGATAGGTAAGCAGAGTATGGTCTTGGCTTCGTCAATGCACCACCCTAAACCATCCTATTTTCCATCGGTTAGTGTTATTGAATAAATATCTCACCTGAATAGTTCATTATAAAAGAATAATGCTTACCTTTAGCAACAATAAAACAGAACTAACACGAGGTTACCCCCCCGAAATTTAATAATATGAGAAAGATTATTATAGTAAGTGCTATATCAATGGTCATTTTTTCCTGTTGTATCGGTGTTTCTTCTAATACTGATAAAGATAAGAAATATCTATATATAGAAGCGACAGGAACTAATTCTCATGGTGATTATAGTGCTAAGATAGACACCCTTGAAATAATGGAGAAGAACGATTCACTGGCATATTTGAAAGCTTTTGAAGAATTATGTGTATCACAACGGGCGAGTGCTTTAGTAGTTGAAATAATGAAGGAAAAAATGGGAGATCGTTTTGATGAGTATGAGGAGGTTCATGATTTCCGATTATTGAATGAGAAATTAGAGGAAGTGGACCGGACTATAGTTCCCGATAGCGTCTTGGCAGAAATAGCCCAGAGCATTTTCTCATTAAAATTGGAAAAATAGTTACCTGGCACTTTATCATTATTAGTTAAGAGTTAATTATCCTGATATTATTAACATATAGACATTATGAAATACGACGTTTTTATATCTTATTCCAGTAAAGACAGTGGGGTTGCATTTGATGTATGTGCCATGTTAGAAGCAGCCGGTCTAACTTGTTGGATTGCTCCCAGGAATGTATATGGTGGTAAGTCATATGCACGGGAAATAATTGAAGCGATAACCGAATCACAGATCGTGCTTTTTATCTTTTCGAGTTATTCTAACTGCTCTTCCCATGTAGAAAGTGAAATAGATATAGCTTTCAACCAGGAGAAAGTTATCATTCCTTTTAGGATAGAGGAAGTAAAGATGTCTCCGGAACTTACTTACTATATTAATAAGAAACATCATATTGATGGAATCCCAGAGCCAGCTCTATCATTCGATATTTTAAAAGAAAGTGTGTTGAATAATATTCCCCGGCTTCAAAAGGAACTGGATAAAGAAAGAGCTTATAAATTGTTGAGAGAAGATTTAGGTGATTTTGATATTGAATTTTTAAAAAGTGTCTTGCAGAATAGTAGAAACAATAGAGCTGATCCAAGAAATGTTAATTGTGAAGATAATGTGGCCGAGAACGAATTTAATATATTGCAAAATGCCGCAGGAGAACTATGTCTTTTAATCAGATCCCGGAATGGAAGACCTAGAAAACCATGTTTTATTTGCGATAATTCAAACTTTACTATATTATTCCGGAATAATTCGTCTGCTGTATTTTTAGAAGATATTAATCCTGTAGCTGTTGAAGCTCTCAATAAAGTGAATCAGATGTTGGTCGTGGAACTTAATAATGACGAAGTAGTTAGAGAATATGTTGTACCGATAGTTCTGATTGAGGGATTAACATCATATTTGCAAGATGATGCTATATATGATAAAGATAGCGGTATTCAGGGAACTTTAGACCGTGTATTGAGTCACAAGCAGCAAACATTGTTAAGGAAGCTGTACTGTAACTGGAGAGAGAATTAAAAAGTATAACTAACAATGGAATAAAATTAGGAGAGTAGGCTGCTGCTTTATTTATTACTCAAGAAAAAGTATTTTTCTACCCGAAGGTACCAAATGTAGCAACGTGGATTGTAGGCTTACCGTCTTCCGCGACAAGGGCGACAAACAACTTGCCGACAAACAGGTTACCGAACTCGCCACCAAAGACAGAACGCCTCTTATCAAAGGCTTCTCCGTAAGAAACTGTCAGGTGATAGTTCAGTTCTATAATGAATATAGTCAACAACTTACAAATACGCAACAACCTGTTTTGCATTTGCAGTTAGTTTTCATGACATTGTCGGTTAAACAACTAAGCTGGTCACACAATGTTATTCTGATGCAAAAGGCAAAAGACCTCAAGGCCCGGTATTGGTATATGATACAGTGCCTCAAAACAGTTGGGACGTACCTTCTCACCGCCAGCCCGTTATCTAGCAGTATATCTGCAATCCCTTGACTGTAGACGACGATCACCCCGTCCGTTTCCGCTTTCACCGGAGCGTCACGAACTCACGTTCCTTTTATCCGTTTTTTCTTTTTCTTTCGTTCATCCATCGCTTTCCACAGGTTGCCCGGCATATCGCCCAGATATTTCTTGCAGAATCCGTTGAAGTGCTGTACAGTTAACGACATCTCCGACACAGTCTTCAGAAAATGGCTCAAACAGTACGATGAGGGCGGTCTTGAAGCTTTGGTACGTGCTGACGCAGAGATAAAGGATGTACTTCCTGAGGGTATTGACCGCACGGAGGAATTCTATAAACGAGAAATCTTACGCTTGTGTATAGAGAATGAACGTCTAAAAAAAATTATGCGGTGCGGACGAACGAGGTTGGGCAAACGGAGTATGTTTGTTTAAAAACGAAGAATTCAAAATAGTCGACATGCTGTCAAGAGATTTTGCAATAACGGATATTTGCGCCATGATGGGCGTAAGCCGTGCAGGTTACTATAAATGGAAGCGTCGTGATCCCTCTACGCGTGACCTTAATAGGGAAACGATGGTGGAGTTCGTTGAGCAGATGCACTCGGAACATTCTACCCATGGATACCGTTGGGTGGTAGCTTTCATACGTAATGAGCTTCGAGCCACCGTTAGTGACAACTTTGTCTACAAGTGTTTTCGTTATCTTGGTATTCAGTCGGAAACACGTCCTTGTTTTGCCATAGGCTATGATACTCCAGTGAACTATCATCTGATTTCATGAAGGGTGTAAATACTTGAAGAACTTTCATATTGGAACAGACTATCCTATTTTCTTTGTTTTTCTATTTCTTTAAATATACCACCGTCTTACCTCCACCATATTTTCGTATAATTCCCTCTTCTAAATAGGTATTTAACAGTATAGTTGCCTTGTATCGGCTTATGCCGGCTAGTCTCGTGAAATCGACACAAGTGATGCAACCTTGTTCATCCAGATGTTGCATAAGGATGCTAAGGCATTTGTCTTCATCGGGATTGCCATTGCTTCGGTAAGGTGATTCCATGCGTTCCAACGGTAATGGCTCCATGTTCTCACGGAATTTTTTGTTGATGCGCAGGTTTACTTTATTCAGGTGGATGGAAGGAGAGCGGATTTCTTTCTTCTCCATTACCGGATGGTCGCATTTCAGCGATAAGGAGAAATAGCCTAATTCTCCGACTTCCACAATCCAGCCTTGTTTCAACCAATGTTGTAACTCATCGGTGACTGCTTGCAAGCATCCTTCAATGGTAGCCTGACTGAAGGCGTTGCTTTTAGATACTAATTCTATAAACTTCTTAGCATCAAGAGTTCCTGATGGAATCACTCGTGCGTGAAGTGGTTGCTGCTCATCCTTTTTTTGTGGGTTGCCACTGGCATAAAGATCATAATAAACACTCATGTCTTATTTTGTTTTTAGTTATTCAGTAAATATTGTCTCCGGCTACATGATTTTATTCGTTTGACTATAGTCATTTAAATCGTTGACTATAGTGCTTCTTTTATTTGACTATAGTCTATCGAAAGAAACACTATAGTCAAATGAATTAATTCGTGCACTCAAAGGTATTAATTATTTCAGGTAAAGACACTAATTTATGCATTAAATGAGAAAATATTATCTACCCCTTTCTATTTTTGCTATTAAAAACGATACCTTTGAAGTGTTTTCTTTCTTTTTTATCAAGTATGGATTGATTTCCGGTAAATTTTCTCATATATTTCAAATTAATATTCATTAACTTATTTGCCGTAATACTTTTTAATACCTCTTGTGTATTAGCTAATAGATATTGAACTATTAACTTTAAAGACTAATATTATGGAAAAAGATTCTCCTTTTTCATCCACCGGCAGAAGGTGTATTGTAACCCTAATGTGCATATTTGTCACTGCTTTTGTTTATGCACAACAGCAAAAAATATCGGTTAGTATCAAAGAGCTTCCTCTTAAAGAAGCTATCAGTCAGATAGCAGAGAAGGCATCGATGAATGTAGCCTATAGTAAAGAATTTGTGGATACGAGTAGGAAAGTGTCATTGGAGGTAAAAGACACAGATGTAAACAAAGCACTAACTCTTTTGCTAAAAGGGACTAACATTGGGTTCCGTTTCCTGGATGACAGTATTTTATTTTATAATAAAGAATATCAAAATAAAACTGAACCTGTTGATTCGCAAGGAGAGAAGAAGGAACTGTATGTGAAAGGTAAAGTTACTGACGAGAATACGGAACCGATCATCGGAGCCACCGTATCGGTAAAGGGATCGACTACAGGTACAATCACCGATATCAATGGTCAGTATTCCATCAAGGTACCTTATGGAAGTACACTTCGGTACTCATACGTCGGCTACCGTGAAGAAAGCGTCATAGCGAAAGCAACGACAGTAAACGTGGTGATGAAAGAAAATGCTGTCAGCCTGGAAGATGTAGTAGTTGTAGGCTATGGCGTGCAAAAGAAAGTGAATGTAACAGGTGCTGTATCTATGGTTAAAGCGGAGGCTATTGAGAATAGACCTATAACTAACGTAACTACGGGTCTGCAAGGATTGTTACCTGGAGTTAGTATCGTTTCTTCTTCGGGGCAGCCGGGTGCTGTGCCCAGCATCAACATTCGTGGTACGGGAACCATCAATAGTAGTACAGCACCTTTGATCCTGATTGACGGAGTAGCCGGGGGAGATATTAACTTATTGAATCCTTCGGACATCGAAAGCGTATCAGTACTGAAAGATGCCGCCTCATCGGCCATTTATGGAGCACGTGCCGCTAACGGTGTTATTCTTGTAACGACTAAAAAGGGAGAAAAGAAAGAGCGTGTAGTATTCCAATATAACGGATATGCCGGATTCCAGACTCCCACAGCATTGCCCGAACTTGTTAACGGAAGGGAATACATGGAACTCTCCAACGAAGCCATGAGTGCTGCCGGATTTTCCAAGCCCTATACACAAGAGGCTTTCGATAAATATGATTCGGGACTGTATCCCAACGAATATTCCAATACTGACTGGATTGACGAAATATACAAAAGCCGGGCTTTTCAAACGGGGCATAATGTAAGTGCACGGGGTGGAAGCGAGAAAACCGGATTTTTTATGTCGTATGGTTTCCTGGATCAGGATGGACTGGTTGTAGGTGACGGGTATAGTTCCAAAAGACATAATGCGCGTATCAGTGTAAACACGGAGGTGTATGATCGTCTGAAACTGACCGGACAGATGAGCTATGTCGATTTCTATAAAAAGGACTTAGGTTATAGCGGCACATCAGGAGTATTCCGCCTGTCACAGCGTATGTCTCCGTTACTTCCCGTCATGTGGCAAATTCCTGACGAGAATGGCCGGATGGTAGATAGTGAGAACTGGTCGTACGGTTCGGTACGTAACCCCTTGCAGGTAGCTTATGAGTCGGGAATGGAAGAACGGAAAACACGCGTGCTCAATGGTATTTTCAATGCAGATCTCAAAATTATAGACGGACTGAACGTAGGTATGCAGTACTCTGCAAATATATATACCCGCCAGGTGGATGAGTTTAACCCGAAGATGTTGTCTTATTACTCGGACGGTAGCCCGTTGAAAGCAAATGAAGATGCCAAGGACTATATCTCACAAAGCCATCTCGACGTTATGACCCAAACGTTGCAATTCACCCTGAACTTTAATAAGACCATAGGACGCCACGAGTTGGGAGCATTGATGGGATTTTCGCAAGAGTGGGAAAACAGAAGCACACTGGGTGCTACACGTGATAATGTGATGGTTGAAGATATTCACGTTATTAGTGCCGGAATGATTAATTTTATGAATAGCGGAACAAAAGATGAGTGGGCTTTGCGTTCTTACTTTGGTCGTATCAACTATGCTTTTGACGGTAAATACCTGTTTGAAGCTAACCTGCGTGCCGACGGAACTTCAAGATTTGCCAAGGGCAATCGCTGGGGATATTTTCCATCGTTCTCGGCAGGATGGAACTTCTCACGTGAAAAATTCATGGAGTTCGCTACTTCGGTATTGAGCTCGGGTAAGCTGCGTGCTTCCTGGGGTGAGTTGGGAAATCAAAACATTCCCGGTAATTACTACCCCTACTTGTCACCTATCATAACCGAAGAGTCTTATCCTATCGGAGCTTCTAATACACCTGTTATGGGACTTTGGCAAAACAAAATCGGTAATCCCGACATCAAGTGGGAAACCATCCGCATGCTTAATTTCGGGGTAGACCTTAGTTTTTTGAACAATAGACTGAATGTGGACTTTGATTGGTATAAGAAAGAAAATATTGATGCATTGGTTCGTCCCGATGTTCCGGCTATTGTCGGGGTTTCCAGTAGTAACGTAGGTTATGTCAATCTTGGTAAGATTGATGTCAAAGGATGGGAACTTAATCTGTCATGGCGTGATAAGATTGGAAATGTAAATTACAATCTCGGGTTCAATCTGTCGGACGCCCGTAATAAGATTACCGATTTGGGTGGAACTCCGGAGTCGCTGACCAGTACGGCTTCCGGTTCGTATCGTCGGGTAGGTGATCCGATAGGTGCTTTCTATGGTTATCTGACTGATGGGCTGGCGCAAGTGTATGACTTCGAATCGGTGAATACAACTACAGGTAAGTACCAGAAACCAAAATTTCCTCTTGTTGCATCACAAAACGGCATTGTACAGCCCGGAGATATTAAGTATCGGGACATCAGTGGTCCTGACGGCGCTCCCGATGGGGTAATTGATGACTACGACAAAGTGGTGTTTGGCGAGAAAGAGCCCCATTACACTTATGCAATCAAGGGTGGTTTGGAATGGAAAGGCATTGATTTCAGTTTCTATTTGCAAGGCGTAGGCAAAGTTGCCGGTTACCTTGAGGATGAGGCTCGGCATGCGTTTATCAATGACTACTCAATCCCTAAAAAAGAGCATCTTGACAGATGGACGCCTATGAATCCAAATGCTTCTTATCCCAGACTTTATCAGTCGCAGGAGCACAACAGACTCTTCAGTGACTACTGGAAAGAGGATGCATCGTACTTGCGCCTGAAGAATATTCAGATAGGTTATCGTTTTCCTGCCCGAATGGTGGCACCTCTTGGCATTAATAGTCTTAGAGTATATGCTTCGGCAGATAACTTGTTTACTAAAACCGATTACTTCGGAGCTTATGACCCTGAAGTGAGGACCACCAGCGGAGATGTCTATCCGCAAGTAAAAACCTATGTTTTTGGATTATCAATAACATTCTAACCTATTAAACGACTATAAAGATGAAATACTCAAAATACTTTTTAATCATTGCTTTATTTGGTATAGTTACCTCATGTAGCGATTTTCTGGATAGAACGAACCCTAACGAGCCGGACAATGTGACATTCTGGGTGAATGAAGATCAGCTTAAAAATGCCTTGCCTCCCTGTTACGAAGCTTTACAAAAAGACTATCTCGTGAATTGGAGCGAATCGACGGCCGAAACTGTTATGTGGGGGAATATTACTAGTGGACTAAGTAAGGTTTCGGGAGGCAAGCACTCTTATACTGACGGCTTCCCCTTCACTACCTATTGGACAGGAGCGTATAGCTATATTTATCGCTGCAATAATTTTCTGGACAACTATAATAAAGCGCAGGTAGCTCAAAATAAGAAGGACGTTTATGCCGCAGAAGTAAAAACCATCCGGGCGCTTATGTACTTTTACCTCACGGTGTTTTGGGGTGATGTACCTTGGGTAGGAGAAGTCATCCAGCCCGAAGATGCATATATCGAACGTACTCCCAGAGAGAAAGTCATCGACCAGCTCGTCGAAGATTTGAAATGGGCGGCAGAGCGTATGCCTGAAGAAAGGTATACGGGCGATAAACTGGGAAGACTCGACCGTTGGGGCGCTTTAGCCATATTGGCACGTATTGCCTTGCAAAACGAAAGATGGGAACTGGCTGCAAAAACGAGTGAATATATCATCGAAAACAGTCCCTATGGCCTGTATGAATATGAAAAGCTATTTCATCACGAAGGAGATGTCGAGAATGATCCGAAAAATATCGAAGCCATCGTATATAGCCTTTTTGTACCCGAAATCCGTACACAAAGTCTACCCAATGAAACTTGCAGTCCGACAGACTATATACGTCTCAATCCAACGAAGTCATTAGTGGATGCTTATCTGTGTACAGACGGTAAACCGGCAAAAACCGGATTGGAATATTATAAAAAGACCGGTGTGCAGACCTCATCGTTATACAAGTCGCCTGAAGAGCATTATGTGGATTACTTCCAGAACAGAGATCCTAGAATGAAGATGACTTTATATGCTCCGGGTGACAAATGGCCGGGAGGAGATGACGGTGATCCTGATACGGATAAGGCCAACGAGATATTTAATCTGCCTCGTTTTGCTTCATTGCAAGATAATAACCGTGTGGGGGCAAATAGCCGTACAGGTTTCTATCTGAAAAAGTATAACGATATTGATTTGGCCGGCTCGAGTGTGGGTGGGCATGGGAATCTCAATGTCATCCGTTTTGCCGAAATCTTGCTGATTTATGCCGAAGCCACTTTCGAACTACAAGGCAAGAAACTGACACAAACACAGATTGATTACTCCATCAACAGGCTTAGAGATCGTGTGAATATGCATCGTATGAACCTTGACGAGCTTAGCGCATGGGGGATGGATCTCGAAACCGAATTGAGAAGAGAACGTCGCATTGAGTTGGCAGGTGAAGGAACAAGATACGCCGATGTGATGCGCTGGCGTGAAGGCGAACTTCGCTTTGGACGTGCCATCACCGGTCCCAGCCTGAAAGTTTGTATGAATGATTTGGGCGCCAACCCGTATCCCGATACCGGAGTAGATGAGTTTGGTGATGTTATCTACGAAAAGTCTACCGCGGAAGGCGGAGCACGCTACTTCGACGCAACGAAACATTATTTGTGGCCCGTGCCTAATCCCGAGCGTCAGAAGAATCCTCTGTTAGGACAAAATCCAGGCTGGGAAAAGTAATCATTAAAAAATAGAAACCATGTATTCAATGAAAAAATATTTATTATTGTTTTTATGCCTGACTTTGGGCGTTGCCTATGCGCAAGATACTCTACGGGTGCGGGTAATGACCTATAATTTAAGATTTGGCGAACTGGCATCTTTAGAGGAACTTGCTCATCACATCAAATCCTTCAAGCCTGATTTTGTGGCGCTTCAGGAAGTGGATAGCAAAACAGACCGTAAGCGTACCCCGCATCAGAAGGGGAAGGATTTTATATCCGAACTTGCCTATCATACAGGGATGTTTGGGCTTTACGGAAAAACGATTGACTATTCTACCGGTTATTACGGTATTGGGATGTTAAGTAAATATCCATATATTTCTGTTCAAAAGATAATGCTGCCCCATCCGGTCAAAGAGCATGAGAGGCGGGCCATGCTGGAGGGATTATTCGAAATGGGTAATGATACCATTGTTTTTACCTCTACGCATCTGGACGTCAACTCTCAAGAAACAAGGGCGGAGCAAATAAAATTTATTACCGGGCATTTCAAAAATTATAAATATCCTGTAATTTTGGGAGGTGATTTCAACGCGCGTCATTACTCCGAGGCAATACGTGGTATGGATAGCTGGTTTGCTGCAAGCAACGATGATTTTGGAATGCCGGCATGGAAACCTGTGATTAAGATCGATTACTTGTTTGCTTACCCGCAAAAAGGATGGCGCGTGATTAGTACGCAAACTGTCCAGTCGCTTTTGTCAGACCATTTACCGATTATTACGGAACTGGAATATGTGAAAGAAGCATCGAAGAAAAAATATTGATACTCACTTATAACATTTATGATTTTCTATGATACATACAATAATCAAGTATTTACTGATTTCAGCAACGCTTTTTTTCTGCTCATGCCACAAGCCTAAGACGGATATTATCACCCCCGCCAAACAGTTAATAGAACGTCAGATTGGGGAAAGAGCACAGTCTATCCACTTTGAATATATCGAACCATCCGACGGTAAAGATATATTCGAAGTGATAGCAAGCGACGGCCGGCTTACCCTAAGGGGAAGTAGCTCCGTTGCTATCTGTTACGCTTTTCATACGTACATGAAAGAGGCCTGCAAGAGTATGAAAACATGGAGCGGTGAACATATAACGTCGGTGATGCCGTGGCCCGATTATGAATTGTATGAACAGGTGTCCCCTTATGAGTTGCGCTATTTCCTTAATGTTTGTACATTCGGCTACACTACCCCTTACTGGGACTGGGAGCGTTGGGAAAAGGAAATTGACAGGATGGCTCTTTATGGTGTAAATATGCCCTTGGCTACCGTGGCCAGCGAAGCCATTGCGGAACGGGTATGGCTGCGTATGGGATTGAACAAAGAAGAAATCCGTGAGTTTTTCACTGCCCCTGCACACCTTCCCTGGCATCGCATGGGCAATCTGAACAAGTGGGACGGTCCTTTATCTGATGCCTGGCAACAGAACCAAATCGCTTTGCAGCATCAAATCCTGACCCGTATGCGCGAGTTGGGTATGCAGCCCATAGCACCCGCGTTTGCAGGTTTCGTGCCGGAAGGATTCGTCCAGAAACATCCCGACACACAATTCCGGCACATGCGGTGGGGTGGTTTTGATGAAGAGTACAACGCCTATGTATTGCCACCGGATTCACCTTTTTTCGAAGAGATAGGCAAACTGTTTGTCGAAGAGTGGGAAAAAGAGTTTGGAGAAAGGTTCTTCGTCAAATTTGGTGGTACTTCTTCTATTGTGAATAAAT